>DASVBE010000304.1:0-5502 GCA_036375995.1 Streptosporangiaceae bacterium | reverse complement strand
GGCGGAAGTACGGCAGGCAGTGCGCGTAGTCCCAGTCGCCCATCCCCGGGTCGGCGGCCCACCGCTGGTAGTCCATCGCGTTGCCGCGCTGGAAGATCATGCCGTTGATGCTGCTCGACCCGCCGAGCACCTTGCCACGGGCGTGGTAGACCCGGCGGCCGTGCATCTCCGGCTCGGGCTCCGACTCGTACCGCCAGTCGTAGAACCGGCTGCCGATCGGGATCGTCAGCGCGGCGGGCATGTGGATGAACACGTCCCACCGGTAGTCCGGCCGGCCGGCTTCCAGGACCAGGACCCGGTTCGCCGGGTCGGCCGAGAGGCGGTTCGCCAGGGCGCAGCCCGCTGACCCGCCCCCCACGATGATGAAGTCGTACAACCCTGCGGCCATGGCAGATCCCGACCCGAACCCCGCATTGTCCTGGCTCGCCGCACCCACCACCCCGAGTGCGGTTCTGGGATGGTATCAGCCCCTTCTGTGCGATCAGTAACCATCCGCCCCAGACCACGCAGCCTGTGCGCCCTCCGCAACGGCCACCCTGCAAAGACCCGGCTGCAAACACAGCGCTGCAAACAACATGTTGCAAAGAAGTCTTTGCAAGCATATGTTGGCACCATGGCGACGACAGGTTCCGGAGACGAGACGGCCGAGACCGCCCAGACGGCCGAGGCGCCCGGGGCAGCTTCGGCGCGCTCTGTCACCCGGGTCAGCGACCCGCGGGCGCTGCGGGCTCTGGCGCACCCGCTGCGGATGGCACTGGTCGGCCTGCTGCGGATGCAGGGCCCGCTGACCGCGACCCAGGCCGGCGTGCTGCTCGGCGAGAGCTCCGGCAGCACCTCGTTCCACCTGCGGTCGCTGGCGAAGTACGGGCTGGTCGAGGAGGCACCCGGCGGGCAGGGCCGGGAGCGGCCGTGGCGGGCGACCGCGATGTTCACCCAGTGGGAGGACAGCACAGAAAGCCCGGCCGCGGCGGCCGCCTCGGAACTGCTCAGTGCCGTGGTGGCCGAGCAGTATTTCGACGACGTGCGGCGCTGGATGGCCACGCGGATGGACGAGCCAGCCGCGTGGCGCGCCGCCGCGCACTTCGGCGATACCCAGCTGTGGCTGACCGCGGACGAGCTGTCCGCCCTGGACGAGGAGGTCCGCGCGCTGACCGACCGCTTCCTGGCCCGGACCACCGAGCCCGGCCTGCGCCCGCGGGGCTCCCGCCCGGTCACGTTCCTGCACCTGGCCTTCCCGCTGATGAGCATCGCGGGCTGGCCGGTCCCGCCCGGCCTGACCGAGGACCAGGACCAGGCCCCCGGCCCGGGCCAGCGCACGCCGTGAAGCGGCTGGGCCGGTCCCTGATCCCGGCGCTGCTGCGGGAGCGGTTCTTCCGCCGGTACTGGGCCGGGCAGACGATCTCGATGTTCGGCGACCAGATCTCCGGGATCGTGCTGCCGCTGGTCGGGGTGCTGACGCTGCACACCGGCCCGGCCCAGATGGGCGTGCTGGCCGGTCTCGAGTGGCTGCCCAGCCTGCTGTTCGGGATGCACGCCGGGGTCTGGGCGGACCGGATCGGGCACCGCCGCCAGCTGATGATCGCCGCCGACCTGGGCCGCGCGGCGCTGCTGGCCACCGTCCCGGTGTGCTACGCGGCCGGGGTGCTGACCCTGGCCCAGCTGTACGCGGTGGCGTTCGCCACGGGCACGCTGAGCATCCTGTTCGTGGTGTGCGATCCGGCCCTCTTCGTCGCGCTGGTGCCGGAGGAGAAGTACGTAGCGGGCCAGTCGCTGGTCTACGGCAGCCGGGCGCTGTCGTTCGTGGGCGGCCCCAGCGTGGGCGGCGTGCTGGTGCAGTGGCTGACCGCGCCGTTCGCGGTGGTCGCGGACGCGCTCTCGTTCCTCGGGTCAGCCTGGTTCCTCAGCCGGATCCGGCCGGCCGAGCCGCCGAAGTCCGGCCCCGGGCACGGCGGCCTGCTGGCCGGCGCCCGGTTCATCCGCGGCTCGGCGATCGTCCGCGCCTCGCTGGCCGCGGTGGCCACGATCAACTTCTTCAACTTCATGTTCTTCGCGCTGATGGTCCTGTACGCGGTCCGCTACCTGCACATCCGCCCCGGCGAGCTGGGTGTTCTGCTCGGCGCGGGCGCGTTCGGCGGCGTGCTGGGCGCGGCCACGACCCAGCGGATCTCCCGGCGCCTCGGCGTCGGCTGGGCCTACGTCCTCGGCTGCGTCGTGTTCACCGCGCCTATGGTCCTCATCCCGCTGGCCACGGGGCCACGGCCGCTGATCCTGATCATGGTGTTCATGGCCGAATTCTTTTCTGGATACGGGGTCATGGTGCTGGACATCAGCATCGGGGCGATCTTCGCGGCGGTGATCCCCGATGCCATCCGGTCCCGCGTATCGGGTGCCTTCCAGGCGGTCAACTACGGCACCAGGCCCGTGGGCGCGCTGGCCGGCGGCGCCCTCGGGGCGGCCATCGGCGTGCGGACCACGCTGTGGATCGCCGCACTCGGCGGGATCACCGGCGCGCTGTTCCTGCTGCCGTCCCCGCTCCCCCGGTTCCGGATGCCGGCCGGCGGCACGACGGCGGTATCGCCGCAGCCGGCCGGCCCCGGTCAGGACTGCCCCGGTCGGGACAGCACGGGTCAGGACAGCACGGGTCAGGACGGGACCGGCTCGCCCCGGTACGTGCCGAACGACCAGCGGTTGCCCTCCGGGTCGAGCACCGCGAAATCGCGCGAGCCGTAGTCGGTGTCGGTCAGCTCCCGCAGCACCTTCGCGCCCGCCGCGGTGGCCCGGGCGAACAGCTTGTCCGGCTCGTCGGTCACCACGTAGCAGCCGAAGCTGCCGGGTCGCAGCGCCCAGTCGTCATGGCTGGCCGGGTCCCGCCCGGCCGACCCGAGCATGATCCCGCCGCCCAGCGGCCAGGCCAGCTGGGCGTGATCGACCCGGTCACCCTCGCCGTAGACGGCTACTTCGATGAAGCCGAACGCGTCGGCCAGGAACCTGATGAGGCCGCGGGCGTCGCTGGCCCGCAGGCTGGGCCACACCTGAGGTGGCGGTGTCTTATCGCTCATGTCACGAGCCTCGCAGCCCGTCCGCGAACGCGGCTTGGACGTTTCGGAACTCCTCGGCCAGCCACCGGCTGGGGCTGCACCCGGCCAGCGCGCGGAACTCCCGGTCCAGGTGAGCCTGGTCGTAGAAGCCGCACTCGGCGGCCAGGTCGGCCAGCACCAGCCCGCCGGGCCGGTGCTGGCCGCCGCGCAGCATCAGCCGCCGGGCCCGGTCGAACCTGATCACCCGGGCGGCCGCCTTCGGGGTCAGGCCGGTCTCGGTGCGCAGCCGGCCCTGCAGGTGCCGCGCGCTCCACCCGGTCTCGCGGGTCAGCCCGCCGATCCGGGCCTGGCCGCCGGAGCGCAGCAGCTCCCGCCAGGCCAGCCCGACCTCAGGGCTGACCTCCGGCGCCACCGCGCCGCCGCGGTCCCGGTGGCGCACCAGCTGGGCGGTCAGCACGTCGTCGATGACCGCGAACCGGTGCGGCCAGGACGGCGCGGCCCGCAGCCGCTCGCGGACCTCCCCGGCCAGCGCGCCGATGACCGCGCTGCCCGGTACGTCGACTCCGGCCAGCTCCCCGGCGGGCAGCCCGAGCAGCGGCCGGGCGCCGAGCGGACTCAGCGCGACCTGGATGCCGGACTGCCAGCCGTGGTGGGTGATCACGGCCGGGGTGGTGTGCAGCCCGCCGGCCAGCGTGTCGAACGTGCCCGGGTGCTGCGCCGGGTCCGGGTGCGCGGCCACGGTCAGCGGCTCGTCCAGGGTGAAGATCAGCGTCAGCCACGGCGACGGCATGCCCCGGTGCATGGCGGGCTCGACCCCGGCCTGCCGGTAGCCGCTGTACCAGGCGATGAACGGGCGCAGCGCAGCCGCGGGCCGCACCCGCACCGCCTCGTTCACCGGCTGCACCGGGCCATTGTCGCCCGCCGGGCCGACATTCCGGAAGTTTCCGCAGCTCAGCGGCCACCCGGTGACCCGGTGGCGGCACCCTCGGCGCGGACGGCCCGGCGGGCCAGCAGCCAGTACACGATCCCGCCCACGGCGAACCCGGTGAACACGCTGAAGTCAGAAAGACCGGCCGAGCGGGACAGCACCGATACGTAGGGTGTGGCGGCGTTCAGCCAGAGCATGGCCGCGGCCATCCCGGCGGCCTGGGCGATGATGGCGGGCCAGTGCACGCCGCCCCGCCGGAAGTACCGCCCGCCGCGGACGTCCAGCAAGGCAGCCGGATCGTACCGGCCGCGGCGCAGCAGCCAGTCGGTCAGGTAGATCGCGCACCACGGCCCCAGCCAGACGATGATGAACAGGACGAAGTCGGACAGCAGCGCGAAGAACCGCGAGGAGAAGACGGCGGCCGCGGTCAGCCCGCCCGCGACCACGGTGTCGATGGTCACGCACTGCAGCCGGCTGAGACCAGGGATCAGGCTCTGCAGCGTGACCCCGGAGGAATACAGATCCAGCGTGTTGATGGCGAACAGCTGGATGATCGCCACCGTCAGGTACGGCACGATGAACCAGCCGGGGAAGCCTGCCGTCAGGCCGGTCACCGAGGAGGCTCCGGGCACGCCGGTGGCCACCGCCGCACCGAGGATCTCCAGGAGCGCAGACGGGATGGCGGCACCCAGCGCGACGGCAGCCACGATCCGCCGCGGGCTGGTGCCGGCCGGCAGGTAGCGCGAGTAGTCGTTCGCGTTCTCTGTCCAGCCGAGGCCGCCACCCGCGATGACCAGTGCCAGGAACACCGTCATCGCCCCCCATCCGGCTCCGTGCCCGGCCGCCAGGTGGGCCTTCGGCACCGTGATCACCGCCATGATCACGAACAGCACGGCGAACGGCACCGCCAGCACCCGCAGCACCTTGAGCACGGCGGCATGCCCGAGCACCGGCAGGACGGCCTGGATCGCGACAGCGGCCAGCACGGCGATGATCTTGACTGAGCCAGTTGCGCCGAGCCCGCCCCTGGCGGCCAGCGCCAGGCCCGCGAAGACGATCAGTGACAGGCCCTCGACCTCGAAGCCAACCTGGGTAGCCCAGTTGAACAGGGTCGGCACCTTGTTGCCGCGCGGGCCGAACGGGGCCCGGCTGACCGTGAACGTGGTGGTGCCCGCCTGCGGGCCCTGCAGGCTGGCCAGCCCGGT
Organism: Streptosporangiaceae bacterium; assembly: GCA_036375995.1. Classification (GTDB taxonomy): domain Bacteria; phylum Actinomycetota; class Actinomycetes; order Streptosporangiales; family Streptosporangiaceae; genus DASVBE01. Next base: position 331 of record DASVBE010000304.1, on the reverse strand, counting down.
CAGCAGGTAGGACAGGTTGCCGACGCAGATTATCGCCACCGCCTGGCCGAACGACAGCCCGAAAAGGAGCACGGCCAGGCAGCCGTAGAGCAGGTACTCGACGTTGGCCACCGCCCCGGCCCACAGGCCGAACAGGCTGGCCGGCCGGCCCCACCGGGCACCGGGCGAAATGTACTCGATGCCCTGCCGCTCAATCGATGCGACCGGCGGCCCCGCACGGCGGACCGTAACAGCTGACCTGGCTATGTCGCCTCCCTCCGCAGACTGGCCAGACGCCAGCTTAGGTTGACGCGGACTCGCCCCACGGGCCGGGGCCCAGCCACGCTGGCCC
>DASVBE010000249.1:0-8925 GCA_036375995.1 Streptosporangiaceae bacterium | reverse complement strand
CGGCCGGTGCGCTGCGCACCGGCCGGGCCGCCTGCTGGATCGTGCTTTTCAGCCGTGCCGCTGGGTCACGGCCGCTGGGTCACGGGATCTGCGGGATGAACTTGCCGAGCAGGCCGTGCGACTCGTCGGACGGGCCCGCGGAGAAGAGCACCTCGCTGGTCTTGGCCGCGTTGCCGTTGCCGGCCATCAGCCCCCACAGGCCGGGGATGACCATCGGGCGGCCGCTGGGCCGCAGCATCTGGCCCAGGTGCCCGTGCCGGGCGATCGTGGGGTTGTAGACGTTGATGTGCCCGTCGCCGAAGTTACCGATCAGCAGGGCGCCGGCCCACCGGCCGAAGCCCTGCGGGGCCAGCGCGATACCCCACGGCGCGTTGAGCGGGCCGCGGGTGCCCAGCCGGCCGAGGAAGTGGCCGCCGTTGCCGAACATGTCGACGAACCCGAGCCCGGGGCCGTCCACTTCGTCAGGGCTGTGCGGCCCCTGCTGCTTGGCGTAGGTCACGACCAGGTTGCCGTTGATCTCGGCGATGCCGAACGGCGCGTAGCCCGCGGGCAGGTTCGGGTCAATGAAGTGGCCCGGCAGGCTCATCCGGTGCAGGCTGCGGTCGTACGCCTCCACCTTGCCGGAGTGGAAGTTGGTGGCGTACAGCACCGGCTCGCCGTTGAACCGCGCGGTGGCCAGGCCCTTGTAGATGGCGTGCGCCTTGCGGTGCAGGACGAACGTGGTGGTCGACGGGTTCTTGCCGACCGCGCCGATGGTCGGGCTCCAGCCGTCGATGGTGCCGTTCTCGGTGTCGAAGACGAACAGCGCGGGCGCGTGGTGGCCCTGCCCGTCGCTGACCCCGAACGCGTGCGGGAACGGGTTGAAGATCTGCCCGGTCGGGTCTTCGCCGCGGACGTTGACCACCAGGCCCACCTTGGCCACCGAGGCCGGCCCGGTGCCGGCGTACAGCGTCGCCTTGCTGGTGCCGTTGTCGGCCACCCACAGCGGGGAGCCCGGCTTGGCGTTGGTGCCCGGCGAGGCGGCCAGCCCCCAGGCGTTGACCAGGTCCGGGTCCTTGAGGACGCCCTTCATGGTCAGGTCGGAGACGAGGTTGACCTGGCGGTAGCCGCCGCGTGCCTTCGCGCTGGCCGGCATGCTGCCGAACGCTGTCACGGCCAGGGTCGCTGATGTCACTATCGCGGCCGCGGGTATCAGCCCGCGCCGGATCCCGGCTGGTAGTGCCGTCACTCGGGTCATGCTGTACCTCCCGCTCTCGGTCCCGGCTCCGGAGGAACCGGGGCCACTCCACCCGATGGCGGGTGTACGGGTGAGTGACGGGTACCGGGGCCGGGCGATTCGTCGCCCGGCCCCGGTTATATCACTGCTGATCAGTTCTAAACTACGGAGCCACCAGCTTCCCCAGGAGGCCGTGGCTCTCGCCGCCAGGTCCGGCGGAGAAGAGCAGCTCATTGGTCTTGGCCGCGTTCCCGTTGCCGAACATCAGCGCCCACAGGCCGGGGATGACGACCGGGCCGCCGCTGAGCCGCCGCAGCTGGCCGGCGCGGGCCCCGGTGGACGTGTTGTACGCGTTGATGCGCCCGTCGCCGAAGTTGCCCACCAGCAGGTCGCCGCTGAACTGGCCGAAGCCGGCCGGCGCCAGGGCCACGCCCCACGGCGCGTTGAGCGCGCCATGGCTGGCCAGCCGGTGCATGAACCGGCCGTCGTTGGAGAAGACGTCCACGAAACCGAGCCCGGGGCCGTCCACTTCGTCGGGGCTGTGCGGCCCCTCCTGCTTGGCGTAGGTCACTACCAGGCTGTGGCCGGCGGGGATCTCGGCGATGCCGAACGGCGCGTAGCCCGCGGGCATATGCGGGTCGACGAAGCGGCCGCCGGGCAGCGTGATCCGGTGGAACCGGCCGTTGTACGCCTCGACCTGGCCGGAGTGGAAGTTCGTGGCGTACAGCACCGGCCGGCCCGCGACCGTGCCGAGGGCCAGGCCCTTGTAGATGGCGTGCGCCTTGCGGTGCGCGACGAAGGTAGTGGTGGACGGGTTCTTGCCGACCGCGCCGACGCCCGGGCTCCAGCCGTCGATGGTGCCGTTCTCGGTGTCGAAGAGGAACAGCGACGCCCCGGTGTGGCCGCGCTTGTCCCTGACCATGAAGGCGTGCGGGAACGGGTTGAACACCTGCCCGGTCGGCGCCATGCCCCGGACGCTGACTACCAGGCCCTGCTTGGCGACCGAGGCCGGCCCGGTGCCGGCGTACAGGGTCGCCTTGTCGGTGCCGTTGTCGGCCACCCACAGCGGGGACCCCGGCTTGTCGTTGGTGCCCGGCGAGGCGGCCAGGCCCCACGCGTTGACCAGGTCGGTGTCCCGCAGGGGAGCCCGCATGTTCTGGTCGGAGACCAGGTTGACCTGCCGGTAGCCGCCGCCCGCGCGGGCCAGGGCAGGCGTGGCGCCCAGCGCTGCGGTGGCCAGTGATCCAGCGGTCACAATCAGGACCGCCGGCCATAGGCCGCGCGCCCGCAGGGTGGTAGATCGGCTCATGAGCATCCTCCCGCTCGTAGTCCCGGCTCCAGCGGACCGGGGTTACTCATCCGGATGGCCCCGCTGGGGCACGCCCGGAGGCGGGCGGATGGTTCACCGTTGGGAAAGTCGTTACCTAACCGGGACCTGACGGGCGATGCCGGCGGCGGCGCTACGGCGGGCTGGCGGCGCTACGGCGGGCCGTCGGCGGATTCCGGGCCGGCCAGGGCTACCAGCTGGGTGCGGGACCGGGCGGCGGTCTTCCGCAGCAGGCTCTCCACGTGCTTCTCCACGGTCCGCGGCGACAGGTGCAGCCGGGCGGCGATCTCCTTGTTGGACCGGCCCTGTGCCACCAGGCGCAGCACGTCGGCCTGCCGGTCGGTGATGCCCAGCCGGGACCAGCGGCTCGGCTGCGGCTCCTGGAGGAGCCGGCGGCAGCGCTCCGCCAGCGGGCCGATCCCGTGGGCGGCGAACGACCGGGCGGCCGTCTCCAGCCAGCGCCGTGGCTGGCCCCAGCCGCCGCCCAGGGCCGCTTCGGCCGCGAGCAGCCGGGCCAGGTCGGCCCACACCGGATAGGGGCGCAGCGCGCCGTCGGCGGCGGCCGCCAGTCCGGCGGCGCGCTCGTGCTGGCCGGCCCGGCCGGCCAGGATCGCGTCGGCGTAGCCGAGCAGGCCCCGGTTGACCAGGTTGACGGTCAGCCCGGTCTGCCGGGCCCGAGCGGTCTCGGCGGCCGCCCGCGGGTCGCCTTCCGCGGCGAGCAGCAGCGGCCACAGCGCCCGGTACGGGGCAGGGCCCTGCTGCGGCAGCGTGTCGAGCAAGGCGAGGCCGCGGCCGAGGCTGCCGAGTGCGGCTGGCCGGTCGTCGCAGAGAAGGGCCAGCATCCCGCGGCCTCCGGCCAGCGCGCTGCCCTCGATCTCCGGGTCGCCCGGCTCGGCGTCCATGGCCTGCGCCAGGTAGCCATCCATGGCCGCCTGGTCGAGGCGCAGCGCGCTGATCTCGCCGAGGAACAGCAGCAGGATGGCGCGGATCTTGTCCAGCCCGAGCCGGCTGGCGATGGCCAGTCCTGACCGGGCGTGCCGCTCGGCGGCGTCGAGCTCGAACCGGAAGAACCCGGCTGCGGTGAGCTGCAGGTCGATGACGGCGCCCGTGCTGGCCGCCCCCAGTTCCCCGGCGGTACGCCGAGCCTGGGCCAGCCGGCCGGTGTCGGCGCGGTCGAACATGTCGATCGTGCCGAGCTCGTGCAGGGCCCGCAGCCGGCCCACGGCCAGCCCGGCCTCCTCGGCGGTGCCGAGCGCCTCCTCGAAGGCCCGCCGGGCCCCGTCCAGATCGGTGGACCGCAGGACCCGGCCGGTCAGTTCCAGGGCGTGGCAGCGGATCCCGGGACTGACCGCGGGGGAGCGCAGCGCGGCGCTGGCCAGCTCGCGGGCCTGGGCGAGGTCCCCGTCGGCCAGCGCGAGCTCCGCGCTGAGCACCTGGGTCTCCGCGCTGAGCGCGGCATCCGGGCAGGCCGCGAGCAGGTCCGCGGCTAGGCCAAGCTGCCGCCTCGCGTCCGCCCACCGGGTGGCGCCGACGGCCGCGTGGGCCAGTTTCACGTGCACCGCCAGCCGGGTCGCGGCCGAGCCGGGCCCGCCCGGCAGGCTATTGGTGAGCTGCTGTGCGACCCGCATCGCCTCGTCGACCTGGCCGGCCAGCGTCAGGCTCTCGATCAGGAGCATCTCGGCGCTCGCCCGCTTATCGCGGTCATCGAGCAGGTCAACGGCCCGGGCCAGAGTCCGGGCCGCGGTGGCGAGCGCGCCGCGGCGCAGCGCCGCCTGGCCGGAGGCCGCCAGCAGGCCACCGGCCTCCGCCCGCTGCCCGGCCTGCAGGGCCAGGTCCGCGGCGAGGTCGCCGTAACCACCGGGAAGCCCGGGGTGCGCGGCCTGCACCGCGCTGAGGGCCGCGGCGGCCAGGGCCGCCCGCCGCGGCGGCAGCACCGCGGCGGCTACCGCCTCCCTGGTCAGCATGTGCCGGAACCGGAAGGCGTCGTCGGAGACGGTGAGCAGCTGGGCGGCGACCCCGCGTTCCAGTGCGGCGGTGACCAGGCCGGCGTCCAGGCCGGTGGCGGCCCCGAGCAGCCGCCAGTCGAACTGCCGGCCGAGCAGCGCCGCGGTGAACAGCACCAGCCGCTCGTCCGCGGTCAGCGCGGCCAGCCGGGAGCGGACGCCGTCGGCGAACGACCCGGGCACGCCCGACGCGGCCAGCGATTCCTCGACCAGGAACGGGATGCCCTCGGCCATTTGCTGGACACGGGAGACGACCTCGCCGCCCGCCCCGGGCAGGCAGGCTCGCACCATGCTGGCCACTTGATCGTCGGTCAGCCGCCCGAGCGGAAGGCGGGCGGCGGCGCGCCGGGCGGCCAGCCGGGCGGCGAGCGAGGCGCCCGCGGGCCCGGCCTCGTCCTCGTCCCGGCAGGTGGCCACGCAGAGCACGGGCTCGGCGGCGAGGTTGTCGCTGAGGTACTCGAGCACCGCGAGCGTGTCCGGATCGGCCCAGTGCAGATCTTCCAGGACCAGCAGTAGGCCGGCCGGCCCGGCGAGGCGGCGCAGCAGCTGGAGCACGGCCTCGCCGCGGACCGCCGCCGAGTAGTCGCCGTGCTGGCCGTCGCCGCCGCCATGCCCGCCGCCGTCCAGGGTGGGGAGCACCGCGCACAGCGCCGGCCGCCAGGCCGCCAGGCCCGGGTCGCCGGGGAACGCCTGCCCGCGCAGGGCCTGCAGCAGGGCCTCGGTCAGCGGCCGGTAGCCAATGCTGGCGCTGACCGGTACGGCCCGGCCGGCCAGCACCGTAGTCCCGGGCCCGGCCGCTGTGGCCAGCTCCCGGGTGAGCCGGGACTTCCCGATCCCGGCCTCGCCGGTGACGAACACCACCCCGCCGGACCCGCTCCGGGCGCGGGCCAGTGCCGCCCGGAGCCGGGCGAGTTCGGCGTCGCGGCCGATGAGCGCTGCGCAGAGCAATTCCGCCACCTGGTCATTATCATCCGCGGCCGGGCGCCGGACCTGGTCCCGCGACCGGGTTACGGGGCCGGTTACGTGTTCTTACCCAGCCGCCGGCGCCGAGGCCGGCCTGGCCGCCGCCCGCAGTTCACCGCCGGCCGGGCAAACAGGTAGCGGTCTGCGTGTTCCTGCCGATTCGCCGGGCCGGGAGTCCGCCGACGATGGGTTCCGTGCTGGCTCCCGGGCGGCGGCGTCCGCCGCGGCCGGCGGCCACGCGGTAGCCAGAAAAGGGGAACGGTGATGGGAACAGGGACGGCGCAGGCCGAGCTGTGGGGCCCGGGCGCGCGCGACTGGTCGGACTACAACGAGCCGATGTGCACGCCCTTCTACGAGGCGGTCCTGGATGCGGCCGGGGTCGGGCCCGGCACCAGGCTGCTCGACGTGGGCTGCGGCGGCGGATTCGCGCTGCTCCTCGCCGCGCGGCGGGGGGCCACCGTGTCGGGCCTTGACGCGACCCCGGCGCTGCTGGACATTGCGGCGGAGCGGGTGCCGGGCGCCGTGCTGACGGCCGGGGACCTGGAGGACGAGCTGCCCTTCGGCCCAGGCGCCTTCGATGTGATTACCGCCTTCAACGCGGTGCAGTTCGCCGGCGACCCGGTTGCCGCGCTGCGCGGCATGGCCCGGGTGGCCAGGCCCGGCGGGCTGATCGGGGTGGTGGTCTGGGGGCCGCCCGCGCAGTGCGAGAGCGGGGTCATGTTCAAGGAGCTGGGCCCGCTGCTGCCGCCCGCCCCGCCGGATGCGCCCGGGGCCGTCGCCTGGAGCGAGGAAGGCCAGCTGGAGAAGCTGGCCGCGGCGGCCGGCCTGATCCCGGTGATCGTCGCGGACGTGCCCAACCCGCTGATCTATCCCGACCTGGCCACCGCGGTCCGCACCCAGCTCAGCTCGGGCCCAGCTCGCGCGGCTATCACGCATTCCGGCCTCCCGGCTGTCCGGGGCGCGCTGACCAGGGCATTCGCCGGGAGCAGGAAGCCCGACGGCAGCTACCGGCAGGACAACGTGTTCCGCTACCTGATCGCCAGCGCCTGACCGAGCGCAGCGCGGCTGCCGTGCAGCGGCCTGAGGTGGCGGTTCCTGCCGGACTTCCAGCAGACCGTGCTCCGGTGGGCCCGGTGGGCCCGGGACGAGGCCCGGGCCGGGCGGAGGCTCCTGAGCCGAGGCCGGCTCAGGAGCCTCCGCCGATGGCGGCGGCCAGCTTCGCGCGCTCCGGCTCGGTGAACGGGAGCGACGTGCGGGCTTTGGGGTCCCAGCGGACGGTCACCACGCGAGCCTCGGCCGCGGCCTGGCCGTCCCTGGTGCGGATCGTCTCCCTGGTGGTCAGGCTGCTGTTGCCCATCCGCTCGACCGCGATCTGCACCGTGACCTGCTCGTCGGCCAGCCGGATCTCCGCGCGCATGTCGATCTCCAGCCGGACCATCACGTAGTCCAGGTCGCGGAAAAGCTGCTTGAAGCAGGCGTCGCGGCCCTCTTCCAGGTAGGTCAGGAACACCGCGTGGTTGACGTGGCCCAGGGCGTCCATATCCCGCCACCGGATGCTGACCGGGTGCTCGAACACCGTGCCCACCTGCGCACCTCCCTGGCTGCCACTGCGGCGCACCGACATCATGCCAGCCGCCCGCCCGGTCCCCGGCGGGTGCCGGGACCAGGCGGGCGGTGGTGGCGGCCGGCTAGCGGTGACAGCCGCGGATGGTGCCCCGCGGGGTGCAGTTGTCCGGGGAGTTGAAGGTGACCAGCGTGAACCGCAGTGAAACGGTGCCGTTGGCCTCGTTAAGGATGCCGCCCCCGTCGGCGGCGCTGTTGAACACCACCCGGTCGCCGGTGAGCACCGTGGTGCCCTCGTTGTCGATCCCGCCGCCCATGCCCCGCGCGCGGTTACGGGCCACGAGCGTGCCGCTGACCCGGGACGTGCCCAGCCCCTCCGTTCTCAGCCCGGCGCCGTTGAGGGCCGAGGTGTTCCCGGAAAGGACGGCATGGTTGACGGCAAGCTGACCCGCGCTGTTAACGGCGCCACCGCCCCCATTGGCGAAGTTGCCCGACAGCCGGGAGAAGCTGACCGTGGCGTGCCCGGTCGTCCCGAGGTCCAGCCCGCCGCCTTTGCCCGCGGTGTTGCCGGTCAGCTTGACGTTCCGCAGCGCGAGGGTGCCATCGTCGGAGATGCCGCCACCCAGGGCAATGCCATCGTTGCCGGAGAACTCGGAGGAACTGACCGTGACGTGCCCGCTGGGCGCGACATACAGCCCGCCGCCGAAAGCGGCGGTGCCGCCGGTCACCTTGACGTTCTGCAGCGCGAGGGTGCCCAGGTCGGAGATGCCGCCGCCAAAGTTGTTCGTATTCCCGTTGGCCAGGGTGACGCCCGACAGCGTGAGACTGCCGCCGGCGGCTACGTGGAAGATGCGGAAGAGCATGGCGGATGAGCGGCTGATCGTGGTGCCCCCGCTGCCGGAGATGGTGAGGTTCCCGGTGACCGGGGGCAGGCCGTCGTCCGCCGACACCGCTGCGGTCAGCACGTAGTTGCAGCCCGGGGCGAGCAGGAGCGTCGCCGTCCCGACGCTGTTGGCGTGCTGGATCGCCGCGACCAGCGCGGTGGCGCTGCACGGCACGTTGGGAGGTGGCTGCACCGCAGCCGAGGCCAGCGCGGCCGGCGCCGCGAGGGCGGCGGTTCCGGCCAGGAGCAGTGCCCCGGCGTAGCCCGATGATCTGGAAATTATCCGCATGGAGAGGCTTCCCTTAAGTCAACTCGGCTGGGCGGCCCCGCGCTCAGTATGGCCAGCACCGGCCTGGCTGGACAAAAACGATCAACGGGTTCACCGGCGCCTGCCCGTTATTTGCGCATGTCGCCGGGCCTGGCCAACCGATGCGCGGGGCCGCCTGTACCTGTCCCCCGGCCAGCTAGTGCCGGCAGCCCTGGATGGTGCCCTGCGGGCTGCAGTTGTCCGGGGAGTTGAAGGCGACCAGCGTGAACCGCAGCATGATGGTGCCTCCGTTGAAAATGCCGCCACCGGCGGAGCCAGCGCGATTGAACACCACCCGGTCAAGGGCCAGCACCGTGGTAGCTCCCGCCGTGTTGACGATCCCGCCACCCGTGCGCCCTGCGACGTTGCGGGCCACCACCGTGCGGGTGATCCGGGACGTGCCCGGATCCAGCGTGAACACGCCGCCGCCGAAGGTGTGCGCGGTGTTCCCGGTCAGCCGGGAATGATCGACGACGAGGTCAGCCGAGTTGTCAATGGCGCCGCCGGCTGCGCCCGTCGCATTGTTGCCGTCCAGCTCAGAGAAGCTGATCGTGGCGTGCGCGCCGTTCTGGATCGCCAGCCCGCCGCCGCTGGGGGCACTGTTCCCGGTCAGCCTGACGTTCCGCAGCACGAGAGTGCCGAGATCAAGGATGCCGCCGCCCA
>DASVBE010000243.1:0-2315 GCA_036375995.1 Streptosporangiaceae bacterium | reverse complement strand
TCGGTCACTGATCCCGGGTCTCTCACGGTCACTGAGGGACAATCCGCCGCCTGAGTTGACCTGCGGTTGAGCAGCTTACGGCAGCGGCGCTTACGTCCTAAGCAGTCATTGGGTCTTGGCGGCGTGAGGTTCCCGCGAAACTGGGGGGCGGGGGTGGCTGCGGGTGGCCACGGGCCGGCGTTGCTGGCGACAGGTGTGCTGCCCGTGCGCCGGCCGGCGCCGTGACCGGTTCCAGGGTGGCGGATGCGGGGCGGGCTGTCCAGCCGGGAACGCTGCGGCCGGCGCGGTCCGCGGTGACTGTGCAGCGGATGGGACGGATCGGGGGAATGATCGTCGTGTGCTGCCCGTGACGCCGTTTCCTCTTTGGTGCCTCGTGCCCGTTAAGCAGTCTGGCGCTGGGGACGATGATGCGGGCTGGGTACTGTCGCTTCAAAGCACGCCGATCAGATTCGGCTTTTCCCCGCGCCGTCCCCCGGGCAGCCTCGTTCCTGCAGGTTCCGAGGGAAGGCGAGGCCGCGATGCCCGCGAAGGAGAAGGCGAAAGAGAACGACGCGGACGCCAGGAGCGCCGGCCCCGTGGCTGAGCACGGCGGTGACGGCGCGGAGGTGGCCGAGGACCGCGTGCAGGTGGTGGAGTACGCGGCGGCGATCGACGTGGCGAAGGCGTTCGGGATGGTGTGCACCCGGGTCCCGGGAAGCCGCCCGGACCGGCGGCGGCAGAAGGTGTGGCGGGTGGAGGCCACCTGCCGGGAGGTGATCGCGCTGATGGATCACCTGCGCTGCGAGGGCATCCAGCGGCTGGTGCTGGAGTCAACGTCGGATTACTGGCGTATCTGGTATTACCTGGCCGAGGCGGCCGGGCTGGAGGTGTGGCTGGTCAACGCCCGCGACGTCAAGCACCTGCCCGGGCGGGGCAAAAGCGACCGCGCTGACTGCGTGTGGCACTGCAAGCTGAACGAGCGGGGGATGCTGCGCCGCTCGTTCGTGCCGCCGGAGGCGGTCCGGGACCTGCGGGCGCTGACCCGCACCCGGGCCCGGCTGGCCCAGGACCAGGCGCGGCACCGGGCCCGGGTGGAGAAGATCCTGGAGGACGCGCTGCTGAAGATCTCGGTGGTGATCTCGGACCTGTTCGGGGCCAGCGGGCGCCGGTTCCTGGACGCCCTGGTCGCCGGGGAGCGCAGCCCGGCGGCGCTGGCCGCGCTCGGCGACACGCGGCTCAAGGCCACCCGGCGGGAGCTGGAGGACGCGCTGACCGGCCGGTTCCGCGACATTCACGCGTTCGAGATCAGCACGCACCTGCGGCTGATCGACGCGATCAACGAGGAGATCGCCGGGCTGGACGAGGCGATCGGGCAGCAACTGGCGGCTATCCCGCGCGCCGCGCCGTGCTGCACCGCCTGCGGAGTGAGCGGCGGCGGGCACGCCCCCGGCTGCGCCGATGCGAGCACGACCCCGCTGAGCCTGGCCGGGCGGCTGGATGAGATCACCGGGATCGGCGAGTGCAACGCCCGGGTCGTCATCGCCGAGCTCGGCACCGACCCGTCAACGTTCCCCACCCCCGGGCACGCCGCCGCCTGGGCCCGCCTGACTCCGCGCTCCATGCAGTCCGGCGAGACCGCCAGGCCCGGCCGCACCGGCAAGGGCAACCGGTACATCCGCGGCGCGCTCGGCCAGGCCGCGATGACCGCGGCCAAGACCGATACCCGGCTGGGTGCCATGTACCGCCGGATCGCCCGCAAGCGCGGCAAGCAGAAGGCCATCGTCGCGGTCTCCCGCGTCATCTGCGAGATCGCCTGGATCCTCATCTGCGACCCCGGCGCCCGCTACGAAGAACTCGGCCCCGATTACTACAGCCCGCGCAGCCCCGCCCGTCAGACCCGGGACAAGATCCGCGACATCGAGCGCCTCAACCCCGGCAAGAAAGTCATTCTCGTCGACGCCGGCCCCGGAGCCGGCGCCGTCGCCTGAAACACGAAGCTCACCGTAACCGCCACATCACTCGCGACAGTCCGGGGTGTCACGCCACTCACCGTAATGTCCGCAGATCACGCATGACCCTCGTAGCCATGCTGCGGTGGGCGGCTGGCCGCTGCCCTCCATGGGAGGCTAGTTTCCGGTCAGTAGGTCGCGCGTTCGAGCCGCGCTCGGGGCGCCGAGAGCAGCTGACAGCAACGGTAAAAGCAACAGCAGCAGCGACCGGCGTCAGCGCATGACGCTTGCACGATACGCTCAACTTGGCATATGTCCGGCCTGAAAGCGGACGGTCATAAGGTCATGGCGCCACTCCCGCGCCCTTGGTGGGTGAGTAACTAACTG
>DASVBE010000234.1:0-58364 GCA_036375995.1 Streptosporangiaceae bacterium | reverse complement strand
CCGCTGTCGGAGTAGCCCCACAGCTGCGCGCCGAGCCGGCCCGGGTCCAGCCCGGAACCGCGCAGCCGGGCGCTGACGAACACGTTGGCGACCGGGTCGCGGTCACAGATCGCCAGCGCCTCGTCACGGTCGCTCTCGTTCAGCAGGCGCAGCGACGATGACTTCCACGTCCTGGTGCGCAGCACCCCTCCAGGGTAACGGCACGCCCGCGGCACCCGGCGCGGCGCCGCCAGTCTGCGGCCAGCCCGTGATCTCGGCGGGGGTCAGCCGCTCCCCGCGGACGGCGAGGCCGGCTCGGGCACCCTCAGCGGGGGCACCGGCGCGGGTGCCGCACAGGTGGCGCTGACCAGGCTTGCTCCGGACGGCAGCGCGCCGGTCGCCAGGTAGCGGGTCAGGTAGCCGTCGGCGCACCGGTCAGCGGGGAGAGCCAGCGACTGACCGTGGGTGCCGCCGCCGGTCACTACGACCAGCCGGGCCGACGGGAGCGCCCGCCGCGCCGCCAGCGCCCCGGCATACGGGGTGGCCGCGTCCAGCGTTCCCTGGAGCAGCAGGATGCCCGGCAGCCCCTGAGCACCGATCGGCATCGGCCTGGCCGGCCCGCGCACCGGCCAGAACGCGCACGGTGCGAGCCCCCAGGTGATTTCCCAGGCCAGCCAGGGTGCGGTGACTGCGGCCCGGCGGGTGTCGGCGTCCCACCGGGCCCAGTTCCGCGGCCAGGCCATATCGCTGCACGCGACCGCGCTGAACGCGGCCGTGTTGTTCTCGGTCAGGTTCAGCGCGCGGTACAGCCTGACCAGCAAGCCGCTCTTTGTGCTGTGCAGGTAGTCGGACAGCATGCTGGCCGCGTCCGGCCAGAGCAGGTCCGCGTATCCGGCGCCGCTCACCAGGATCCCGGCTAGCCCGTCGGGCCCGATTGGCGGCCCTTGGCCAGCCGCCACCGGGTGCGCGGCCAGCCGCCGTTGGGCCAGCTGGTACTGGGCCTCCACCGCCGCCTCGGTGCGGCCCAGCCGGTACACCTCGTCGTGCTGGGCGACCCAGGTGAAGAACGCGGTGAGCCGGTCCTGGAACAGGCGGTCCCGCTGCCCGAGGTAGAACTGGTACGACATGCCGCCGGGGCTGACGATGCTGTCCAGCGCCATCCGGCGGACATGGCCGGGGAACAGGGTCGCGTAGACCTCACCGAGGTAGCTGCCCCACGAGTAGCCGAGATAGCTGATCTTCGGCACGCCCAGGGCGGCCCGGATGGCGTCCAGGTCCCGCGCGCTGTCCGCCGTGGTCATGTGCGGCAGCAGGCCGCCGGCCCGCCGCTCGCAGTCCGCCGCGTACGCCCTGGCCAGCCTGACCCGCGCCCGCTCGGCGGTCCGGCTGGCCGGCTGGTCGGGCGGCTGCGGCCGGTCGAAGAACGACGGGTCACAGTGCAGGACCGGCAGCGAATGACCGACCCCGCGCGGGTCGAACCCGATGATGTCGTAGCGGGCCGAGAGCGAGCGCGGCAGGAGCGCGCGCACGGTCAGCGCCTCCTCCAGCCCGCTCTCACCGGGACCGCCCGGGTTGACCAGCAGCGGGCCGAGCCGCTGGCTGGCCGGCCCGGTGGCCGGGAAGTCGACCAGGGCCAGCGCGATCTTCCGGCCATGCGGCCTGGTGTAATCCGCCGGCACCGACAGCCGGGCGCAGCGGACAATGGTCAGCCGTCCCGGGCAGTGCTGCCAGCGCAGTGTGGCGGATGGCTGGATGGACCAGTCGCCGGTGGCGTACGTCAGGTCTGGTTTGCCCTGGGCGGTCAGCAAGGTCGGGGTATGCCCGCAGGCAGAGAGCCCGGCCGCCACGGCGGCCAGGCTGGCGAGTACGGCAGGAAAGCCGGGCCAGCCGGGTCGCCGGGCGATCAGGAAGCGCCTCATGCCGCAAGAACGGCCCGGCACCGGTTCTTGTTCAGGCCAGCGGGCAGATAACCGAGCCCGCCCGCGCCCCGGCGTCAGGCCGCGGGCGGCGGGGGCAGCGCCGGGCAGGTGGCGGCGATCGCCCCGGTTCCGGCCGGCAGCGCGCCGGTGGCCAGGTAGCGGGCCAGGTAGCCGTTCACGCACGTGTTCGGCGGGCTGGCCAGCGACTGGCCGTGGTTGCCGCCGCCGGTGACGACGACCATCCGGGCCGTCCCCAGGGCCCGGCGGGCCTGCTGGGCGCCGGCGTACGGGGTGGCCGCGTCCAGCGTGCCCTGCAGCATCAGGATGCCGGGCAGCCCGGCGGCGCCGATCTTCATCGGCTGGGCCGGGCCGTGCACCGGCCAGAACGCACAGGCCGCGTTGAACCAGGCGTTGCCCCAGGCCTCGAACGGCGCGACGGCGCTGACCTTCCTGGTGTCGGCGTCCCACCGGGCCCAGTTCCGCGGCCAGGCCGCGTCGCTGCACTCCGTCGCGTTGTACACGGCGAACTCGTTCTCGTGGGTGACGCCCAGCTGCTGGTACACCTGCGTCAGCGGGTCACTCGAGATGCCGCGCCGGTACTGCGAGAGCGCGGCGGCCAGCTCCGGCCAGTAGCCGTTGTTGTAGCCGCCCTGCAGCATGGTGTCGGTCAGCTCGTCCGGCCCGACCAGGGGCCCGTCCGGGCCGTTGACCGGGTGCGCGGCCAGCTCCCGCAGCGCCGCCTGGTACTGGGCGGCGACCTGCGCCTGCGTGCTGCCGAGCCGGTAGGCGTCATTGTGCTGGGCGACCCAGGCGAAGAACGCGTTGGCCCGGCCCTGGAACGCGTAGTCCTGGTTGATGTTGTCCTGGTACCACACGCCGCCCGGGCCGACCGTGCTGTCCAGCACCATCCGGCGGACGTGGCCGGGGAACAGGGTGGCGTACACCTGACCCAGGTAGGTGCCGTAGGAGTAGGCGAAGTAGCTCATCTTGGGCGCGCCCAGCGCGGCCCGGATGGCGTCCATGTCCCTGGCGTTGTCCGCGGTGGTCATGTGCGGCAGCAGCCAGCCGAACCGGCGCTCGCAGCCGGCCGCGTACGCCTTCGCCCGGCTGACCATCACCTGCTCGGAGGCCTTGCTGGCGGGCTGGTAGGCCGGCCGGACGCCGCTGAAGAAGGACGGGTCGCAGTGCAGCGCGGGCACCGAGTCGCCCACGCCGCGCGGGTCGAACCCGATGATGTCGTACCGCGACGAGACGTCCCTGGGCAGCGTGCCGGCCACGTACAGGGCCATGCTCAGCCCGCTGCCGCCAGGACCGCCCGGGTTGACCAGCAGCGGCCCGAGGCGCTGCCCGGCCGGCGCGGTGGCCGGGATCTCGTTCAGCGCCAGCGAGATGGTCCGGCCGCCGGGGTGGGCGTAGTCCAGCGGCACCGCCAGCCGGGCGCAGCGGGCCGGGGCGGGCACGCCCGGGCAGGAGTGCCAGCTGAGCTGGCCGGCCGGCTGGACCGGCCCGCCGGGGCTGACCGACGCGGACGGCTGCGCGCTCGCGCCCCCGCCGGAGCCGCCGGACCCCGCGCCGCTGCCGGAGCAGGCGGACAGCCCGAGGGCCATCGCGGCCAGGCCGGCCAGCACGGCGGGCAGGCCAGGCCCGCGGCGCAAGGCAGCGGCGATCACGGTCGGGGGTCGTCTCATGGACACATAGTGCCCGGTACCGGGCACAGCCTGCGCCCGCCGCGGCGGGCGGGCGCCTCCGCGGCCGGCGGAGCCAGCAGTACGGGCTCGTGGCGGGCCGCGGCGCTGTTTTCCCGGCGAGCGATCGGCGCTCCCCCCTTCTGCGAGGGGCGCTCGCCGGGAAGGCAGCGCGCATAGCGGCCTGCAGCGAGCGGCTAGCACAGTCAGACCTGCACGAACTCGATCCCGGCCAGCTCGCAGAAGACCCGCCAGGACGCCGCGTGGTGGCCCAGGTTCATCACTTCGTGATGCGGGCCGCCCGCGCGCAGCCAGCCGTTGAGGCAGCCGCGCACCCCGGACGCGGGGCGGAACTGGCCGTAGGGCATCTCCAGCGCGGGCAGTTCCTGGCTGTCCAGGTTCTCCCCCTCGGCGACGACCAGCCGGAACCGCTCTCCCTCCAGCGACACCAGCGTGGCCAGCGTCGCCGGCCCGGGCTGGTACTGGAACAGGAACGTGGGCGGGTCTGCCAGCCGGCCGATGCCCAGCGGCCGCTTGATCAGCTTCACCGGCCGGTCCCGGCGGGCGATCTTCCAGTTGCCCTCGCCCATGTGGCTCATCAGCACCGAGTCGGACGGGAAGTCCATCGCGTACATCTCGGTGAAGTGCGCGTCGCCGATGAGCGTGTGCCCGGCCGAGACGATGCAGGCGGTCAGCACGTCGCCCTCGGCGGCGTACCCGTAGCCCTTGGCCATCAGGCTGGACGCGGCGGCCAGCGGCAGCCGGGCGAACCGGCCGTCCTCGCCGATCGCGTCGAAGTGCGCGGTGTACGCGCCGAACCCGCGGCTTTCCAGGATCTGCTCGATGGCGACCTGCATCCGGGCGTGGTCGGCGCGCTCCTCGGCGGACAGCCGCGGGTCGATCTCGAACCGCTCGTCCTCGAACGCGATGACCTCATTGGCCCGCGCGTCGGTGACCGCGGCCATGCCGCGGATCAGGTCCCCGGGCGCCACCGCGAGGATCTCCGGGCCGAGCGAGCGGACCAGCGCGCTCTCGTCCACCCGGATGTCGCCCATGTCGTTCATCGCATAGCCGAAGATGGCGACCTTCAGCTTCTTCCACGCGGTGACCGCGGCGGCCGCCCGGGCCCACCGGCCCACGTCCGCGCGGAACCCCGCGCTCCGCCAGTCGTCGGTCAGCACCGCGAACCGGCGCCCGGCCCTGACCATCGCGTTCGCGGTGTCCTGCGCCCCGTGCACGCCCTGGTTGTAGGTCATGTCGGCCATGTCCCACTGCGGCGTGACGTTCGGCTCCGGCTGGATGTTGGCCAGGCAGATCGGCAGCCGGGACTCCGACAGCAGCCGCGCCACCCGCATCGCCGGGCCGTAGGTGAGCATCACCACCAGGACCCCGTCGAGGTCGGCCGCCTCGAACTTGCGCATCTCGCGCTCGGCGTCCTCCCGGTACTTGATCGGCTCGCTGGGCACGAACTCGCCCACGTCCGCCAGCGCCGCGGCCAGTTCAGCGGCGTAGCCGGCCTGCCGCTGCGCGATGCCCGGGATCATGTCGTCGTAGAGATCCTGCATGATGCCCAGGATCCCGATCCTCGGCTTGCGGTCCGTCATAGGACGACCTTTCGTTTCTTATTACGGTTTCTGCGGCGCGGGTGCGCCCGTCCACGGCCGGTCAGCGCTGGCCGTACTCGTGTGTGTAGCGCCAGTGCAGCCTGTCGACGTGCTCCTTGCTGATCTCCTGCGGGGTGCCGAGCGCCCGGGCGAGGTGCACGGTGCGGGCCGCGTCCTCGCACATCACCGCGGCCTTGACGGCATCCCGCGGGCCGCGGCCGATGGCGAACACGCCGTGGCTGCGCATCAGCACGGCCTTGGAGCGGTGCCCGGTCAGGGTTTCCACGATGCCGCGGCCGATGTCGTCGCCGCCGATCAGCGCGAACGGCCCGACCGGGATCTCGCCGCCGAACTCGTCGGCGATCGCGGTCAGCACGCAGGGCACCGGCTCGCCGCGGGCGGCCCACGCAGTGGCGTACGCCGAATGGGTGTGCACCACGCCGCCCACCCCGGGCATGTGCCGGTACACGTAGGCGTGCGCGGCGGTGTCGCTGGACGGCGACAGGCCGTTGCCGCCGCCGCTGCCGTCGGCGCCGGCGGCCGGGCGGCCGTCCAGGTCGCAGAGCACCATCGACTCCGGGGTCAGGTCCTGGTACTCCACTCCGCTCGGCTTGATCAGCATCAGCTCCGTGCCGGGTATCCGGGCCGAGACGTTGCCCGAGGTCCACGCGACCAGGCCGGACGAGACCAGCCGGCGGTGCAGCTCGCACAGCTCCGCGCGCAGCGCGCCGAGATCAACGGGGTGGTTATCCCCCGGGGACGGCACCGGCCCGGTCACCGGCGGCCACCCGCATGCTGGCGTACAGCTCTCTCCTTGATCCCCCGGAGCCGGTGCAGCACCTCGTTGCTACCCCGGCCGAAGTAGTCGTGCAGGGTCCGGTACTCGGCGTACAGATCGTCGTACACCGCCGCGCTGTCCGCGTCGGGCAGGTAGGCCCGGTCGGTCTTGCGGCCCATCGCCGCGGCCGCGGCCGGCACGTCCGGGTAGGCGCCCGCGGCCACCGCGGCGTGCAGCGCCGAGCCCAGCGCCGGGCCCTGCTCGGAGCCGATCAGGCTGAGCGGCCGGCGGGTCACGTCCGCGTAGATCTGCATCACCGCCTCGTTCCGCATCAGCCCTCCGGCGATGACCAGCTCGGTGACCGGCAGCCCGGCCGCGGTGAACGCGTCGATGATCACCCGGGTGCCGAACGCGGTGGCCTCGACCAGGGCCCGGTAGATGTCCGGCGGCCGGGTGGCCAGGGTCAGCCCGGCGATCATCCCGGACAGGTGGTGGTCGACCAGCACGCTGCGGTTGCCGTTCATCCAGTCCAGCGCGATCAGCCCGTGAGCACCGGCCGGCTGGGCCATGGCCTCGTCGGACAGCAGCTCGTGCACGGAGATGTGCCGCCGGGCGGCCCGCTCGGCGTACTCCGGCGGGACCCCGTTGTGCACGTACCAGCCGAAGATGTCGCCGACCCCGGACTGCCCGGCCTCGTATCCCCATAGCCCGGCCACGATGCCGCCGTCCACCACCCCGCACATGCCCGGCACCTCGGCCAGCCGGGTGGCGTTCATCACGTGGCAGGTCGACGTGCCCATGATGGCGACCATCTGGCCCGGTCCGGCGGCGGCCGCGGCCGGCGGGGTGACGTGCGCGTCCACGTTGCCCACCGCCACCGCGATGCCCGCGGGCAGCCCGGTCCACCGGGCCGCGGGCCCGGTGAGCGACCCGGCCCGGGCCCCCAGCGGCATGATCGGGTGCTCGAGCTTGTCCGCCGCGAACGTGGCGAACCGCGGGTCGAGCGCACCCAGGAACTCCTGGGACGGGTAGTGCCCGTCCTGGTAGACGCCCTTGTACCCGGCGGTGCAGGCGTTCCTGGTCTCGGTGCCGGTGAGCTGCCAGATGATCCAGTCCGCGGCCTCGATCCAGCGGTCCGCGCGGGCGTAGATCTCCGGGTCCTCGGCCAGCAGCTGGAGGCCCTTGGCGAACTGCCACTCGGACGAGAGCTTCCCGCCGTACCGGCCGATCCACGGCTCGCCGCGCTCGTGCGCCAGTGCGTTGATCTGGTCGGCCTGCGGCTGGGCGGCGTGGTGCTTCCACAGCTTGGGGTAGGCGTGCGGGGTGCCGGCCAGCCCGGGCAGCTGGCACAGCGGCGTGCCGTCCACGGTGGTGGGCAGCACCGTGCACGCGGTGAAGTCGGTGCCGATGCCGATGACCTGGGTGGGGCTGACCCCGGCCGAGCGGAGCGCGGCGGGCACCGCGTGGCGCAGCACGTCGAGCCAGTCAGCCGGGTCCTGCAGCGCCCAGTCCGGCGGCAGCTTCTCCCCGGTGGCGGCCAGCTCGCCGTCCATCACCGCGTGCGCGTACTCGTGCACCGCGGTGCCCAGCTCGGCCCCGTCCCGGACCCGGACGACCAGCGCCCGGCCGGACAGCGTGCCGAAGTCCACCCCGACGACGCAGGCGTCAGGACCGGATGGTGCCCCGCTGTTGTGAGCGCTAACGGCCATCGCCGGTGTGCCTCCTCACCGTTAGTGCCTCCGCTGGTCAGGCGCGCGGCCGGGCGGCGCTGGAGCGAACCACGAGCTCCGGGTCGACCGGCAGCGGTGAGCCCGCCGAATGATGGTCGCAGATGGTGTCCACCAGCAGCCGCAGCGCCCGCCTGCCCAGCTCACCGAAGTCCTGCCGGACCGTGGTCAGCGGGGGGCGGAAGAACGCGGCTTCCGGGATGTCGTCGAACCCGACGACGCTGACGTCCTCGGGCACCCGGCGGCCCTGCTCGCCGAACGCGCGCAGCAGGCCCAGCGCCATGTGGTCGTTGGCGCAGAACACGGCCGTCACCTCGGGCCGCCGGGCCAGCTGCAGGCCGATCTCGTAGCCGGACCTGGCCGACCAGTCGCCGGCCAGCACCTCGGGCTGGTCGGCGCCGGCTTGCTGCAGGGTCTGGGACCAGCCGCGGGTCCGCTCCCTGGCGTCCAGCCAGGAGCCGGGTCCGCCCACGTGGTGCACGGTGCGGTGGCCGAGGTCGAGCAGGTAGCGGGTGGCCCGGGCGGCGCCCGCGGTGTTGTCGACCGAGACGAAGGGCAGCGGGGCCTCGGTGCCGCAGCCCACCGCGACCAGCGGGACCAGGTCGGGGATGCCGTTCAGCGCGGCGACGGCCGAGGTCTGCGGGGCGATCACGATGATGCCCTCGACCGCCTGGCCGACGAACCGGTCCACCGCGTCGAGCACGCCGCGGTGGTCGAGCGCGGGCAGGCTGGAGATGCTGACGAAGTACGCGTGCCGGGCGGCCTGCTCGATCCCGTACAGCATCGAGGCGGGGCCGTACAGCGTGGTGTCGAAGCTGATCACGCCCAGCGTGTGGGTGCGGCGGGTGACCAGCGTCCGGGCCGCGGCGTTCGGCCGGTAGGACAGTTCGCGGATGGCGGCGAGCACCTTCTCCCTGGTCGCGGGCCGGACATTGGGGTGCGAGTTGAGCACCCGGGAGACCGTCTGGTGGGAGACCCCGGCCAGCCGCGCCACGTCCGCCATCACCGGCGGCCGCAGCGCGTCCGCGGCCGGGCCGCGGCGGCTCTGAGCTGACGCCAACGCCCCTCCTCAGTCCCCGCCGTCGGGCCGCGCCCACCAGCCCGGCCGACCGGCGTTCGGTGCATTGTTATCGCTAACAAACGGCCGGTCAAGACCCGCACTCGCCCCCCGGCCGCGCCGGGACCCGGTCTCATGGCACCCGTTCGCGCCTACTGTGCTGCCCCTTCGCTCCCCAGCCCGCGCCGCGCCCGCCCCGCCTGACCTGCCCGGATCATCCCGGTCCCGGCCCGGCAGCGCCGTCGCGCCCTGCCAGGGGTCACAGTAATCCCTGCTAGTGGTCAACCCCGCCCCACTCCTGCCAGCACCACCCGTTCCACCGCCCGTCACCGCATTACCCCACCACCTTGCTTCCCCGTAACCGCTCCTCCCTCCCCAGCCCAGCTGCGAAAACTTCCCGAGTTCCAGCCCACCAGCCCCCCAGATCACACGGCTCCCATCAACCCAAACCCAGGGCAGCCGGCATCCCTTGACTCCTCCGGCGTCGAGGAAGCGGGGCCTTCAGCTAAGCGACGCGGTGCGCAGCGGCGGAGGGGACGGCGCCAAGGGAACGCGGCGGGGCGAAGCCCTCGCGGGCGAAGCGGGTGCGGACCGCGGCCTGGACCCGGCCGCAGCTGGCCGCCGGGGCCAGCGCGATCACCGAACCGCCGAACCCGCCGCCGATCATCCGGGCCCCGAGCGCCCCCGCCCCGTTGGCGGCGTCGACCGCCGCGTCGGCCTCGGGCCAGGAGATCTCGAAGTCGTCCCGGAGCGATTCGTGCGAGGCAGTCAGCAGCGGACCGGCCTCGGCCAGCCGGCCCGCCCGGAGCACCGCGACCGTGTCGAGCACCCGCTGGTTCTCGGTAACCACGTGCCGGGCCCGGCGCTGCAGCACCGGGTCCGCGAGCCCGGCCAGTGCGCCCAGGTCAGCGATGTCCCGCAGTGCGGGCACGCCGAGCGCGGCCGCCGCCTGCTCGCACTCGGCCCGCCGGTTCGCGTAGTCGCCGTCGGCCAGGACGTGCCGGGCCGTGGTGTCGATGACCAGCAGCTCCAGCCCGGCCGCGGCGGTGTCGAAGGGGATCTGGCTGGTCTCGCCGGAGCGGCAGTCGAGCAGCAGCGCGTGGCCCGCCTCGCAGAGCAGCGACGCGGACTGGTCCATGATCCCGCACGGCACCCCGGCGAAGTCGTTCTCCGCCCGCTGTGCCGCCGCGGCCAGCGCCGGGCGGGTGATGCCGAGCCGGTACAGGTCGGCCAGCGCCAGCGCGACCGAGCATTCCAGCGCCGCGGACGAGGACAGGCCCGCCCCGCGCGGCACGTCGGAGTCGATCACCAGCCGGGCCCCGCCGACCGGGTAGCCGGCCTCGCGCAGGGCCCAGACCACACCCGCCGGGTAGGCCGCCCAGCCCGGCACCGACCCGGGCCGCAGCCCGGCCACCGCCGCCGCTGCATTGCCGCGTACCTGCCGGGACCGCATCTGGAGCAGGCCGTCGCCGCTCCGGGCGGCCACCACCAGCGTGCCGCGGCTGAGCGCGAACGGCAGCACGAAGCCGTCGTTGTAGTCGGTGTGCTCGCCGATCAGGTTGACCCGTCCCGGCGCCAGCCAGCCGCCGTCCGGACCGGAGCCGTAGCAGTCCCGGAACCACGCGGCCGCCCGCGCCACCGGCAGCCGCCCGGTCATCGGGCGTCGCGGAGGCGCTGGGCGGCGGTCTCCGGGACCACGTCGTTGATCCAGACCCCCATGGCTGATTCGCTGCCGGCCAGGTACTTGAGCTTGCCCGGGGCCCGGCGCACCGACATCACGCGCAGGTGCAGCGCGAATCGGTCCCGGTCCGGGCCGCCGGGGGCCGGCGCCTGATACCAGGCCGCGATGTACGGTGGCAGCCCGCCGAACAGGGCCCGCAGCCGGCCGAGCACGTCGGTGTACAGCGGCCCGAACGCGGACCGCTGGTCCCCGTCCAGGGACGGCAGGTCCGGCACCCGGCGGTCGGGGAAGATCAGGATCTCGTACGGCCAGCGGGCTGCCGCCGGGACGAACGCGGTCCACTGGCCGTTGCCCGCCACCAGCCGGGTCCCGGCCGCGACCTCGGCCGCCAGCACGTCGTCGAACAGGTTGCCGCGGCCGGCCGCCGCGTGGGCCGACGCTCTGACCTGCAACTGCGCGGTCCGCGGGGTGACGAACGGGTAGGCGTAGATCTGCCCGTGCGGGTGGTGCAGGGTGACGCCGATCTCCTCGCCTCGGTTCTCGAAGCAGAACACCTGCGCGATGCCGGGCATGGCGGCCAGCACCGCGGACCGGTCCGCCCACGCCTCCAGCACGGTCCGCACCCGCCGCGGCGGCAGGTCCGCGAACGACCCCTCGTGCTCGGCGGTGAAGCACACCACTTCGCATCGCCCGAAGGCCGGCCGGGACGTGCTGATCAGGCCGTCCTGGCCCGGCTTGGCCGGTGCCCAGCCCACCGCCGGCACCCGCGACCCGTTCTGCTCCCCGGCCAGTCCCGCCTCGCCCGGGGCGGTCGCGCCGTACAGCGAGGGGAAGCGGTTCTCGAACACGACCACGTCGTAGTCCGGCGCCGGGATCTCGGTGGGCCGCCCAGGCCGGGACGGGTCCAGCGGGCAGTGCTCGGCCGGCGGCAGGAACGTCCGGCCCTGGCGCTGGGCGGCCACGATCACCCATTCACCGGTCAGCGGGTCCCAGCGCAGCCCGGACTCCGGCCCCGGGACCGGCCGCTCCTCCGCGGTCAGGTCCCTCGTGTCCGGGACAGCGGCGCGCCCGCTCCCTGGCGACTCGTCGTAGTAGATGATCTCCCGCCCGTCGGCGAGCCGGCCGCTGCACCGCCAGACCAGCTGGCCAGCGGCGGCCGGCGCGGCGCGGTCAGCCATTACGCTGACGAGCCTCCATCGCTTTCCGGTACTCGGCCACGACCATATCGGTGAGCTCCTGCACCGAGGTGTCCCTGGACATCTTGTCCAGGGTGATCTCGCCGTGCTGCACCAGGTTGACCCGGTCGCAGACCTCGAGCACCTGACCATAGTTGTGCGCGATGATGATCACCGAGACGTCGCCGCGCCGTTTCAGGTCCTGCACCAGGTCCAGGATGATGCCGCCTTCCTTGACGCCCATCGCCGCCAGCGGCTCGTCCAGCAGCAGGATCTTCGCGTCCGAGTACACCGACCGGGCCACCGCGATGGCCTGGCGCTGGCCGCCGGACAGCTTGGCCACCGCGACGTCGACCGACGGGATCTGGATGCCCATCTCGTCGAGGTGCTTGCGGGCCTCGCGCCGCATCGACCGGTTGCTGAGCAGCGTCCAGCGGACGTGCTCCCGGTTCAGGTACATGTTGTGGTAAACGGTGAGCTCGTTGATCAGCGCCAGGTCCTGGTACACCGCGTCGATGCCGAGCGACCGGGCGTGGTCCACCGACTTGAAGGTGATCTCCTGGCCGTGCAGCAGGATGCGCCCGCTGGTGGGCGGCTGGAAGCCGCAGAGGATCTTCAGCAGCGTGGACTTGCCCGCGGCGTTGTCGCCGATCAGGCCGAGCACCTCGCCCTGGGCCAGGTGCAGGTTCACGTCCCGCAGTGCAATGACGGCGCCGAACCGCTTGCTGATGTGCTCGGTCCGCAGCACGTCCGGGGCCGCGGTGGCGGTGCCGCCCGCGCCGGACGGAGCGCCCGCCGGCTCGGCCGGCTGCCCGTTGGCCGGGATCGTCATCAGGTCCTCCCCGCGTTCCTGAGCCTCGTGAACTGGACGTTGGCGATCATGGCGACCAGGATCGCGCCGCCGAAGATGATGCTCAGCGGGTTGGCGCTGATGCCGATCAGGGTGAAGCCGCCCTGCATGATGCCGAGCACGACCGCGCCGAGGAAGGCGCCGACGATCGTGCCGGACCCGCCGGACAGCACCGTGCCGCCGATGACCGCGGCCGCGATCGCGTAGAACATCGGCTGGTAGCCGCCGGAGCTGGGGTCGATGCTGTTGGTCTGGAAGGCGACCTGCAGGCCGACGAACGCGCCGAGCGTGCTGGTGATCATGAAGTTGCCGTACTTGATCCGCCTGACGTTGATGCCGGCCTCGCTGGCGCCCAGGATGTTGCCGCCCACCGCGACGGTGTGCAGGCCCCACTTGGTGCGGCTGAGCAGGATCTGGAAGAGGATCACCAGCACCACGGCCCAGGTGATCATGGACCAGGCGTAGGTGCCGATCCAGTGGCCGGGTCCCGCCGCGCTCTCCGGGATCAGCGCCGGGTAGGCGTTCGAGGTGGTCAGCGTGAAGCCGAGCAGGACCAGCCCGGTGCCCAGCGTGGTGATGAACGACGGGACGCCGAGCGTGACCGTGATGAACCCGTTGATGTAGCCGAACGCCAGCCCGAACAGCAGGCAGATGATCATCGCCGGGATGGCGGGCACGCTGTAGAAGTCGATCAGGTAGTGCATCAGGAACGGCGAGAAGCCGTAGACGAAGCCGACCGACAGGTCCATCTCGCCGCAGATCAGCAGGAACACCTCGCCGCAGGCGATGATCGCCAGCGGGGCGATGATCTGGGACAGGTTGACCAGGTCGTCCCGGGTGAAGAAGGCCGAGCTGACCGAGCTGAAGTAGATGACCAGCCCGACCGCGACGATGAACACCGTCGCCTCGCGCTGCTGTACGAGCCTGATCCCGATCCGGCCCAGGCTGCTGGCCCTGACCCCGGGCTGCCCCGGCGCGATCGTCGGATCGGTCGGCGAGCCGCTGGCTGGCGCGCTGCGTTCTGCTGTCTCGCTCACGTCGCCCCTCCTGTCCTTCTTCCCGATGCTAGGCACAGCACCGCGCCGCCGGCAGCCCCCGGGCCCCCGCAATCGGGGGACGGGGGGCACCGGCGGCGGCAGTGGCCGGGGATGGAGGTGGCCATCGCCGGGCGCGGGCCCGGCGATGGCCACTCCCGGTCACGGAGGCGAGATCGCGCCGGACCGCTTGATCAGCTTCTGCTCCTTGCTGGAGCCCTCGAACCGGCTCGTGGTCTGCATGTACGGAGCCACGCTGTTCTTGTCCACGAAGGTCAGGCCGGTGTTCGTGGTGGACGGGGAGACCAGGCCACCGGACAGCTGGAACAGGTAGAGCCCGAAGACCGGCAGGAAGCCCTGCTGGTAGGGCGACTGGTCGATGGTGAAGTCCAGGTTGCCGGCCTTGATCCCCTGCAGCGTCACCGGGGTCAGGTCGAAGCCGCCGGACGCGACCTTGTCCGCCAGCCCGTACTTGCCCACGACCTGGCCGACGGTCTGGGTGGACCCGGCATCGACCGCGAAGATGCCCTTCAGCGTGTCCTTGTGGGCCAGGACGTAGCCGTTGATCGCGGTAACTTCGTTCGGCAGCTCGGCGCCGCTGGTGATCTGCTTGAGATTGATGCTCTTGCCGGATTTCTTGATCGCGGCATTGGCCCCGTCGATGCGCGGCTGGATGTTGCCCGCGCCCGGGGTGGCGATGAAGCCGACCGCGTCGCCGCCGCCGCCCATCAGCTCGACGATCTTGTTGCCCAGCGCGACGCCGGACCCGTAGAGGTCCTGCCCGTAGTAGGCCAGCCGGGCCGTGCCGGTTTCAGGCACGCCGCTCGGCGACACCACGCCGTCCGCGTTGTAGGACACCACCGGGATCCCGGCCGACAGCGCGTTGCTGGTCGGCGTGGTGAACGCGGTGGCGCTGATCACCGCGACGGCGATGCCGTCGGCCTTGCCGGAGATCGCGGTGTTCATGTACTGCACCATCTGCGGCACGTTCGAGGTGGTCGAGCCGCCCCACTTGGGCACCGGGATGTTAAGGAGCGCAGCCGCGTCCTGGAAGCCGTACTGGGTCGGCACGAAGAACGGGTTCGTGGTCACGTGGTTCACGAACCAGAACTGCCATGGGGGCGTCTTCGGGAAGTTCCCGGCCGTGTCCGCGGCCGCGCTGCTGCTGCTGCCGGACGAGGAGCAGGCCGCCAGCAGCGCGGACGCCGCCGCGCTGGCACTGACCAGCCCGGTGCCTTTCAGCAGACGGCGCCGCGTGTGGCCGTCCTTCATGTTGAGGGTCTGGATTGCCTCGTCGACCTTGGGGTCGATTCTGTCCATGTTCAGTCCTCCGGATGGTGTCCTCGGGGCAAGACGCTGCCCCCCCTTGCCATGCCAGGCTGATGGCCGCGCGACGCTGGCGGCCTCATCGCGGATACTGCGGCCCGCAGCGCCGGCCTTGCACCGGGTGCCGTTCTGGCCCTCGGTGCCGGGCGGGCACCGGAGACCAGGCGGGAACTGACGGCCAGCCGGATATCGGGTGACGGCCGGATACCGGGCACCGGCCCAGGCCGGTGCCATCCGGGCGGGAACGCCGCCACTCCATGTGCCACCTGACTTCCCTGTCTCGTGGCGGTCCGTCGGGCGTTCGGCCTGAGGCTGGCGGCGACGGACTTCCGGTGCCTGGTCGCTGCCCGAGGGGGCAGAAAGGCGGCTCTGCTGGCGGCAGAACTGCCTGGCCAGGGAGGCACGCCAGCGATGTTAGCGCTAACGCTTCGCCCTGGCCGGGACGTCCAGGCTGTGTTGCCATAAGCTAGAACAGACAGAGATTGACGTCAATGAACAACTCCCACCAGATGCGAACATGTGACCGCAGCCCTCATCGAGCAAGGCGGCGATCGCGAACCGAACCAGGTGACCCGGCGTCCCGCCGCGCGGCGGACTCGGTGATCATGTAGCTAAGCGCCCGCTCGCAGCGGGCGCCCCGGACCAGAACATGCGACCCCGGCACCTGCCGTCCGGCGGGCGCCGCCAGACTGGACGGGAACAGTCCGGGCCGGCCCTGGAACACCAGGGGACCAGCCGGGGCTGCCGCCCGGGCCGGTCCAGCCGCAGCGCCGCAGGCGGAGGACCAGGAATGCTCGCCAAGCACCGGCAGTCGCTGATCTTGCAGGACGTCCGGCGGACCGGCAGTGCCCGGGTCAGCGACCTCACCGAGCGGCTCGGCGTCTCCGACATGACCATCCGCCGCGATCTCGAGGTGCTCGCCCGGGCCGGGCTGATCGAGAAGGTGCACGGCGGCGCGGTCCTGCCGGGCGTGCCGAGCAGCCACGAGCCCGGGTTCGAGGCCAAGTCGGTGCTGGAGCGCCCCGAGAAGGAAGCGATTGCGCGAGCCGCCGCGGCGCTGGTCACGCCGGGGACCGCGATCGCCCTGTCCGCCGGTACGACGACCTTCGAACTGGCCCGTCAGCTCCGCGGGATCCCGCGGCTCACGATCGTGACGAACTCCGTCCGGGTGGCGAATCTCCTCGAGGACGGCCGCCCGGCCGGCGGCGGCCCCGATCTCCCCGCGGTGATCCTGACCGGCGGCATGCGAACCCCTTCCGACGCGCTGGTCGGCCCGATCGCCGACCTGGCCATCCGGTCACTCCACTTCGACCTGCTCTTTCTCGGCTGCCACGGCATCGACCCGGTCGCCGGGCTGACCACGCCCAACCTGGCCGAGTCCGAAACCAACCGGGTGTTCGTCCGCTCCGCTCGCCGGGTCATGGTCATCGCCGACCACACGAAGTGGGGAATCGTCGGCCTCAGCTCGTTCGCCGACCTGGAGGAGATCGACACCCTGATCACCGACAGCGACATGCCACCCGAGGCGCGGGCACTGCTCTCCGACCGCGTGAGCCGCCTGATCATCTGCGACGGCGCCCAGCTAGCCGGAACGGCGGGGCGCTGACTCCGGCCCGCCACGCAGCCGGCCGGCCGGCTGGTCGCCAGTTCCAGAACCTCGAAGGATTACGCATGGTTGTCCGGCGGGCTGCCGCATCCGGGCCTGGGCTCTGGCCAGCGGGTCGCCGGGCCGGCCTGGTGGCCGGTCAGTCACCCCGGCCCGCCGCCCAGCTCGACGACCCACTGCGGTTAATCGTGCGCCGCCAGCCGCCCTTCCATGATCACGGAGGATTTCCGGGCCCCCAGCACCAGGAATCCTCCATGATCATGGAATCCCCTCCCAGGCAACGTGACCGCTGCGACCTGAGCTACCAGTGGGGCGTGACGGTTGGGTAACGGACGGGCCGCGCGGCTGCGTATCATGATCCGGAAGCATTTTGGGGCCCAGAGCACCCGAGATACTGACGGATCTGTGAAAGCCGTGAGGGACTGGCCCAGGCGGGGCTGACCTGGCGGGTTCGGTTGCAGACCGGGCGCGCCTTGCCGGGACTGGTGTCGGGGTGCGAGGCCCGCCCGGCAGCCATGCGTAATCCTGAATGGTTGCGGGGGCTGGTGCGGGTCAGTCCTCGGCGGGGGCCATCTCGGCGTGGAGCTTCATGGCTTCCTCGATCAGGGTCTCGACAATCTGCGACTCGGGCACGGTCTTGATGACCTCGCCGCGGACGAAGATCTGGCCCTTGCCGTTGCCGGAGGCGACGCCCAGGTCGGCTTCCCTGGCCTCGCCCGGGCCGTTGACCACGCAGCCCATGACCGCGACGCGGAGCGGGATCTCGAGTCCGTCGAGCGCGGCGGTGACCTCGTCGGCCAGCTTGTAGACGTCGACCTGGGCGCGGCCGCAGGACGGGCAGGACACGATTTCCAGGCCGCGGGCGCGCAGGCCGAGGGACTCGAGGATCGCCGTGCCGACCTTGACCTCCTCGACCGGCGGGGCGGAGAGGGAGACCCGGATCGTGTCGCCGATGCCCTCGGAGAGGAGGGCGCCGAAGGCGACGGCCGACTTGACCGTGCCCTGGAAGGCCGGGCCGGCTTCGGTGACGCCGAGGTGCAGCGGGTACTCGCAGCGCTGGGCGAGCAGGCGGTAGGCGTTGACCATCACGACCGGGTCGTGGTGCTTGACCGAGATCTTGATGTCGCGGAAGCCGTGCTCCTCGAACAGGGAGCACTCCCAGAGGGCGGACTCGACCAGGGCCTCGGGGGTGGCCTTGCCGTACTTGGCCAGCAGGCGCTTGTCCAGCGAGCCAGCGTTGACGCCGATGCGGATCGGTATGCCGGCGTCGCCGGCGGCCTTGGCGATGTCGGCGACCTTGTCGTCGAACGTCTTGATGTTGCCGGGGTTCACGCGGACCGCGCCGCAGCCGGCGTCGATGGCGGCGAACACGTACTTCGGCTGGAAGTGGATATCGGCGATGACCGGGATCTGCGACTTGCGCGCGATGGCGGGCAGCGCTTCGGCGTCGTCCTGGGAGGGCACGGCGACCCGGACGATCTGGCAGCCCGCCGCGGTGAGCTCGGCGATCTGCTGGAGGGTGGCGTTGACGTCCGCGGTCAGCGTGGTGGTCATCGACTGGACGGACACGGGGGCGTCGCCGCCGACGGGGACGGCGTGCTTCCCCTTGCCGACGATGAGCTGACGGGACTTGCGGCGGGGCGCGAGTGGTGCCGGCGGCAGCTGTGGCAGGCCAAGATCAACACTCATACCGAGGATCGCCTCACTGTACGAACTTGACGGGATTGAAGATATCGGCGGTGATCAGCAGCAACCCGAATCCCACCAGCAGCGCGAACACCCCGACGCTCACCGGGATCAGCTTACGCATGTCCACCAGGCCCGGATCCGGACGGCCCCGGAGCCGGGCCAGCCAGGCACGTACCCGTTCATAGACGATGACGGCCAGGTGACCGCCGTCGAGCGGCAGCAAAGGCAGCAGGTTGAAGGCCCCGACGAAGATGTTCAGCGAGATGACGATGAACAGGATCAGCTGGACCTTCGTCTGCCAGCCATCGTTGGCGGCGACCACCTGGGCGGTGATCCCGCCGACGCCGACCACGCTGGAGACCTGGCCGGCCGGGGTCTGGGCGCGGTCGCGGGCGAACAGGTCGGGGACCGCGCTCGGCAGATGGCCGACCGCGGTAACCGAGCCGGTCAGCACGTCGCCGAAGGTGTTCCCGGCGTAGGACACGGCGGCCAGCGGGCCGAGCCGCTGGAAGACGTTGGCCGCCTCGATGCCCAGGTAGCTGCCGCTGCGGCCGGGGATCTGCGCGGGGGTGGCGTGCAGGGTGAGCTGCTTGCCGTCGCGCAGGACGATGACCGGCACCGGCTGGCCGTTGGGCTGGGCCCGGATCGCGGCGCCGAGCCCGGCCCAGGAGTGCACCGCCGTGCCGCCGATCGAGATGATCTTGTCACCGGGGCGGATTCCGGCCTGCTGTGCGGGGGCTGCGGTGTGGCTGCCGGAGCATGGGTCGGTGGCCTTCAGGGCGCTGGCGCTGACCGGCACGCAGGTCGAGACCGAGCCGATCGTGGGGGTGTTCTGGTTGACCAGGCCGACACTCAGGGCCAGCACGATCAGCAGGAAGAAGGCCAGCGCGAAGTGCATGAACGAGCCGGCCGCCATGACGATGATGCGCTTCCAGGCCGGCTTGCTGCGGAACGAGCGGGGCTCGTCGGCGGGGTCCACCTCGTCGAGCGAGGTCATGCCGACGATCTTGACGAAGCCACCCACCGGCAGGGACTTGATGCCGTACTCGGTCTCGCCGCGGCGGAACGACCAGACGGTGTTGCCGAAGCCGAGGAAGAACCGGCTGACCTTCATGCCTGACCACTTCGCGGTGGCGAAGTGGCCGAGTTCGTGCAGCATGATCGAGAACAGCAGCGCCGCGACAAAGATGATCCAGCCGATCAGCAGGCTCATCAGGCTCTGGCCGCCTTCCTACTCCGTTGTCCCGCCGTGGCCTCAAGCCCGGGGCGAGATTCCTGTCGCCGCAAGCCCGGTCAGCTCGCGGGCCCGGTCCCTGGCCCATCGGTCGGCGGCGAGCACGTCTGCAATCTCCCCGATGTCGCGCCCGGTGCCGCCTTGCTCAGAGACTACCTGGGCAACCGTGTCGACGATCCCGGTGAACGGGATGCGGCCGGCCATGAACGCGCTGACGCACTCCTCGTTGGCCGCGTTGTAGATGGCGGGTGCGCCGCCGCCGGCCATTCCCACCTCGCGGGCCAGGGCGACGGCGGGGAACGCCTTCTCGTCCAGCGGCTCGAACGTCCACTGGTGGGAGGCGGTCCAGTCGACGGGGGCGGCGGCCTGGGGGACGCGCTGCGGCCAGGCCATGGCCAGGGCGATGGGGATGCGCATGTCCGGTGGGCTGGCCTGGGCAATCGTCGATCCGTCGGTGAACTCGACCATGGAGTGGATGACGCTCTGGCGGTGGACGACGACCTCGATGCGGTCGAAGGGGACGCCGAACAGGAGATGGGCTTCGATGAGCTCGAGGCCCTTGTTGACGAGGGTCGCGGAGTTGATCGTGATGACGGGGCCCATGTTCCAGGTGGGATGGGCGAGGGCCTGCTCGGGCGTGACGTCGTGAAGTTCGTCACGGCTGCGGTGCAGGAACGGGCCGCCGCTGGCAGTGAGGATCAGCTGCTTCACTTCGTCGGCGGTGCCGCCGCGGAGGCACTGGGCGATGGCGCTGTGCTCAGAGTCGACGGGGACTATCTGGCCGGGCTGCGCGCGGGCCTGGACCAGCGGGCCGCCCATGATCAGGGATTCCTTGTTGGCGAGGGCGAGGATGCGTCCGGCATCGAGGGCGGAGAGCGTGGCGGCGAGGCCGACCGCGCCGGTGACCGCGTTGAGGACGACGTCGCAGTCTGAGGCCGCGACTTCGGCGACGGCTTCGGGGCCGGCCAGCATCTTGGGCAGCTGGCCCGGGCGGAGCCCGAGGCCAGCGGCCTGGGCGGTGATGGCCCGCTGGAGGGCGGGGAGGGCGTCCGGGGTGGCGACGGCGACGGTCCGGGCCTGGAACTCGAGGGCCTGGGCCGCGAGGAGGGCGGGGTTGCTGCCGCCGGCGGCGAGGGCGGTGATCCGGAATCTTCCCGGGTTGCGGCGGACGATGTCGGCGGCTTGCGTGCCGATCGAGCCGGTCGAGCCGAGCAGGACGACGTCGCGGCGGGGCGGCGTCTGGCTCTGGTCAGGGCCGGCGGCGCCGGGGCTGGTAGCTGCGCTGGCGAGGCTGGCTGCGCGGGCAGAGCTCATGGGGCTGGCGGGGGTGGTGGCTATCTGAGCTGGCTCCTGGGCTGACTGCACCATGCCATTCTCCCCTGCCCGCGTCCCGGCTGCCCTGGTTAGCCCGACGTCACCGTCAGCCGACGTGACCGTCAGCCCGCCAGGCTCCCCGGCCGGCCGGCCTCGCCGCTGCGCATTCCGCCCGCTCGTGCCGTCCGTCCCCGCCGCCGGCCGCGACGGATCCCGCCGTGCCCCGCTCCCGTTCAGAGAGGGATACGGAATCTGCCGCGCGGGCCGTCCCGCCCAGGCCCGCGCCACTGACGCGGACCTGACCCGGCGCTGGCGCCGGCCTGCCGGCAGGGGCCTGGCCTGGCTCCGTTGCCGGCGGCAGCCCGCTAGCGTAGGACGGTGATCTGCGCCAGCTTGCCGCCTGCCGGAGGAGTGCGATGACCGCCACGACGCCGCCCGGATCGGGGGCGGGCCTGGACGGGGACCCGGCGGGTCCCGGCGGGGGCCTGCCGGGGCCGGGGCTCAGCCCGACGAACGGACGGCCGTCCTGGCGGGACCGGCCGGCCGCGCAGCTGCCCGGCTGGCCAGACCAGTCCGCGGCGGACGAGGTCGGCCACCAGCTGAGCCGCCTGCCGCCGCTAGTCTTCGCCGGCGAGTGCGACGCGCTGACCGAGCGGCTGGCCGCGGTGTCCCGCGGCGAGGCGTTCGTGCTGCAGGGCGGTGACTGCGCCGAGACGTTCGAGGGCTCCACGGCCGACGCGGTCCGCGGCAAGCTGCAGACCCTGCTGCAGATGGCGGTGGTGCTGACCTACGGCGCCCGGGTGCCGATCATCAAGATCGGCCGGATGGCCGGCCAGTTCGCCAAGCCGCGGTCCTCGGCCGTCGAGCGGCGGAACGGCATCGAGCTGCCGGCGTACCGCGGGGACGCGATCAACGGGCTCGGCTTCTCCGCGGCGGAGCGCACCCCGGACCCGGGCCGGATGATCCGCGCGTACCACTGCGCGGCGGTGACGCTCAACCTGTGCCGGGCGTTCACCACCGGCGGGTACGCGGACCTGCACCGGGTGCACGCGTGGAATCAGGACTTCGTGGGCCGCAGCCCGGCCGGGCAGCGGTACGAGCGGCTGGCCGGCGAGATCGACCAGGCGCTGGCGTTCATGCGGGCCTGCGGCGCGGACCCGGACCAGCTGCGGTCGGTGGAGCTGTACTCCAGCCACGAGGCGCTGATGCTCGACTACGAGCAGGCGCTGACCCGGATCGACTCGCGGACCGGCCGGCCCTACGGCACGTCCGGGCACCTGCTGTGGGTGGGCGAGCGGACCCGGGCGCTGGACGGCGCGCACATCGAGTACGCCCGCGGCATCTGCAACCCGGTCGGGGTGAAGCTCGGCCCGGGCATCTCCCCGGACGAGGTGCTGGCGCTGATCGCCGCGCTGAATCCGGCCAGCCAGCCGGGACGGCTCACGCTGATCACCCGGATCGGCGCGGCGCGGATCCGTGAGGAGCTGCCCGCCCTGGTCCGCGCGGTCACCGCCAGCGGCGCGCCGGTGGCGTGGGTCTGCGACCCGATGCACGGCAACACCTTCGAGGCGCCCAGCGGCCACAAGACCCGCCGGTTCGACGACGTGCTGGACGAGCTGGCCGGGTTCTTCGAGGTGCACCGCAGCCTGGGCACCCACCCGGGCGGCATCCACATCGAGTTCACCGGCGACGACGTCACCGAGTGTGTCGGCGGCAGCTACCAGATCGGCGCGGACGACCTGCACCAGCGCTACGAGACCGCGTGCGACCCCCGGCTGAACCGCAGCCAGGCCCTGGACCTGGCGTTCATGGTCGCCGAGATGTACCGCCGCCCGGCCGCCTGATCCCGCCGCCTGACCGGCGGGGACGCGTCACCCCGCCGGCGCGGGCGGCTCCCAGTCCGCGCGCAGCGGCATGCCGGCCTCGCCGGCCGGCCCCGGCCGGACGCCGAGCATCTGGTGCAGCTGGATCTCGTTCCGCTCGAACGCCAGCCGCGAGCCGGCCATGTACAGCCGCCACACCCGGGCCGTCCCCTGGCCGACCTCGCTGACCGCCTCGTCCCAGTGCCGGTCGAGGTTGGCGCACCAGCCGGCCAGCGTCATCGCGTAGTGCTCGCGCAGGTTCTCGGTGTGCCGGACCTCGAACCCGGCGTCGTGCATGACCGTCATCAGCAGGCCGGGCGCTTCCAGCTCGCCGTCCGGGAACACGTACCGGTAGATGAACCCGTCGGGGCGGCTGTTCGGCTCGCTGCTGACCGTCCGGGTGATGCAGTGGTTGAGGATCCGGCCCTGCGGCCGCAGCTTGCCGTACAGGAAGGCGAAGTAGCCGGGCAGCTGGGCCCTGCCGATGTGCTCGGTGAGCCCGATCGAGCTGACCGCGTCGAAGCCGTCCTCGGTGACGTCCCGGTAGTCCAGGTGCCGGACCTCGGCCAGGCTGGACAGGCCCGCCTCCTTGATAGCCCGCTGCGCCCAGCTGGCCTGCTCGGCGGACAGCGTGACACCGAGGGCGCGGACTCCGTACTCCCGCGCGGCGTGCATCACCATGCCGCCCCAGCCGCAGCCGACGTCGAGCAGCCGCATCCCCGGCTGCAGCGCCAGCTTCCGCGCGACCAGGTCGAACTTGTGTGCCTGCGCCTGCTCCAGAGTCGCGTCCGGGGTCGGGTAGCAGGCGCAGGTGTAGGCCATGGACGGGCCGAGAACCCACTCGTAGAACGTGTTGGACACGTCGTAGTGATGCGAGATCGCGGACGCGTCGCGGCCACGCGAGTGCCGCCGGCCGGTCAGCCAGCGCCGGCTGACCCGGACCTCCTGCGGCGGCGGCGGCACCCGGGGCAGCAGGACCTTGGGCCCGCCCAGCCGGCGCAGCAGGGCCAGCCGCTCGGCCAGGCCGAGCTCCATCCGCTGGGCCGGGATCATCCGGGCCAGCGCGGTGTACATGTCGCCGTCGACGTCCAGGTGCCCGGACACGTAGGCGCGGGCCAGCCCCATGCCGCCGGGCGCCTGGGCCAGGTAGGACACCGCGACCGGCGAACGGACCGTGATCGTGACCGGCGAGTCAGCGGCCCCCGTGCTGCTGCCGTCGTAGGCCTGGAACCGGACGGGCGCGTCCGGGCCCGCCACTTGCTCGAAAACCTCCGCCAGTGCCATCGCCCGTCCTTTCCTACTGCCTGCCGACGCATTTCTCGTACAGCCCGGCGAGCCGGCCCGCCGGGTCGTAGCTGGCCTTCAGCGCCGCGTAAGCCGGGCCGTTGTACAGGGCCCAGAAGTCATCCTCGGGGTAGAAGGATGTCGAGTACAGGCCCTTGTGCCCGGCCAGCGCGGTGACGGTGTCCTCCACGATGCGGTTGTAATAGCCGTCGCCGCGGCCCGGCGGCAACGGGACAGTTCCCCAGAATCCGAAGTTCACGTACGCCTGGCCGGGTTTCATCGGGTACAGCGGCCAGGTCTGCTCGCTGCGCAGCCGCAACGGGCACATCCACACCGGGCTCATGCCGACCCGCTCGGTGAACGTGCGGAGGAACTCGGCGCCGCGCTCCACCGGGATCTCCACGTCCTGGATGACGTCCTCCTGCTGGGGCAGGTTGCGGCGGCGGTTGACCGAGCCGGACAGGCCGTACTTGCGGTCCAGTGCGACCAGCTTGCGGTACACGTCGGACCGCCGGTAGCGGCGCGGCCACAGCTGCCGGACGACGGGCCGCTGCACCCCGAACGGCCGGGAGCACCAGAACCAGTCGGTGTCCCACCGCCACAGGTAGTCGCGGATGGTCAGGAAGTCCTCACGGGGCCCGCGGATGGACTGGTAGTAGATCTGGCCGCGGGTGTAGTCGCTCAGCCAGGGCGCCTGCCCGATGTACGACCCGACGGTCAGGTACAGCTCGTCCAGCGCGAACATGGTGCCGTCGACGAAGTCGGCCCGGTGCCCGCGCAGCGCCCCGTCCGCCGCGATCGCCGCGACCGCGTCCATGCACTCCTCCGGCGACCCGAACCGGAAGTGACGCAGGTGCACGTACGGCTGGACCGGCTCGAGCTCGATGGTCAGGGACAGCGCGTAGCCGAGCGTCCCGTACGAGTTCGGGAAACCGCGGTACAGCGCGTCGTGCTCCCCGCCGGGCGCCGCGGTGATCACCCGGCCGTCGCCGGTGAGGATCTCCATTTCGGTCACCGACTCGTGCGGCATCCCGTTGCGCAGCGAGGTGGACTCGACCCCCAGCCCGGAAACCGCGCCGCCGATGGTGATCGTCTTGAGCTGCGGGACAACCATCGGCATCAGCCCGTGGCGCAGCGTCGCGTCGGCTAGGTGCTCGTACGTCACCATGCCTCCGGTGATGGCGGTACGGCTGCTGGGATCGACGCACAGGACCTGGCTGAACTCCGACACATCGAGCCCGGGGACGGACGCCCGGCCGGACGCATGGGTGAAGCGGAACAGGTTCGAGGTGGGCTTGGCCAGCCGGACCGGCTGCCCCGGCGGGATCGCCGCGTACTCCGCCTGCAGCCGGTCGACGGCCGCCCGGTATCTCGCCGGCCGGCTGTTCCCGACGGGTACGGTCCCGGCCGGGGCCGCGGCCGCCGCCGGGCTCAGCTGCAGCAGCCGGCGGGCTGGGCCGCCCCGGCCAGTCACTCGCGCCACGGTGCCTCCCATAGTCACGGGCCAGCACTGCGGCCCCAGTGCGCCATCCCGGCCAGGATAGGCGCCGGCCTCGTCGCATGGCAGGACCCGCCCGCGCCACCCCGCGGCGCAGGACCCGGATGCGGAACCGCACGCGCCAGGGGCGCGCCCGGTCAGTGCGGGCGGCCACGGGACGGGGACCGGCGGGAGTGGCGACGGCGGCCGGTGCCGGACCGGGCGTAGCTCTCCGCGACCTGCTCGGGGGTCATCGGCAGCCGGGCCAGGGACGGCGGCAGGCCGCGGCCGAGGAAGTCGGCAAGCATCAGCGCCATCGAGTACTGCGGGTCGGCGTCCAGGGCGCATTGCGCGGCCAGCCCGGCCAGCGCCCCATCGCCGGCCTGCCAGGCGGTGAACGCGAGGAGCGAGGCCGGCGCGGGCCGGTACTGCGGGCACGCCCGCCGGGTCAGGTCGGTCCACAGCCGCTGGTGCGCGGCACTGTGCTCGGGGTCCATCCGGGCCCAGGCGTCGTCCCTGATCCGCAGGTCGGACAGCGCCATGCTCAGGAAGGCCAGGTCATCGTCGCTGGTCAGCTGACCGCCGCCGCGGTAGGCCGCGATCGCATCCTGGACCGCGCGCAGCCCGGCGCCGACCACCGAGCTCAGCAGGTCGCCGCCGCGGCCGGACGCCTGCCGCGCCATGATCAGCTCGCTGACCCGGTCCAGGGCACGGCCGGTGGCCTGCCGCATGGATTCGGCGGCCGGGCCGGTCACCGGCGCCAGCGTGGCGGCCAGCGTGTCCCGGTCCGGGTAGGCGGCCAGCCCGGCCGCGGCGAGGGCGGTGGCCGCGGGATGCGCCAGCGTGTCGTACGGCTTGCCTTCGATGGGGCAGCAGGCCGGGTCGTGGCACAGATACGACCAGTACCGGCCCTCGTCGGCCCTGAGCACCTCGCGAAGCCCGATCCCGGCTGCCGCGGTCGCGGCCCGCAGCGCGTCGACCACCGGCGTGACCAGCTGGCCGGGCCCGAACCCGGCCAGCACGGCCAGGGTGAGCTGCTGCCGGGCCAGCACGCCCACCGCGTGCCCGGCGATGTGCGCGGCGGTCTCCGCGTCCGGCGGGTCGGGAAGGTCGTAGCGGAAGCCAAGCCTGATCCGCTCCCCTGGCGGGGAGATCCCGAGTATCACCATGCTCCGGTCCGGCCGGAACCCGATCAGATGCGGGATTACCGCAAGCAGGCCGGCCGCCGAGTCCACCCTGATCCGCTGCACCTCCCGCTGAGGCGCCGCCACCAGCGATTCGCCGGGGCCAGCCGCGCCGGTGGCGGCCGCACCGGCCGCCCCGGGCTCCGCCAGCGCGTCAGCCGGGGGTTTGGCCGGCTCCCCCGCGCAAGGCTCAGCCGGGGAGGACACGCTCCCGCCCGGCAGGGGCTGAGCGGCCGGACCCGGATCCGCGGCACCCGGACCGGATCTGTCCGCCGGGGCGGGCGTGGCCGGCGCCGCCGGGCCCTGCCGGTCACCGGGCGGCTGGCCCGGCCCGGCAGGCCCGGGAAAGGCCGCAGACCGGAGCCGCAGCACGGCCGACAGAACGGGACGCGGTGGGCTGACCGACTCCGGCCGGAACCCACCCGGCCGGGGTAACCCGGATAGCGGTGGCTGCGGGCCGGGCTGGGGTGCGGCAGCGGGTCCAGGCGGAACGGGGCCGGACGGCGTCTGGTGCGGCCCAGCGGGGCTGGACGGGACTGGGCTGAACGCGGCGTTGGTCTCCATGGAGCAAGCATCGGAGGACCGGCCCGGGGCCCGCTCAGGCATTTCCGGCAGGCTGGGGATAACCGCAAAACGTCCACAGGTACAGAAACCTGTCTTGGACAGACACCGGCATCGTGGTAAGCCCCACGCCCCACGCCCCACGCGGTAAGCAGTTGTTCAGGCGACGCCCCGCCCGCACCGGGGTCAGGTTTGTGTGCCTGTTAGGTAAGCCCGCCCGAGCGGCCCCCGGCGTTTGCCTTCTAGCTGGGAAAACGCCGCATGGCGGGTTAACCAGGGCGGGAGCCGCCGCAGCCACCGCATGTTTCCGCCCCGCGGAGGGGGTGATTTTCCTCATGTTAGCGCTCACAATGCCCCTTGATGGGGTAGCGCCGGTTCCTGGCGGAATACCGACACACCCCGACGGAAACCAACGAAGGGATCCAGCATGCACACTTCGTTCAGCCCTCCGTCCTTCCCCAGACTCTCCGCCGCCCGGACTTCCTACCGGAAGGTCATCCGTGCGGGCGCCGCCGCCGCGGTGGCCTTCGGAACGACAGGGGTGCTGGCGCTGGGCTCCGCGCCAGCCACCGCGGCGCCCGCCGCGTGCGGCCATCCCACTGTCACCAAGCAGTTCTTCGGCCGGGCCTTCGACTCGTACTTCAACAAGAAACTGCCGGTCTTCCGCTACACGCTCGCGAACTGCCACGGCGTGCAGATAAGGATCATCACCTACGGCGCGACCACTCAGTCGATCGTCATCCCGGGCCGCGACGGGAGGATGGCCAACATCGCGCTCGGGTTCCGCACCCTCAACGAGTACGTGACGAAGGACAGCCCGCCGCAGGGTGGCGGCACGTACTTTGGCGAGACCATCGGCCGGTACGGCAACCGCATCGCCAAGGGCACGTTCGTCCTCGACGGCGTCCGCTACCACCTGCCGATCAACAACAACGGCAACAGCCTGCACGGCGGCACCGTCGGCTTCGGCAACCACGTCTACCGGTCCCACGCCGTGCACACCGCCGGCAGCGCGGGAGTGGCGCTGACCATCGTGAGCCCGGACGGCGACATGGGCTACCCCGGCCGCCTCACGCTGACCGTGACCTACGCCCTCAACAGCAGCAACGCCCTGTTCATCCACTACCACGCCACGACCAGCAAGGACACCGTCTTCAACCCCACCAACCACAGCTACTTCAACATGGCCGGTGAGGCGTCCGGCACGGTCTACGGCCAGGAAATGATCATCAACGCCAACCGCTACACCCCGACCGACACGACGCAGATCCCGACCGGGCGCCTCGCCCCGGTGGCCGGCACCCCGTTCGACTTCCGCACCGCGCACACGATCGGCTCGCGGATCAACGTCGCCAACCGGCAGTTGCTCATCGGCCAGGGCTACGACCACAACTGGGTGCTGAACCGCCGCGGCGCCAAGCCGGGCGAGCTCACCTTCGCGGCCGCGGCCTGGGACCCGCGCAGCGGGCGGGAGATCAGGGTCTTCACCGACCAGCCGGGCGTGCAGTTCTACAGCGGCAACTTCCTGACCGGCACGCTCGTCGGCATCAGCAACCACATCTACCGGCAGGGCGCCGGCTTCACGTTCGAGACGCAGCACTTCCCGAACTCGCCGAACCAGCCCAACTTCCCGACCACCACGCTCCGCAAGGGCCAGGTGTACAACTCCACGACGATCTTCGCCTTCAGCATCCACCACTAGCGCACCGGATCCGCTGACCGTCCCGGCTCTGCCCGCCCTGACAGGGCGGAGCCGGGGCGGTCGCCCCTGTCCCGCCGACCGCAGCCGATCCCGCCGGCCCCATTGAAATTCAGCTAGGGATACGGGATGTGCGGCGCGGGCCGCCCGTCTAGACCGCGGTCTGGCTCTCCAGGAACCTGGCCACCAGCCCCCGGATCACGGTGGCCATCGAGAACCCGTGTTCCGCACACCAGTCGCGCAGCTGGGCATGCTGCTCGGCCGGGAACCGCACCGGCACGACCTGCTGTCCCGTGGCCCCGGCTGCCCGCATCGATCCCGTGCCCAGGATCGGGTCGAGCACCGGATCGAACGCCGACCTGGCCAGCGGCTCCCCGCCAAGCACCCGGTGGGTCTCAGCGAAGCCACGCAGGGCCTCATGCCCGTAGCCCAGGGGCCGCTGCCGGATCAGCCAGGCCAGCACGAGATCACGCTGGTCGTCGGGCAGGGTCCCGACCGCCTGGACGAGCAGCGCTACCGGGTCCTCCTGGGGCGGCACGGACGCCCCGGGCGGCTCAGGCGGGTTGGGCGGGTCAGCAGTCATCTGAGCTCCCGGGCAGTCAGGCCGTCGGCGATATCGCCCTGATATCTCACGA
The DNA here is from genome assembly GCA_036375995.1 of Streptosporangiaceae bacterium. GTDB lineage: Bacteria > Actinomycetota > Actinomycetes > Streptosporangiales > Streptosporangiaceae > DASVBE01. Next base: position 29,004 of record DASVBE010000234.1, on the reverse strand, counting down.
TATCGCGGCGCACCCACCACTCCCGCCCGCCTGCGCCCGGCCGGCCCAGCCCCGGCCATGCGGCAGGATGGGCGGATGCCACCGATCCCGATGTGCCTGTGCTTCCTGCTGCGCGCTACCCCGGACGGGCGGACCGAGGTTCTGCTGGGCCGCAAGCAGGGGGGCATGGGCACCGGCAAGGTCGTCGGCCCGGGCGGCCACGTCGAGCCCGGCGAGGACCCCCGCGCCGCCGCGGTCCGCGAGGTCGAAGAGGAAACCGGCCTGATCGTCGACCCGACGTCGGCCAGCCGCCGGGCCAGCGTGGGGCACCGCTTCCCAACCCGGCCGTCCTGGGATCAGCGCGTGGACGTGTTCGTGGCCACCCGCTGGCACGGTGAGATGGCGCCGTCGCAGGAGCTCACCCCGGTCTGGTACCCGGTCGACGGCGTGCCGTACGAGCAGATGTGGAACGACGCCCGGGAGTGGCTCCCGCACGTGCTGGCCGGCCAGCGCATCGAGGCCGAGTTCGAGTTCGCCGCGGACTGCGAGACGATCACCGCGGCCCGCATCACCCCGGCGCCGGCCGCCTAGGCGGCCCAGCTGGCCTGGCCGTTCTAGGCCGACTGCTCGAACGCGTAGGCCAGCGCCAGCAGCCGGGCCTCGCCCCAGGCCGGGCCCATGAACGTGACCCCGACCGGCAGCCCGGACACCCGCCCGGCCGGCACGGTCACCGACGGGTAGCCGGCCACCGCGGGCGGCCCGGCCGTGCCGAACACGTGATGGTCGCCCAGGATGTGATCGGTCAGCCAGGCCGGGCTGCTGCTCAGCGCCACCACCGCGTCCAGCCCGGCGCCCACCAGCGCGCTGTCCAGCGCGGCCGTGGCGATCCGCCGCGCGTCCGCGCGGGCCGCCTGGTACGCCGGGTCGGCCAGGTTCCCGCTGGTCGCCTCGGACTGCTCGAACAGCTCCTGGCCGAACACCGCCAGCACGGTCGCGGCGTGCTCGGTGTTCCAGGCGATCAGCTCGGCCAGCGTCCCCGGGTGCTCCCCCGGCGCCGCGGCCAGGTACGCGTTCAGGTAGACCTTGAACTCGTGCAGCAGCGAGGCGAACTCCGGCTCGCCGATCTTGGCGTAGTCGGGCAGCTCCACCGGGTCGGTGACCTGCGCGCCGCAGGCCCGCAGCCGGGCGATCGCGGCGTCGAGCACGGCCACCGAGGCCGGCCCGGCGGCCGCTGACCCGTCCCGCCAGATCCCGATCCTGGCCCCGTCCAGCGCACCCGGATCCAGCAGCGACGTGTACCCGCCGTCCGGGCCCGGCAGCCGGCCAGCCGTCTGGGTCGCCTCGTCCGCGGGGTCGCTGCCGAGCAGCCCGTCGAGCAGCGCGGCCGCGTCGGCCACGCACCTCGTCATCGGCCCGGCGGTGTCCTGCTCGGGCGTGATCGGCACGATGCCGGACCGGCTGACCAGGCCGAGCGTCGGCTTTAGCCCGACGATCCCGCACGCGCTGGCCGGGCTGACGATCGAGCCGTCGGTCTCGGTGCCGACCGACAGCGGGGCCAGCCCCGCGGCCACGGCCACCGCGGACCCGGAACTCGACCCGGACGGGTTGCGGCCGGTGCCGTGCGGGTTGACCGCCTGGCCGCCGAGGGTGCTCCAGCCGCTGCTGGACCGGCTGGACCGGAAGTTGGCCCACTCCGACAGGTTGGCCTTGCCCAGGATGATCGCCCCGGCCTGGCGCAGCCGGCCGACCAGGAACGCGTCCCCGGTCTCGGCGCTGGCCAGCGCGGGCGAGCCCGCGGTGGCCGGCTGGCCGGCGACCGCGATGTTGTCCTTGATCAGGACCGGGATCCCGGCCAGCGGGCCGGCCGGGCCACCGCCCGCGGCCCGGTCCCGGTCGCTGGCGGCGGCCGCCCCGGCCGCCTCCGGGCTGACCTTGATCACCGCCCTGAGCTGCGGGTTCAGCCGCTCGATCCGGCCGAGGTAGAACCCGGTCAGCGCGGCCGAGGTGAGCTGCCCCGAGGCCAGGGCCTGCTGCAGCGCGCTGATCGTGACCGTACCGGTGCTTATGCCGGTCCCAGGAATGTTCTCGTGCGCCCAGCCAGCAGATTCCATGATCGAATAATAGTGACCGGGCCCGCCCAGGCAAGACCGGAAATCCGCCTTTCCGCAGATTTTCCGGCGGGCCGTCCCGCGGCACGGCCGGCCAGGGCCGGTCCCGGGCCCCCGGGACCGGTCCTACGGTCCGGTGCACGGCGGCAGGTGCTCAGGCGTGGCGAAGATGACCACGTACTTGTTCCTGAAGACCTGCCGGTAGCGGGACGGGTCCTGGCGGAAATTGAGCAGCTCGTCGATGTGCCCGGGCCGGTACATGACGATGAACTTCACCTGCTGCCGGGTGATGATCGTCGCGGTCCGGCAGCTCAGCGGGTTGTGCAGGACCTCGCGCGAGTCGAGCAGCGGGACCAGCCCGGCGGTGGGCAGGGACCGGGGATGCTCGGTCCGGTACGCCGAGTACGACTGCAGGCCGGTGTAGCCGCCCATGGCCAGCACGGCCCGGTTGGTGATGCCCGCGTTCATCCCCGGCGTGGTGATGATCGTGCCGCCGGTGTTGTGCCGCCGCAGGAACGCGCCCGCGTCCGCGACCTGCTTGATCAGGATGCCGCCGGGCACCGGCGCGATGTCCGCCTGGGCGTCCTCGGTGACCTGGAGCCCGGCCACGGCGAGCAGGGTCCCGGCGGCCAGCACGGACAGGAGGGCGGCCAGCGCCTGGCCGGCCGGCCGCCACCGGGCCAGGCCCGCCAGCGAGCGCAGCACCACGACCAGGCCGAACGCGCCCACCACGGCCAGCGGCCCGCCCAGGTCGGTCTCGAACCGGACCGGGAACCCGTCGAACGCGAACCGGCTGCCCAGGTACATCAGCACGCACCAGAGCAGCAGCGTCACCGCGGTCAGCACCTGGCCCGGCCGGCGCAGCCGGACCAGCCCGGCCGCCAGCACGGCCAGCCCGAGCACGCCGAGCCAGACCACCGGCGCGCCGAGCGTGTCCAGGATCGTGGCTCCGCCGTAGGCCGGCTGGCTGCCCACCGCGATGTTCACCGCGGTGGACGTGGCGGACTGGCCGCCGGCCGCGTTGCCGTGCAGATAGGTATAGGCCGCGTAACCGGCGGCCAGCACGGCCGTGCAGGCCAGCGCGCCGGCCAGGGCGACGGTCAGCCGGCGGGCCTGGAGCCGCTGCGCGGCCCCGCCGCCGCCGCGGGCGATCACCAGCCAGACCAGCCCGGCCAGCCCGGCCACGGCGAGCACGAGCGCGATGTAGAGGCTGGCCACCGAGTGGTAGAACACGACCGACGCACTGAGCACGGTCACCAGCAGGACGGATCGCACCGACGGCTGCTGGTACAGCGTGACCAGCGCGGCGACTGCCATCACGAGCAGGAAGTAGGCCGCGGTCAGGTCCGGGTAGCGCCCCGCGGCGAAGCTCGCGTACGAGCCGGACAGCACCAGGCCGGACAGGAACGCCGCGGCCAGGCCGGGCCAGAACCCCCACAGCTTGACCGCCAGCGCGTACGCCGCCACCGCGGTGAGCACCAGCAGCGCGGGGGCCAGCACCGGGTACAGCCGCAGCGGCGGCAGCCCGGAGAACCGGCAGATCACCGCGCTCAGCGAGGCGAACCCGGGCGGGTAGACCAGGTACGAGCCGTACGCGCCGTGGGCGAGCACCTCCTGGGCCATGACCGCGTGCGAGAACTGGTCGCTGCCGCGCAGGTAGGGCCAGTCGTAGCCGACCGGCCCGGCGTAGTCCCGCACCGCGATCATCAGCAGGACCAGCGTGAGCAGGGAGCGGCGCACCCAGGCGCGGCGGTGCCAGGGCAGCCGGCCGCGGGCGCGGAGCGCGGCCCGGTCCGTCTCGGTGGCCTTGGCGGCCGCCCGCGGGCCCGGTCCCGCGGCCGCGGGGTCCGCGGTCCCGGCCGCATCTGCGCCCGCCCGCGGGGCGCCGGTCCGCACCCCCGCCGGGAGCACGGGCCAGGCGGTGACCAGCAGGCCGGCCACGGCCATCAGGGCGAGGATGGCGATGATCTGCCAGCCCGGGGTCTGCCCGGTGGACAGGGAGATCAGCGCGATCACGCCGGCCGCCGCGATCAGCAGGGATACCCACCAGCCCTGATCCACGGCGGGCAGTGGCAGCACCGCGCCGTCCGGGCCGACCCCGCCGGGGATGCCGCTGCCGGGCCGGCGCCGCAGCGCCACCGCGGGGACCCCGCCCGGGCCGGGGAAGGGACCGAACCCGGGGACCCCGCCCGGCCCCGGGAAGCCGCCAGGCCCGGGATACGCCGCGACGGCGGGAGAGCCACCGGGCCCGGGGGACCCGCCGGGCCGCGGGAACGCGGGGACCGGGTCCGGGCTCGGCTGGCCCGCGGACCCGGGGACCGTCCCGTCCGGGCCGGGCCCGGGCGCGAAGCGGCCGCCGCCGTCCGGGTAGCTGGCGCTGGCCAGGCCGCCGGGGCGCAGCGGGCCGCCCTCCGGGCGCCGCCCGCGGGCCAGGCGGGCCAGGCCGGCCAGCCCGGGCCGGCCCGGCCGGCCGCGGGCGATCAGTGCCAGCCAGCCGCTGACGAGCACGGCCGCGGCGGCGGCCACCGCGATCTTGAGCGACACGCCCTGGTGCAGGATCCGGGCCGCGGCCAGGGCCAGCGCCGGAACGGTGGCCATGGACAGCGCGGTGGACCAGGCCAGGCCCCAGCCGCGCTCGGCGCGCAGGAAGCGGGCCCAGAAGATGCCGGGAAGCACGCCAGCGCCGACGGCCGCCAGCAGGGCGCGGGTCAGGTCGGCGTACATCGTCACTTCCCGGGGAAGTCGGTCTCCTCGCTGCCGGGTGGGCTTCCGGGCCGGAAGCGCGGCCCCGCCTGGGAGGTCAGCTGCTGGGCACCCCGTCACCGGCCAGCCGGTGCGCAGCCAGGCCGGGATGCATCTCTGACGGACCCGGACTCTACCGCACGTCAACCGGAGCTAAGGCCACGCATAGACTTCCGCGGATGACGATGAGCATGGGGCGGCTGGACGCGGTCGCCGCGCTGGACCGCCCGGACCTGCTGGCGCCGAGCGTGGTCAAGGCGCTGGCCAACGACGACGGGGCCCTGCCCGCGGCCGAGGTGGGCGTGGCGGAGATCGACCCGGACCTGGCCGACACGGCAGCGTTCTGCGAGCAGTACGGCGTCTCCCTGGACGCGTCGGCGAACTGCGTGGTGGTCACCGGCAAGCGGGACGGCGAGGCCCGGTTCGCGGCCTGCGTGATCCTGGCCACCACCCGGGCCGACGTCAACGGCGCCGCGCGCCGGGCGCTGGACGTGCGCAAGGCGTCGTTCGCGCCGATGGACGTGGCGGTGGCGGAGACCGGCATGGAGTACGGCGGGATCACCCCGGTCGGGCTGCCCGCGGACTGGCCGGTGTACGTGGACGCGGCGGTCGCCGCCGCGGACCGGGTCGTGATCGGCAGCGGCGTGCGCCGGTCCAAGCTGACCGTGCCCGGCGCGCTGCTGACCCGCCTCCCCGGCGCCACGGTGATCGAGAACCTGGGCCGCTAGGCCCTGCTCCCCGCGGGAGGGCTAGGGGAGCCAGGACACGTGGCCGTGGAGCACGGCGTAGCCGACGAAGGCGACCATGTCGATCAGCGCGTGCGCGATGATCATCGGCATTACCCGGCCCCATCGCTTGTACAGGTAGCCGAAGATCAGGCCCATCGCGGCGTTGCCGAGGAAGCCGCCGAACCCCTGGTACAGGTGGTAGGAGCCGCGCAGGATCGCGCTGAACACGATCGCCTGCCACGGTGACCAGCCCAGCTGACCGAGCCGCCGCAGCAGGAACCCGATGACCAGGATCTCTTCCAGGATGCCGTTCTGCGCGGCGTTGAGGACCAGCACCGGGATCCGCCACCACACCGGGGGCAGGCTCTCGGCCACCACGTTGAGGCTCACGCCGAGGTGGAACGCGATCAGGTAGAGCCCCAGGCCGGTGCCGCCGATCAGCGCGGCGAGCGCCGCGCCGCGGAGCCCGTCCCTGGCCGGCTGGGACAGGTCCGCGCCGATGTCGGACAGGCCCTCCCCGGAACGGGCCAGCAGATACCAGACCAGCGCCACCGGGGCCAGCCCCTGGGCCAGGCTGACCAGCTGCAGCGCCAGGTCGAGCCAGGGGCGGCCGGGGGCCAGCGTGCCGACCAGCAGGGCCTGCTGCGTGCTCAGCGCCTGCGGGGCGGTCAGCGAGCCGATCAGCTCGACCAGCGCCCTGACGCCACTGGCGCCCAGGGAGACGGCAAAGACAACGAAGATCTCCCAGCCGATCAGCCGCCTGGGTGTCAGGCTGACGTCGGTCTCGTCCTCCTGCACGTCCACGTCAGGACTTTAGCCGGTAGAAAGGTCTGTGCCGCGCGGCCGCCGGGCCGCGCCGGGAGGCTCAGCAGGCCTTCGGGAGGACAGGGCAGATCAGTGCGTGACCAGGAGGTACGCCCGCCGGAGCAGCTTCCGACGGCGCAGCCGCCGCGGGAGGGCCCGCCGGAGCCCGGTGGGCGGCGGTACCGCCGCCGGGCCGTGGCCCGGGAGCTGGCCGTGCTGGCCGCCTACCTGGCCGCCGGGATCGCGGTGACCTGGCCGCGGGTGGCCACCGGGCCGGGCCGGGTGCCGGCGGTGCGGGACATCAGCAGCTACGTCTGGGACCTGTGGTGGGTCGCGCACCAGGCGATCCACCTCGCCAGCCCGTGGTTCACCGGGTCGATGGCCGCGCCGGTCGGCATCCAGCTGGGCTACGACACCACGATGCCGCTGCTGGGCATGCTGCTCGCGCCGGTCACCCTGACCGCCGGGCCGGCCGCGGCGTTCTGGCTGATCACGATCGTGCTGCCGGGCCTGCTCGGCTACGTGATGTACCGGACGGCGCGGCTGTGGCTGGCCCGGCCCGGCGCGATCGCGGCCGGGGCGCTGTACGGGCTGGCCCCCATGCTCGACTGGCAGGTCTGGTTCCACCTGAACATCGCGGCCGGGATGCTCACCCTGCCCGCGGCGCTGGGCGCGGCGGTCCGGCTGCGTCGTTCAGGGCGCCCCCGCGACGCGGTGCTGCTCGGCGCGGTGCTCGGCGTCTCGGTGCTCATCAACCAGGAGACCGCCCTGCTGGCCGGGGCAATAGCGGGCGCGGTGCTGATCTACGGGCTGGCCACCGGCTGGCTCGCCGGGCCCAGCCGCCGCCTGGCCAGGCTCGCGGTGCTTGCCGGCTCGCTCGCTCCCGGGCCGCTGAAGAGGCGCTGCCTTCCCTCCTCGCTCCTTCGGCGCTCCTCCGTCGCGCCGGCGTCGCTCGTCAGGAAAACAGCGCCGCGGCCCTCCCGCTCGCTCACGGTGGCCGGGCTTGCCGTGGGGGTGGCTCTGGTGGTGGCCAGCCCGCAGCTGATCGCGATGGCCCAGCAGGCCCGGTCCGGCGGCGCGTTCGCCCGGCCGGCCGAGCTGGCCGGCACCTATCTCCTGTACGGGGCGCAACTGCCGGGCCTGTTCGGGCCGTCGCCGCGGCTGGGCAGCTCGGGGCTGTCCTGGCTGGCATCCGGCTACCACTACCCGCAGGCCGCCGAGGGCGTGCCGGCCTTCGGGCTGGCGCTGACGCTGGCCGCGCTGGCCGGGCTGATCCTGTCGGTCCGCCGCGGCGGCGGCGCACCGTGGCGGCGGAGCACGGCGTGGCTGCTGGCGGCCGGGTGGCTGGGCAGCGCGGCGCTGGCCCTGGGCCCGGTCCTGCGCCTGGGCACCCGCACCTACGTCCCGCTGGCGGAGGCCTGGCACGGTGTCCAGGTCTCGCTGGTCATGCCGTATACCTGGCTGGTCCGGGTGCCCGGGCTGTCGGCGTTCCGCGAGGCGGACCGGCTGGCCCTGGCCGGGCTGGCCGCCGCCGCGCTGCTGGCCGGCTTCACCGCCGACCGGCTGGCCGCCGCGGTGCGCGAGCGCCGGGCCGGCCTGCGGGCCGGTGCGCCGCTGGCCGCCGCGGCCGCGCTTGCCGTCGTCGCGGTGCTGGAAATGGGCTGGTCAGGGTTCCCGCACCGGACCACGATCCGCACCGCCTACCCGGCCCTCGACCTGCCGATCGCGGACGACTTCTCCCGCTCGGTGGTGGTGGACATCCCGTTCGGGCTGCGCGGCGGGATCCCGCTGTACGGATCCGGGGTCGACGCGCGGTCCCTGCTCATGGCCACCGCGGACGGGCACCCGCGGGCGATCTCCTACACCTCGTGGGTGCCCGGCCGCACCACGGCGGGAATCAGGCAGCACCCGTTCTACGCCCGGCTGAACGCGGCCCAGCACGGCCGGGACAGCACGCCGCGGCAGCTGGCCGCAGCCCGGCGGGACGGGAGACGCATGCACGTCGGCTGGGTCGTCGACTGGCAGCCGCGCACCCCGGAGATCAGCCGGTTCCTGGCCGGGGCCGGGTTCCGGCTGGACTACACGGTCAGCGGCGTAGCGGTGTACCGCCCCGTGGGGGCGGGCCCGGCCACACCCTAGGCGCGGTCCGGGACCTTCGCGATGGCCAGCACCGACTGCCCGAACGGCGGCCGGCCGACGAGCTTCTCCAGGCCCTGGACCAGCGGCACGACCAGCCGGTCGTAGAAGGTCATCGTGCCGCCCTCGGCCGGGGTCCGGCGGAGCAGGCTGGTGAACACGTAGTAGCAGACCAGCCCGAGCGAGTTGGCGTAGCGCACGTCGACGATGTCCAGGCCGGCCGCGGTCAGCGCGGCGCGCATGGTCTTGCGGGTGTACCGGCGGACGTGGCCGGTGGCGATGTCCACCGGGCTCATCGCGAACGGGAACGCCGGGCAGACCAGCACCACGTGGCCGCCGGGGCGGACCAGGCGGCCCATGCTGGCCAGCGCGCCGATGTCGTCCTCGATGTGCTCCAGCACGTTGTAGGCGATCAGGCAGGAGTGCCCGGCCCGGTCCTCGGCGGGCAGCATCACCTGGCTGACGCTGACCTGCGGGTAGCCGGACATGGCCCGCTTCAGCTCGAGCACGGTGACCGGGTCGGCGTCGGTCGCGGTGAAGCTGCTGACCAGCGGGATCCATTCGCGGGCGTAATCACCCAGGCCGCTGCCGATCTCGATCGGGCTGTCCCCGAGGTAGGGCTTGGCGAAGCCGGCGAACCACTTCCGGTGATTCCGGCATTCCGCGAGGGCGACCAGAACGTCGCGCTGGATATCGCGGTCACCCCGGATCTGAGCCTCGTCGCCTGTCACATCCCTGGTGGAATGTGCCATCTCCATCAGCGGTGCACCTCTCGGGGATCGGGGACCTGGTGCGGCGCACATACTCCGGACAACCGGCGCCTTGGAAGCACACAGGATGTTACCGGCCATGCCCGTGTGCCGTTGGCACTCTGAGCGTCACACTGGAATCATCCGGGCACGGGCCCCTCACCTGCGCGCCCGATTTTAGTCCCCCTGAGGAGCAGCCATGCAGCCGTATCCGTCTGGTGCGAAGGTGCCCCCGCCGCCGGGTCCTGCCCTGCCGCCGCCGGTGCAGATGGCCATCCGGCTGATGTGGATCGGCGCGGCGCTCAGCGCGGTCAGCGCGGTCATCGCGGCGGCCACGGTCAGCAGCCTGCGCCACGCGATCCTGAAAGTGCATCCCGACTACTCCGCGGCCCAGGTGCAGAGCGCCGAGCACAGCCAGGCCTTTCTCTTCATCTTTGTCGGGGCGGTCTCGGTCGGGCTGTGGCTGTGGATGTCGTTCGTGACCCGGTCGGGGAAGCCGTGGACCCGGATCGTGGCCACCGTGCTGTTCGGGGTGAACACCCTCTACACCGCGCTGACCCTGTCCGCGACCGCGCTGGGCCTGGCCGCCGTACTGCTGCTGTGGCTGACCGGCCTGGCCGCGACGGTCCTGCTGTGGCGGCGCCCGGCCAGCGAGTTCTTCCGGTCGTCCCGGGGGGACTGAGCCCGGGCAGGTTTGCCGGGACTACCAGCGGGTAACGCGGTGACCGGCCCGGCGCCACCCGGGCCGCGCCCGCCGGGAGGTCACTGCCCTGACACCGCGCAGCATGGATCAACGCCGCCCCGCCCTGGCCGCCTATCCCCATCCGGGTCCCCCTGAGGATCGCGTGATCAGGGGCCAGGGCACCACGTCCGCGCAATGGCTGAGCTGGCCGGGCTGGTCCGGCCTGCGGGTGACCGGCGCGGCTGAGCTGGTCCCGCCGGGCAGCCGCCTGGTCGTGGTGGCCCCGCATCCCGACGACGAGATCCTCGGCGCGGGCGGCCTGCTCGCCGCGGCCACCAGGGCCGGCCGGGAGATCCTGCTCGTCGCGGTCACCGACGGGCAGGCCAGCCACCCGGGCTCGGAGAAATGGCCCGAAGCCGAGCTGGCCGCGCAGCGCCGCCAGGAGACTGCCGAGGCGCTCGAGGTACTCGGCGCGGGCGCCGCCGCGGTGCGTCGGCTCGGCTTCCCTGACGGCGGTGTGGCGGCCAGGACCGCCGCGCTGACAACCGCTTTAGCCGGCCTGCTCATGGCCTCGGACGTGGCGGTCTCACCGTGGCGGTTCGACGGGCACCCCGATCACGAGGCCGTTGGGTACGCCACCGCGCTGGCCGCCCGCGGCCGCGGCGCCCGGCACCTGGAGGCGCCGGTCTGGGCCTGGCACTGGGCCGCGCCCGGGGACCCGCGGGTGCCCTGGCCGCGGGCCTGCGTGCTGTACCTGGGCCCGATCCTGGCGCAGCGCAAGCGGGCCGCGATCGGCTGCTTCACCAGCCAGCTCGAGCCCGACCCGTCCACCGGGGCCGGGCCGGTGCTGCCGCCGTGGGCGGTGGCCAGGTTCCGGCACGGCCGCGAGGTGTTCTTCCGCTAGGGGCCGGCTTCGCCGGCGGCCGGGACGGCGAACATGCAGCAGGCGATGGCCGCGGCGGCGACCACGTTGAGCGAGTCGACCCCGGCGGCCATCGCGCCGGGCGCCATCGGGATGCACACCGCCTCGTCGGCCTCGGCCAGCCAGCGGGACGACAGCCCGTCCCCCTCGGTGCCGAGCAGCAGCGCGGCCCGCTCCCCCGGCTCGGCCGCGCCGATCGGCGTGGCCGACTGGTCCGGGGTCAGCGCCAGCAGCCGGAACCCGGCCTGCCGCAGCCCGGCCAGGCCGCCGCGCCAGTCCGCCAGCCGGGCGTACGGCACCGCGAACACCGCGCCCATCGACACCTTCACCGCCCGCCGGTACAGCGGGTCGGCGCAGCGCGGCGCCAGGATCACCGCGTCCATGCCGAGCGCGGCCGCGCACCGGAAGATCCCGCCCAGGTTGCCGTGGTCCACGATGTCCTCGCAGACCACCACCCGGCGGGCGGCGGCCAGCACCTGCGCGGGCGGCGGCAGCGGCCGCCGCAGCATCGAGGCCAGCGCGCCGCGGTGCACCTGGTAGCCGGTCAGCGCGGCGGCCGCGTCCGGCGGGATGACGTGCACCGGGCCGGGGCAGGCGGCGATCAGACCGGCCAGCGCGGCCTGCCGGTCCTGCGGGACCAGCAGCGACCGGACCGGGTACCCGGCGGCCATGGCCCGCCTGATCACCTTCTCGCCCTCGGCGATGAACAGCCCGTGCTCGGCTTCCAGGCTGCGCCGCAGGCGGACGTCGGTCAGCCCGGTGAAGTCGGCCAGCCGCGGGTCGGCCGGGTCGGTGATGGTGAGCACGGGCGGCACCCGCCCAGTCTGGCAGCGCCGGGGCGCGCCGGTGCGCACGGCCGTCAGCACGGGGCCGGTGCGCACGGTGCCGTGAGCACGGGCCGTGAGCACGGGCCAACCAGGTCAACCGGGCGGTTCTGGGGGTTAATGTCCGATAGAGTCGTGCCGCCCGCGGCCATACCGGGCGCCGCGGCGGGGGTTGAGCGAGGTCAGGTCTGCGGTGAGCACTGGACACGCCGGACGAGCCGGGCGCGGCGGGATGCGCCGCGGCCTTACCACCTCCCTGCTGGTCGCGCTGGCGATCGTGGTCGCGGCCGCGCTGATGGCCGTGCTCAGCACCCAGGCGATCATGGCCAGCTCGGACTGCGCGGAGCACCCCGTGCTGGCCAACGTGGCGGTGTCCAACGACATCGCGCCCGCCGTGCAGAAGGTAGCCCAGTACTTCAACCGGCTGCACCGGGAGATCAACGGGCACTGCGCCGTGGTCCAGGTCACCGAGGAGCTGCCGGCCACCGCCGCCGCGCAGATCGACGGCAAGGAGCCGCAGCACGGCATGCCGCCGATCGACGCCTGGATCCCGGACTCCACCCTGTGGGTGAACCAGGCCCGCGCGCTGCCCCAGGGCGCGCAGGTCGTGCAGCCGACCGGGGTGCACGTGGCGATGTCGCCGCTGATGATCGTGATGCCGCAGACGGTGGCGGCCAGCCTCGGCCCGGTGGCCAAGTCGATCGGCTGGAACTTCCTGCTGCCGCAGACCGCGGGCGGCCCGCCCGCCGCGGACGGGGTCAAGGTCGAGCTTCCCGACCCGAAGCTGAGCGCGGCCGGCCTGGCCACGGTCATCGAGGTGAACCGGCTGCTCGGCACCGGCCAGGCCGCGGGCGAGAACTTCACCCGGTTCGCGTTCGGCGCCGACGAGACCGAGCAGTACGACAACCCGGCCGCGCTGACCTCGCTGATCGCGCTGTCGAACCCGCCGCTGAACGAGCGGACCGTGACCGTGGCGTCCGAGCAGTCGGTGATCCAGTTCGACCAGACCCACCCGAAGCCGCTGGCCGCGCGCTATCCCTCGGACGGCAGCCCCGAGCTGGACTACCCGTACGTGCTGACCACGACGAACACCGCCCGGCTGCGCGCCGCCCAGGAGTTCGGCAAGATCCTCAGCCAGGACTACACCGCGTCGGTGGTCCGCTACGCGGGCTTCCGGTCCGCGGACAACATCGGCGCCCGCACCCCCGGCTCGTACGGCCTGGACAGCCAGCCGCTGAGCGTCCTGCCGCTGGGCGGCCCGAATACCGCCACGGTCACCCTGCAGGCCTGGGACAAGGTCAGGATCGGCATCCGCATCCTGGTCATCATCGACACCTCCAGCTCCATGGCCACCAGGTCCAGCCCGGCCGGGCCGACCCAGATGCAGGAGCTGGTGGCCGCGGCCAACGAGGGCCTGCTGCTGTTCCCGCAGAGCACGGTGATGGGCCTGTGGGAGTTCAACAACAACCTGGACGGCACCAAGCCGTACAAGGTGCTGGTCCCGGTCGGCCCGCTGAGCGCGGAGCTCGGCCTGATCTCCCGGCGGGAGCAGCTCCAGCAGCTCAACCAGACCTTCGCCCCGCGCCAGGGCGCTCAGACCAAGCTGAACACCGCGGTCCTGGCCGCTTACAAGTACATGATCAAGACCTACGACCCGCGGTACTCCAACACGGTCGTGGTGATGACCGGCGGCCAGGACGACGCCCCCGGCGACATCTCCAGCGCGCAGCTGCTCAGCCAGGTCCGGGCGCTCAACAAGCCCAGCCACCACGTCGGGCTGCTGTTCGACGTGTTCGGGCACTCGCCGATCTACCCGGCGATCCTGCGGCTGGCCAAGGCCACCGGCGGCGCGGCCTTCAACATCACCGACCCGACCGAGATCAACAAGGTCTTCTTCGTCTCGGTCGGCCGCGCCCTGTCCCGCTGACCTGGCGTTCCGGCCCGCGCCAGGACCGGATTCAGGTTTCCTCAGATAGTCCGGCCAGATGTGTCAACCACCTGGCCGGGTGGCGCGTCATCTTTACGAGGCCCGGCGAGAGCGGGGCGCCGGGCCTCACTTTCTTCCGCTGGCCGGGGTGAGCGGGGCGGTCCTAGACCGTAGTGGCCGCCCCGGTCAGCGGGTCACTATCCAGCATCCGGTGCGCGCGCTCGACCAGCGCGGCAACCATCGTGCCCTCCCGCTCGAAGCCCTCTCCCACGGTCTTGCCCTGCTGGTAGCGCGCGTTGATGCCCTCCAGCACGACGGCCAGCTTGAAGCAGCCGAAGGCCATGTAGTAGCCGATCCCGGACACGTCACGGCCGGTCAGCTCGGCGTACCGGCGGGCCACCCCGGCCCGGCTGTAGAAGCCGGGCAGCCGGGTCACCCCGGCGCCGACGCTCAGCTGGGAGCCTTCGTCGTCGGCCGCGTCCGCCCAGTACATGAGCGTCAGGCCCAGGTCGGCGAGCGGGTCGCCGAGGGTGGCCATCTCCCAGTCGACCACGGCCGCGATCCGCGGCTGGCCGTCCAGCCGCACCAGCATGTTGTCCAGCCGGTAGTCGCCGTGCACCAGCGTGCCCTCGGCGTTGGCCGGCAGCCCGTCGGACAGCCGCCGGACCAGGTCGTCGTAGCCGGGCACATCCTGGGTCTTGGACAGCTCCCACTGCTTCTGCCAGCGGGCCAGCTGGCGGGCCATGAAGCCCTCCGGGCGGCCGAACGTGTCCAGGCCCACCGCGGGCAGGTCCGTGCCGTGGATCGCGGCCATCATCGAGGTCAGCAGCTCGGACAGCTGCCGGGCCTGGTCCGGGCTGACCTGCGCGCCGTCCTGCGGGGTGCGCAGCACCAGGCCGTCGACGTACTCCATCAGGTAGAACGGCGAGCCGATGATCTCGGTGTCCGCGCAGTAGGCGACCGGCCTGGCCACCGGGATGTTCGTGCCGTGCAGCGCGGTCAGCACCCGGTACTCACGGGACATGTCGTGCGCGGTCGGCAGCACGTGGCCGAGCGGCGGCCGCCGCAGCACCAGCCGCTGGTCGCCGAAGTCCAGCCGGTAGGTCAGGTTCGACCGGCCGCCGGCGATCAGCTTGACGCCGGTCAGCGTGTCCCCGGGAGAGGCGTTCTGGCCCTCGATCCACCGGGCCAGCCGGGCTCCGTCCTCGACTCCGGGGACGCTGATATCCGCTGTCATTCGCACCTCGCCTGTCTGTGCCGCACCCGGCCGGTCCGCGTTCGCGTGAGTGTAATGTTCCGCCCTTTCCGGTCTCCAGGGCCAGCCCGCCGTACCCCCGGTGCGGCTTTTACCTCCGCGGCGAGGTCTGGACTATTGCCGCGCGCTGACATAGGCAGTGAGAGGGGCTAGGCCAAGCGGGTGGTCTAGACCCTTCGAAGGAGGACACGGAGTGAGTGAGGCATGGATGCCGGGTGTCGGGCACCTGCGGGCGGCCGCGGACGGCGGGCATCTGAACGGCGGCGCCCCCCGGGCGGTCTGGCAGGCGCTCGGCGCTGACCCCGGAGTGGTGTCGGCCATGTCGGCCGCGCAGCGGCTGTGCGAGCTCGGCCGGGCCAGCCACCTGGTCTGGAACCCGGTCAGCGGGGAGATCATCCAGCTGGTGTCAATCCTGCGGGCCGGCCGCTGCCTGGGCGCGCCGGAGAACCTGGTCTCGTGGGGCCCGGCGGCCGCGGACGGAACCGACGGCGGCTGGCCGATGCCGGCCCCGGCCCCCGCCGGGCCGCCCGCCGTAACCAATTCCGAGGGCCGGGTCTGCGCGCAGATCTGCGTGGTCGCCTGGCCCTGGGAGCCGTTTACCGACGGGCCGCTGAACGGCCTCGACACGATCATGGCCTGGCTCGATTCGTGGGGCGTGGCCCGGACCTGGCCCGCGGGCCGGCCGGCCGCGTTCCCGCACGGCCACGCGGCCGGCGGCAGCCGCCGGCGGTGGGCCCGGGGCGGCCATTTCGGCGCGTCGCAGGTCCCCGGCTGGCACGCCGCGGGCCCGGGCCAGATCGACATCGAGCGGCTGTCCGGCCAGCCGGCCCCGGCCCCGGTCAGCCGGATCCTGCCGCGGGAGGCCAGCCATCCGGCCGACGGCCTGGCCGTGCTGGACGGCCTGCTCGGCAGCGCGGGCGCCACCCCGGCGGCCAGCCTGACCCCGGTGCCCTAGCGCTGTGCTTGCTGGGCGAGCGCCCGGCCGGCTCGGCCGGCCGGGCGCTGCTGTGCTTCCGGCTGCACTGTCTCAAAGTGCGATCTCACCGGCCCTGTCCCGGGTCTAGACTTGGAACATTCGTATTCTTGGAGCATTCGTGTTTATGTCGTTAGGCTGGGCGCCATGACCGCAGTACCGGTCCCGGCCAGCGCCGCCACTGAGCTGCGCGCGGCCGGGCTGCGGGTGACGGCGGCGCGGGTGGCGCTGCTCGAGGCCGTCAGGGACGGTGACCACCTGGGGGTCGAGGCGCTGGCCACCCGGGTCAGGGACCGCATCGGCCACATCTCATTGCAGGCCGTCTACGACGCCCTCGATGCGCTCACCGCGGCGGGCCTCATCCGCCGCATCGAGCCGGCCGGCAGCCCGGCCCGGTTCGAGGGCCGCATCGGGGACAACCACCATCACCTGGTCTGCCGCTCGTGCGGGGCTGTCACCGACGTCGCCTGCGCGGTCGGCGCGGCACCCTGCCTGACCGCGGCCGACGACCACGGCTTCTCGATCGACGAGGCCGAGGTCATCTACTGGGGCCTGTGCCCCTCCTGCTCCACCAGACCGTAGTTCCCGCGCAACGTGATCCGCCTCATCCGGGAGGGACTTCCATGTCCGAGAACCAAGACGCCATCGTCGCCGACAACCCGCCGGAGGCCTGCCCGGTGCGGGCCCCGCACCCGACCCAGGGCGGCGGAAACCGCCAGTGGTGGCCGGACCGCCTCAACCTGAAGATCCTGGCCAAGAACCCGGCCGTGGCCAACCCGCTGGGCGGGCAGTTCAGCTACGCCGAGGCGTTCAGCACCCTGGACCTCCCGGCGGTCAAGCAGGACATCGCTCAGGTGCTGACCACCTCGCAGGACTGGTGGCCGGCCGACTTCGGCCACTACGGCCCGCTGATCATCCGGATGGCCTGGCACAGCGCCGGCACCTACCGGATCAGCGACGGCCGCGGCGGCGCCGGGTCCGGGCAGCAGCGGTTCGCCCCGCTGAACAGCTGGCCGGACAACGCGAACCTGGACAAGGCCCGGCGCCTGCTGTGGCCGGTGAAGAAGAAGTACGGCCAGAAGCTGTCCTGGGCCGACCTGATGGTGCTGGCCGGCAACGTCGCGCTGGAGACGATGGGCTTTGCGACGTTCGGCTTCGCCGGCGGGCGGGCGGACGTCTGGGAGCCGGACGAGGACGTGTACTGGGGCCCGGAGTCGGTCTGGCTCGGCGACGAGCGCTACTCCGGCAACCGTGAACTCGAGGAGCCGCTCGGCGCGGTCCAGATGGGCCTGATCTACGTCAACCCGCAGGGCCCGAACGGCAACCCGGACCCGCTGGCCGCGGCCCGCGACATCCGCGAGACGTTCCGCCGGATGGCGATGAACGACGAGGAGACCGTGGCGCTGATCGCCGGCGGCCACACGTTCGGCAAGACCCACGGCGCGGGCCCGGAGAGCAACGTCGGCCCCAACCCCGAGGCCGCCCCGATCGAGCAGCAGGGCCTGGGCTGGAAGAGCAGCTTCGGCACCGGCGTAGGCGGGGACGCGATCACCAGCGGCCTCGAGGGCACCTGGACGCCGACTCCGGTGACCTGGGACAACAGCTTCCTGGAGACCCTGTACGGGTACGAGTGGGAGCTGACCGCCAGCCCGGCGGGGGCGCACCAGTGGCAGCCCAAGGACGGCGGCGGGGCCGGCACGGTGGCCGACGCGCACGACCCGTCGAAGAGCCACCCGCCGACGATGCTGACCACGGACCTGTCGCTGCGGATGGACCCGGTCTACGACCAGATCTCCCGGCGCTTCCTGGCCAACCCGGCCGAGTTCGCGGACGCGTTCGCCCGGGCCTGGTTCAAGCTGACCCACCGCGACATGGGCCCGAAGGCCCGCTACCTCGGCCCGGAGGTCCCGGCCGAGGAGCTGATCTGGCAGGACCCGGTGCCGGCGGTGACGCACGAGCTCATCGACGACGCGGACGCGGCCGCCCTGAAGAGCCAGGTCCTCGCCTCGGGCCTGACCGTCCGGCAGCTGGTGTCCACCGCGTGGGCGTCGGCCTCCACGTTCCGCGGCAGCGACAAGCGCGGCGGGGCCAACGGCGGGCGGCTCAGCCTCGAGCCGCAGTCCGGCTGGGAGGTCAACGAGCCCGACCAGCTGGCCGTGGTGCTCCGCACGCTGAACGGGATCCGGCAGTCGTTCAACAGCGCCCAGTCCGGCGGCAAGCAGGTCTCGCTGGCCGACCTGATCGTGCTGGCCGGCGGGGCCGGCGTGGAGGAAGCGGCCCGGCAGGCCGGGTTCAGCGTCACGGTCCCGTTCCGGCCGGGCCGCGGGGACGCGCTGGCGGAGCAGACCGACGTCGAGTCGTTCGCGGTGCTCGAGCCGGCTGCCGACGGCTTCCGCAACTACCAGGGCAAGGGCAGCCGGCTGCCGGCCGAGTACCTGCTGCTCGACCGGGCCAACCTGCTGACGCTGAGCGCGCCGGAGATGACCGTGCTGGTCGGCGGCCTGCGGGTGCTGGGCGCCAACTACCAGCAGTCGCCGGCGGGCGTGTTCACCAGCTCGCCGGGGAAGCTGACCAACGACTTCTTCGTCAACCTGCTCGACCTGGGCACGACCTGGCACCCGAACGGTGACGCGAACACGTTCGAGGGCCGGGACGCCGCCACTGGCGCGGCGAAGTGGACCGGCACCCGGGCCGACCTGATCTTCGGGTCGAACTCCGAGCTCCGCGCGCTGGCCGAGGTCTACGCCAGCGACGACGCGAAGGAGAAGTTCGTGCACGACTTCGTCGCCGCGTGGGCGAAGGTGATGGACCTGGACCGGTTCGACCTGGCCTGATTCACGGCGCCGGGCCGGCCGGCGGCCCGCCGGCCGGCCCGGGCGCTTTGCTGTGCCGCAGCGCCATCCGGCCCGCGGGGTCATGATCCGCAATGCGGCCCTCGTCTGCCGCGAGGCCGCCCCCTGGTCTGCGAGATCCCGCTGCTCCGGCGGGAAGGGCCCAGCTGACGGCCCAGACCCGGATTTGCCGCCCCTTTACAATCAGGGCGTGACGCGGGGGATCCTGGAGCGCGAGGCCGAGCTGTCGGTGCTGGCCGACGCGGTGCGCGCGGCCGCGGGCCGGCGCGGGTCCGTCGTGCTGGTCATGGGTGAGGCGGGCATCGGCAAATCCAGCCTGGTCGAGGCGCTGCGCTCGCACCTGCCCGCCGAGGGCAGGCTGCTCGTCGGCTACTGCGACGACCTGGCGACCCCGCGCACCCTGGGCCCGTTCCGCGATCTGGTCGGCAGCGTCGGAACCGAGTTCAGCCAGGCCGTGACGGACGGCAGCGACCGCGACCGGGTGCTCGCCGCCCTCCGCGCGGAGCTGACCTGGCCCGAGCACCCGACCGTGCTGGTCATCGAGGATGTGCACTGGGCCGACGACGCCACGCTCGACGCGCTGCGCTTCCTGGTCAGGCGGATCGCAGACCTGCCGGCCGTGCTCATCCTGACCTACCGCGACGACGAGCTGAACCGCGAGCACCCGCTGCACGGCCTGCTGGGCCAGGCCTCCCGCAGCGACCAGGTACGGCACCTGCCGCTGACCCGGCTGTCGGAGCAGGCCGTGCGGCAGCTCAGTGCAGGCAGCTCCGTCGATGTGCCGGACCTGTATGCGCTGACCTGCGGGAACCCGTTCTTCGTTCACGAGCTACTCGCCTCCGCGCAGGGTCAGACGGTCCCGCCAACGATCGCCGGCGCCGTGCTGGCCCGGGTCAGGAGCCTGGACACACCGACCCAGGACGTGCTCGAGCTGCTGGCCGTTGTCCCGTCGGCGCTGGAGCGCTGGCTGGTCGACGCGCTCGTGACCAGCACCGGGCCTGCCGGGGTGGCAGCGCTGGCGGCCGCCGAGGAGCGTGGCCTGCTCACCGTGTCCCCGCGCAAGATCTCCTTCCGGCATGAGCTGACCCGGCGGGCCATCGCCGACTCCGTTCCCGCAGCGCGGTTCATCGCCTTGAATCAGCGTGTCCTGGAGGCCCTTACCAGCCACGACGGCTCAGATGTGGCCCAGATCGTCCATCACGCCAAGCAAGCAGGCAGCCAGGACGCGATCATCGCGTACGGGCCGGCCGCGGCCAGGGACGCCGCCCGGGCCGGTGCCCGCCGCGAGGCCGTCGCCCACTACGGCCTCGTGCTCGAGCACGCCGGGCAGTTCGCCCCCGCTGAGCGCGCCAGGCTGCTCGAGGAGTACGCGATCGAGTGCTACACGATCGGGGCGATTGGCAAGGCCGTCAGCGCCGGGCAGCATGCGGTCGAACTGAACCGCTCGCTGGGGAACCTGCGCGAGCTCGGCAGTTGCCTGCGGTGGCTGTCGCGGATGTCCTGGATGGCCGGCGACCGGGCCAGCGCCGAGCAGGCCGGCCGGGAGGCGATCGAGGTGCTGGAACAGGCCGGCGACAGCAGGCTGCTCGCGCTGGCCCTGAGCAACGAAGCCCAGCTGTGCATGCTCGCGCACCGTCTTGCCGAGGGCGTCGAGTACGGCGAGCGCGCCGTGGCCCTGGCCCGTTCAGCAGGCGATGCGGCGATTACCTCGCACGCCCTGACCAACGTCGGCAGCTGCCGCTGGATGCTCGGTGATCCGGCCGGCCGGCCCGTCCTCGAAGAGGCCCTCCGGGTGGCCCTGGCGGCGGGCGCCACAGAGGACGCCTGCCGGGCCTACGTGTGCATCGTCTGGCCCTTGCTCGACCGGTTCCGCCTCGACGAGGCTGACCGGTATCTCGCCGCGGCCATCAAGCTCGCCGAGGAGTCCGAGTCCTTCGGGATCCTCGCCTACATGCAGGTCCAGCGGGCCCGCCTGGAAGCCGCGCGGGGCTCGTGGGATGAGGCGGTGCGCATCGCCGAGGCTGAGGTCGACACGTTCCAGCCGGCCAGTTGCGTGGCGCTTACCGTGGCCGGCCGGGTCCGGGCCCGGCGCGGCCAGCCACGGGGAACCCGGCTGCTCGCCTCCGCATGGAAGCTGGCGGTGCAGATCGACGAGCTTCAGCGGCTCGCCCCGGTGGCGGCCGCCTGCGCCGAGGACGCGTGGCTACGCGGCGACCATGCCCAGGCACGGGACATCGCCGGGCCGGTCTACGCCGAAGCGGTCCGGCTCGGTGACGACGTGCACCAGGCGGAGCTCAGTTACTGGCTCACCCGCGCCGGGCAGCCCGCGGACCCGGGCTCCGGCGGCCACCCCTACGCGATGGCGGCCGCAGGTCGCTGGCGGGAGGCCGCGGCCGCGTGGCAGGCTGCGGGATGCCCCTACGAGCAGGCCGCGGCGCTGGCCGAGAGTGACGACCCGCAGGACCTGCTGACGGCGCTCGGGACGCTCGACGAGCTGGGCGCTCAGCCACTCGCCACCGTGGTCCGCAGGCGCCTGCGCGCGCTCGGCGTGCCCCGCGTCCCGCGCGGGCCGCGCGACGGGACCAGGGTCAACCCGGCGGGCCTGACCGCCCGGCAGGTCGACGTGCTGCGCCTGCTCAGCCAGGGCTGCACCAACGCCCAGATCGCCAGCCAGCTCGTGGTTTCGGTGCGCACGGTCGACAGCCATGTCGCGGCCGTGCTGGGCAAGCTCGGCGCGGCCAGCCGGCGCGAGGCCGTCGCCTGCGCGGCCGAGCTCGGTGTTCTCGGCCCGGAAACCGGTAACCCGGCCCGCTGATCTCGGTACCGGTTACCGATGCCCGGCTGAGGCCCGGCGGCATACCTCTTGGGGCAGGACGAAAGATCCCTACGGCCTGACCAGGCACCTGGCCGGGCCGCTCCACGGAGGACCGATGACGATCGACCAGGACAAGCTGATGGATTTCCTGCACAAGTTCGTGGGAGACCTCGGCGCGACGATGGCCGCGGGCAACGTGCTCGTCGGTGACCGGCTGGGCCTGTACCGCGCGCTCGCCGGGCGCCCGATGCTGCCCCATGAGCTCGCCGAGCGGACCGGCACCGCCACCCGCTACGTCGATGAGTGGCTGCGCGGCCAGGCCGCTGGCGGCTACGTGGAGTACGACCCGCAGACCGGGGCGTACTCACTCACCCCGGAGCAGGCCTTCGCGCTGACCGACCCGGACGGGGCCGTCTTCGCGCCGGGCGCGTTCGAGCTCGCGCTCGGTGCGCTGCGGTCGGAGCAGAGGGTCATCCAGGCGTTCCGCAGTGGCGCGGGCGTCGGCTGGCACGAGCACCACGAGGACGTGTTCTCGGGCTGTGAGCGCTTCTTCCGGCCCGGGTACGCGGCCAACCTGGTCGCGGCCTGGATCCCGGCCCTCGACGGGGCCGAGGCCAAGCTGCAGGCCAGCGCCAGGGTCGCCGATGTCGGGTGCGGCCACGGGGCTTCTACCACGCTGATGGCCCGCGCCTACCCGGCGTCCTTCTTCACCGGCTCCGACTATCACGAGGAGTCCGTCATCGCGGCGCGCAAACAGGCCGCCGAGGCGGGCCTGGCCGACCGGGTGCGGTTCGACGTCGCGCCGGCGCAGACCTTCGGCGGCGGCCCGTATGACCTGGTGACCAGCTTCGACTGCCTGCACGACATGGGCGACCCGCTGGGGGCGGCCAGGAACATCCGGGAGATGCTCGCGCCGGACGGCACCTGGATGATCGTCGAGCCCGCCGCGGGCGGCAGCGTGACCGACAACCTCAACCCGGTGGGGCGGGTCTACTACTCGTTCTCCACCTTCCTGTGCGTGCCGAACGCGCTCTCCCAGGACGGCGGCTACTCCCTCGGTGCTCAGGCTGGCGAGGAGCCGGTCCGGCGGCTGGCCGCCGACGCCGGGTTCACCGCCTTCCGGCGGGTGGCGGAGACGCCGTTCAACATCGTCTACGAGGCCCGGCCGTAGCCGCCTGACCTCGGTAACCAGGAGAAGTGAGGATTACGGTGCTTGCGCTGCGGGCCGGGCCGGATAAAGCCGGCCAGCGCCGGTGGGCGGTGCTGGCGGTGGTGTCGGCGGCCCAGTTCCTGATCATCCTGGACCTGTGGGTCGTCAACATCGCGCTCCCGGCCCTGCAGCGCGACTTCGCGCCGGCGGCCCTGCCGGATGTCGCGTGGATTCTCGACGCCTACGCGATCGTGCTGGCTGCGCTGCTGGTGCCGGCCGGCCGGGTCGCTGACCGCACCGGGCACCGGGCCGCCTTCCTGGCTGGCCTGGCGGTGTTCGGCGTCGCGTCGCTCGGCTGCGCGGTGGCCCCGGACCTGGCGGCGCTGATCGCCTGCCGGGCCGGGCAGGCGGCCGGGGCCGCGGTGGTGATACCCACCTCGCTGGGGTTCGCCCTGGCGGTGTTCCCGCCGCAGCAGCGGCGCACCGCGGTGGGCATCTGGGCGGGGGTCGGCGCGGTCGCCGCGGGCAGCGGCCCGGTGGCCGGCGGCCTGCTGGCCGAGTCGAGCTGGCGCTGGATCTTCCTGATCAACCTGCCCATCACCGTGGCCGCCCTGGCGGCCGGGGCGGCCATCCTGCCCCGGCGCGACGCTGCGCCTCCCGGCCCGCGGGCCGGGAGGCGCACCGACCTGGCGGGAACGGTCCTGGTCATGGGCGCGGTGGGGCTGGTGTGCACGGCCCTGACGCAGTCATCGCGGTGGCCAGCGCAGCGCACCTGGCTGGCCCTGGCCGCCGGGCTGGTCCTGACCGCCGCGCTGGTGGCCAGGATCCGCCGGCACCCCGACGCGCTGGTCAGCCCGCGGCTGTTCGCGGCGCCTGCCTTCCGGGCCGGCGCGGCCGGGCTCGTGGCCTACTACACCGGCTTTGCCGCCTTGCTGCTGAGCATGACGCTGCTGCTGACCGCGCAGTGGCACTTTTCTGTCCTGCAGGCGGCCGTGGGCATCATGCCCGGCCCGGCCACCGCGGGACTCGTCTCCCTGTTCGCGGGCCGGCTGGCGGCCCGGGCCGGGGGCGCGGCCACGGTCGCGGCGGGGGCGGCGGCCTTCGCCGCGGCCGGGGCCTGGCTGCTGGCCGGCGCAGGCAGCCGCCCCGCCTACGCGGCCGTCGCCCTGCCGGCCGGGCTGCTGTGGGGGGTGGCCAACGGGCTCATCCAGCCGTCCCTGTTCGGCTGCGCGGACGCTGCCCCGAGGGCCGGACTGGCGGCGGGGTCAGCGGTGCTGGGCGCCGCGCGGCAACTCGGCTCGGCGCTGGGCGTAGCGATCTTCGTGGCCGTGACCGGGAGCGGCGTGACCGGAGCCGGTACGGCCGGCCTGGCCGGGCTGAACCGGGCCTGGATCGTTGTCGTGATCACAGCGGGCGCCACCGCATTCGCCGGGCTCGGCACTGGCCAGCGGCCGGCCAGCGCCGCCGTCGCGGTGGCCGGGACGGGGACCGGGGCGGCTGGCGCCGCCGCGGCCCGGCCCGGCGGCCCCGCGCGGGCGAGGAGGTAACCGGAGATGACAGTCAGGGATTTCGATGCCGGGAGCACCGGCGGGCCGGCCGGGATA
Source organism: Streptosporangiaceae bacterium (assembly GCA_036375995.1). Taxonomy (GTDB): domain Bacteria; phylum Actinomycetota; class Actinomycetes; order Streptosporangiales; family Streptosporangiaceae; genus DASVBE01. The sequence continues at coordinate 4,754 of DASVBE010000234.1, read as the reverse complement.
ACCGGCCCGGTCCGGCGGGTGCTGGTCATCGGGGCGGGGATCGCCGGGCTGACCGCGGCGAGCACCCTGGCCCAGGCCGGGGTGGAGACCGTGCTGCTGGAGGCCCGTGAGCGGCTCGGCGGGCGGCTGTACACGGCCGATCTGGGCGGCTGGCCGACCGATCTGGGCGGATCATGGATCCACACCCCGGCGGGGAACCCGCTGAGTGCCTTCGCGGAGCTCGCCGGCGTGCCCAGGCGCAGCGCGAACCCGCTGCCTGAGCTGGCTGGCTTCGATTTCGGTGAGGGACGGCGGCTGTCCGCCGCGGAGGTCGCGGCGAGCCTCGGCCTGCAGATGGAAGGCTTCCCCGCGGCGCAGGGCCGGCTGCTCGCCGAACTCGGGCCGGACGCGACCGCCGCAGCCGGGATCGAGGCGTTCGTGGCCCAGGCGGGCCTGGCCACGGGTCCGGCGCGGCGCGCGCGCCAGGCGCTGCACGCGCTCATCGAGGCCGAGTCGGCCAGCGCGACCGCGGACCAGTCACTGCGCTGGATGTGGCACGAGAGCGAATACGGCGGGGACTACTTCGGCGACGTGCCCGTGGGTGGCTACCGGCGGGTCGTGGAGGCGATGGCGGCTGGGCTCGACCTGCGCCTGGGCATGGAGGTGACCGAAATCGCCCGCTCCGCGGAGGGCGTGCGGGTCCGCTGCGCTGACGGCCGGGTGGAAGAAGGCTCGCACGTGGTGGTGACCGTGCCGCTGGGGGTCCTCAAGCGGGGCGGGCTGAGGTTCTCACCCGCCCTGCCGCCGGGCCGGCGGGCCGCCATCGGGCGGCTCGGGTTCGGGCGCTACGAGAAGGTGGCGATGCGGTTCGCGGAGCCGTTCTGGCGAAACGCCGGCTTCCCGCACCTGATGATCTTCCCCCGTGATCCCGCGGACCCGGCGGTCTGGGCGTTCGGCCAGGACGCGTTCGGCGGCGGCCCGGTGCTGGTCATCCATGTCTTCCACAGCGCCGCCGGCCAGCTCCTCGGCATGACCCCGGACGAGGCGGTCCAGTGGGCCCGTGGCCTGGTTTCCGGGGCCACCGGACGGCCGTGCCCGGTCCCCGCCGAGGCCGCCGTGACCGCCTGGGCGGCCTGTCGCTTCACCGGCGGGGCCTACACCCATATTCCCCCGGGAGCCGAGCCAGCCGACGCTGACCTGCTGGGCGAGCCGGTTGGCGGACGGCTGCTGTTCGCCGGGGAGCACACCCAGAGCGCCCGGCTGGCCTACGCGGACGGCGCGATGGCCAGCGGCCTCCGCGAAGCGGGGCGGCTTCTCGGCCGGCCCGCCGTCCCGCTGCGCCCGCACCCGACCACCCGCACGGCAGAAATGAGCGACACATGATCAGGAAAGCTGTCTCCACGGCCGGCGCACCGGCGGCGCTCGGCCCCTACAGCCAGGCCATCGTGGCCGGCGGGTTCGTGTTCTGCTCGGGCACGGTCGGCATCGACCCGGCCACCGGACTGCCCGGGGACGGCGTCGAGGCACAGACCGAGCTGGCCCTGCGCAATCTCGGGGCGATCCTGGCCGAGGCCGGGGCGTCACTGTCCGGCCTGGTGAAGACCACTATCTTCTACACCGACGTGGCGGACTTCCCGGCCATCAATGCGGTCTATGAGCGCTTCATGCCCGACCCGCCGCCGGCTCGCTCGGCGCCAGCCAGCGTGGTGCTGCCGCGCGGCCTGCTCATCTCGATCGAGGCCATCGCGGCGGTCGCGGCTGACTAGATGATGCTGGTGACCACCTCGCGGAGGGCGCGGCAGGCGGTTTCTGCCTGGCGCAGGGTCACGCCGCCGTAGCCGAGGACCAGGCCCTCGGCGGCGGGCGGCCCGGCGAAGTAGTGGTCCAGCGTGTCGACCCGGATGCCGCGGACGGCCGCCGCGGCGGCGACCGGGGCCGCGCTGCCGGGCGGCAGCTCGAGCACCACGTGCAGGCCGGCCGTGCCGCCGAGCAGCCGGGCCGGGGCGGGCAGGCCGCCCAGCGCGGCCACGATCGCGGCCCGGCGGCGGGCGTACTCCCGGCTCATCCGCCGCACGTGCCGGTCCAGGTCGCCGCTGGCCAGCAGGGCGGCCAGGGCGTGCTGAGCCGGCTCGCAGGTGCGTTCCGAGGCCGCGACGGCGGCCGCGGCCAGGGCGGAGACCAGGTCCTGGCGGGCCGCCAGCCAGCCCACGCCGAGGGCCGGGGTCAGCGTCTTGGCCGTGGTGCCCAGGTGGATGACCAGGTCCGGGGCCAGCCCGGCGAGGGCGGGCAGCGGCGCCACGTCGTACCGGAACTCGCTGTCGTAGTCGTCCTCCACGATCAGCGCGCCGGCCGAGCGGGCCCAGGCGATCAGCGCCTGCCGCCGGGGCACCGGCAGCCGGCCGCCCAGCGGGTACTGGTGCGCCGGGGTGGTGTACACCAGCCGGGCCCCGGCGGGCAGGGCGCTGGTCACCAGCCCGTCCTCGTCCGCCCGGCACGGCACCACCCGCGCCCCGCAGGCGGTGAAGATGGCCCGGGCCTTCTCGTAGCCCGGTTCCTCGACCGCGACCGCGTCGCCGGGCCGCAGCAGCGCGGTGGCCACCAGCCGCAGCCCGCTGGCCACCCCGCTGGTGACCAGGATCTGGTCCGGCCCGCACAGCAGGCCGCGGTGCCGCCGCAGCTGCGCGGCCAGCCCGGCCCGCAGCGCGGGCAGCCCCAGTGCCCCGGCCTGCCCGGCGGGGGCCGCCGCCCCGGCCGCCCGCCACGCCCGCCGCCAGGCCGCCGGGTCGATCCCGGCCGCCCACGGCACGCCCGGCGAGAGGTCGATCACGTCCCCGGCCGCGACTGCCGATGCCAAGGGGCTGCCAGGGGCCGCTGTGACTGATGGGGCGGGGTTGGCGGCTACGGCGTGGTCCGGGACGCCGTCGGCCACGAACGTGCCCGAGCCGTGGCGGCCGTCCAGCCAGCCCTCGGCGTACAGCTGGGCGTAGGCCGCGGTGATCACGGTCCGGCTGACCCCGAGCGAGGCGGCCAGTGCCCGGCTGGCCGGGAGCCGCTCCCCCGCGCGGAGCCGGCCGCTGGCGATGGCCGTGCGGAGCTGGCCGGAGATCTGCCCGGACAGCGGCTCGGCCGCCGAGCGGTCCGCGGTGACCGGCAGCTCGATGGCGTGACGCGACAAGTGGTTTCCCTGTTTCGCTCAGAAGTGGCTATCGGAGCAAGTCCACTTCCTCTGTACCGTAGAACAGCATGAGCGCTGACCTCGCCGTGCCCGCCAGCAAGGCCTTGTCTTCTACCGAGCGGACCCGGATACGCCGCCTCCGCGAGCGCGGCCGGGACGACCGCGCCGAGCTGTACGCCGTCCTGGACGCCGGGCTGATCTGCCACCTCGGGGTGATCATCAAGGGCTCGCCGGTGGTGCTGCCCACCGGGTACGGCCGCGACGGCGACACGCTGTACCTGCACGGCTCGTCGGCCAACGCGGCCCTGCTGGCCGCCGCGGGGCAGCAGATCTGCGTGACCGTGACCCACCTGGACGGCCTGGTCTGCGCCCGGTCGGTGTTCCACCACTCGATGAACTACCGCAGCGCGGTGATCTTCGGCGAGGCCCGGATGGTCACCGAGGACGCGGCCAAGCTGGCCGCCCTGCGGATCGTGTCCGAGCAGCTCGTCCCCGGCCAGTGGGACGCCACCCGCGGGCCGAACCGCAAGGAGCTAGCGGCCACCGCGGTGCTGTCCCTGCCGCTGGCCGAGGCCTCGGTCAAGATCCGCACCGGCCCGCCCGGGGACGAGCCGGAGGACTACGAGACCAGCACCTGGGCGGGGGTTGTCCCGGCCCGGCTGGCGTTCGGCCCGCCTGAGGATGACCCGCTGCTGCGGCCGGGAATTGCCGTCCCGCCGCATGTGCTGGCCATGTCGCGGCGGTTCACGCCAGAGAGCCGTAACCCGTCAAACTCGTGAGCCGACCGGACGGGGCCTAGTCTGGGCTTATGACTGACCCGCTCGTCTGGATCGACTGCGAAATGACCGGGCTCGACCTTTCCAGGGACGCCCTGGTGGAGATCGCCTGCCTGGTGACTGACGGCAACCTGAACATCCTGGACGACGGGATCAATCTGGTCATCAAGCCGCCGGCCGAGTCGCTGCAGACGATGCCGGAGCTGGTCCGGCAGATGCATACGACGTCCGGCCTGCTCGCCGAGCTGGACGCGGGGATCACCCTGGACCAGGCGCAGGAGCAGGTGCTGGCATACATCAAGGGGCGCATCAAGGACTCGCGGCGGGTGCCGTTGTGCGGTAACTCGATCGCTACCGACCGCGCGTTCCTGGCCCGGGACATGCCGATGCTGGACGCGTTCCTGCACTACCGGATGATCGACGTGTCGAGCATCAAGGAGCTGTCGCGGCGGTGGTTCCCGCGGGCGTACTTCGCCAGCCCGGAAAAGCACGGCGGTCACCGGGCCCTGGCCGACATCCGGGAGAGCGTGCAGGAGCTGCGGTACTACCGCGACGCGGTGTTCGTCCCGCTGCCGGGCCCGGACACCGCGACGGCCCGGGAGATCGCCGCCCGGCACGGCAGCCCGCCGGCGGAGGCCCCGGCGCCTGCCCCTTGATCTCGTCTGCGCCACGCTGCGCGGCCCGGTATGATTCCTGAAGCTGCACCGGCCGCGAGGCCCGGTCAGCCACGGTGGGTGTAGCTCAGTTGGTTAGAGCGCCAGGTTGTGGTCCTGGATGTCGTGGGTTCGAATCCCATCACTCACCCCAAGCAAAACCGCAGGTCA
>DASVBE010000230.1:0-10575 GCA_036375995.1 Streptosporangiaceae bacterium | reverse complement strand
GAAGTACTCCCCGGGCCGGGGGAAGTGCAACCACAGGGCCTCCTGGGCCGCCGCCAGCTCGCCGGCCCCCAGGAAACCCTCGAACACGAGGTAGCCCCGCTCCCGCAGTTCCGTCAGGCAACGGTCTGGCACTCTCACAAGCCCGGAAGTCTAGCCCGCATCGCACGCCCGCCACCGTCCCCAACGTCGCGTTGCAGGACACGGCGAACGTTGCCTGCCACGGCACTAGGCGGTGGTGCGTTTGCCGGGAGGTAGAGCGTCGCCGAGTGGCTCTGCATCTCCGGGGCCGCGCTTGGCTGCCGGGCGCGCGCTGCCGGGCGCGCGCTGCCGGGCGGCGGTGCTTGCTCCCGGGCGGTGCTTGCTCGCGGGCGGCGTTCGTTGCCGGGCGGCGTTCGCTGCCTTTAGGCGCTGCGTTCCTGCCAGTCGGCGGACATGGTGTCGACGATGCGTTCCAGGTCCTCGATGGTCGCGAACTCGACCACGATCTTGCCCTTGTGCTTGCCCATCTCGACTTTGACCCGGGTGTCGAACACGTCGGACAGCCGGTCCGCGAGCCGCCGCAATGCCGGGGCTGCGGGCGGCCGGGCGGCAGGCGAGCGGCGGGGGGCCTTCTCCGGCTCGACGCCCATCGAGACGATCTCCTCCACCGCCCGGACGCTGAGCCCTTCCGCGATGATCCGCTTGGCCAGCCGCGCCTGGGCGCTGCTGTCGGACAGCCCGAGCAGGGCACGGGCATGGCCCGCGGTCAGAACCCCGGCCGCAACCCGGTTCTGCACATCCGGGGGCAACTGGAGCAGACGCAGAGTATTGGAGATATGCGGCCGGGACCGGCCGATCCGGCGGGCCAGCTCCTCATGGGTGGTCCCGAAGTCATCGAGCAGCTGCTGGTAGGCCGCGGCTTCCTCGAGCGGGTTGAGCTGCTGCCGGTGCAGGTTCTCCAGCAGCGCGTCGCGGAGCATGGCATCGTCCTGCGTGCGGCGGACGATCGCCGGGACGTGCGTGAGCCCAGCCTGCTGGCACGCCCGCCAGCGCCGCTCGCCCATGACGATCTCGAAATGCCCCGGCATTATGGACCGGACGACCACGGGCTGCAGCAGGCCGACGATCCGGATCGACTCGGCGAGTTCTTCCAGCGTCTCGGGGTCGAACACCTGGCGGGGCTGACGCGGGTTCGGAGTCATCGCGCCGATGGGGATCTCGTCGAAGTAGGCCTCGGCTCCGTCGATACCGACGGTCCGAGTCGGCTCGCCGGTGGCCGGGCCAGACGCGGCGGTGGGCTCAGCGTCGCTCGCCGCCCCTCGCGGTGCAGCGGTGCCGTGCTCGGGCAAGGCGATAGACACATCCGCGGGCGGCCCAGTCGGGATGAGTGCCCCTAGACCCTTGCCGAGTCCCCGCCTCTGCGCAGGCATTGCCGTTCCTCGCCTCCTCCGGGATGGCCCGGCATGCCGGACCTCGCACGTCCGGCTCCGGTGCGCTGTGGCCGCGCGTGCTCTCGCCCGTCCCATCCTGCCAGCCCGCGCGTCTCCCCGTGAGCTACCCGGCACCGGAATGCCGGTCTCACCCGTGGAGAGAAGCTCGCTGCCGCCGGGCCGTTCCGGCTCCTGACCAGTGGCCAGCCCGCAGCGGCTGGCTCATCATGCATCGCGGCAGCGGCCCGGGGACTGATCAGAGTTCTTTCGGCGGGCGCCGATGTTTCACGTGAAACCGGCCAGGATTTCGCTCTGGGGCCAGCGTCCGGACCGGCGGGCTCGCGCGCAGGTTGGGTCGGTGCCGGCTTCCGTCCCGCTCAGTAACTTCTGGCGGCGTGAAGTCGTGAAGTCTGGCCCGCGGGATCAGGATCGGTTAAGGCTGCTGCGGAAGGCGATCTCCCTGGCCGCTTCGAGGTACGCCACGGCGCCGCTGGAGCCGGGGTCGTACGTCATCACCGACTGGCCGTAGCTGGGGGCTTCGGAGACCCGCACGCTGCGCGGGACCACCGAGTTGAGCACGATCTCACCGAAGTGGCTGCGGACCTCATCGGCCACCTGCGAAGCGAGCCGGGTGCGCGCGTCGTACATGGTGAGCAGGATTGTGGAGATGCTGAGCGCCGGGTTGAGGTGGCTGCGTACTAGGTCCACCGTCCGGATGAGCTGCTCCAGGCCCTCGAGCGCGTAGTACTCGCACTGGATCGGGATGAGGACCTCGGGCGCTGCGACGAGCGCGTTGACCGTGAGCAGGCCCAGCGAGGGCGGGCAGTCGATGAGGATGTAGTCCAGGCCCGAGGTGTCGTATCCGGTCAAGGCCCGGCTGAGCCGGGATTCCCTGGCGACCAGCGGGACCAGTTCGATCTCGGCGCCGGCCAGGTCGATGGTGGCGGGGGCGCAGGACAGCAGCGGGATCTCGTTGACCGTACGGACGATGTCGTGCAGCGGGCGGTCGTCAATCAGCACGTTGTACACGGACGGGACACCGGAGTGGTGGTCCACGTCCAGCGCTGTTGACGCGTTGCCCTGGGGGTCGAGGTCGACGACCAGTACCCGCGAGCCATGCAGGGCCAGGCTCGCGGCTAGGTTCACCGCGGTGGTGGTCTTGCCCACCCCGCCCTTCTGGTTGGCGATGGTGATGATCCGGCAGGCGGCCGGGCGGGGCCAGGCCGTACCACTGCCCCTGGCCACCAGGGCTGCCTGGGCCGCACGCGCGATCGGCGTATCCGGGGCGGCATGCCGGCTGGCCGCGGCCGCTGCGTCTTGGCTAGTTGCACCCGGGGCTCCGTGGACCGTCCCGTCGGTCGGGTCCGTGGCCCGGTGCTTGGTCATAGTGATGAATCCCTCCCGCATATCAGCGGTCTCACGTCCATTCTCGGCCGGCGATGTTTCACGTGAAACCACGCCAGATCCAGCCTGGGGCATTGGTGCCGCGGAGGCCGGGTGACGCACCGGGGGTTCAGTCCATTGGTCAGCAATTCCGGCGGGTTGCCCGCCGTACGGTGGCGGCACCGCAGTCGGCGTCCCGAACAGCGGTGCCCCTGGCGGCTCAGGCCCGGACTGTCCTGGCCCGGCGAGCCCGGAGCCCGGCCACCCGGGATTCGGTATCCCTGGCGAGGACACCTCCGGCGAGACTACCGGTGAGGGCACCGGAGGCGAAGGCCGCACCAGCGAAGGCAGTCCCGGCGGCGCGGAGCCAAGCCTCCCGGCAGGCTCAGGTTCCAGTCCCCTGGGACTTCCCGGCGAATGCTGTGCTGGCTGCTGCTGTGCTGGCTGCTGCTGGCCGGCCGGCGCCCACCATGGCCCAGCGGCCTGTCCTGTGCCCATTGGGCCAGAACCTGATTCCACGATCCCCGGCTGTCCCGTTCCTGATTGGTCAGTACTGCTCGTCTGCACGCTACCTGGCGGCCCGGAGCCCGGCGGCCCGGAGCCGAACCGGACCGGGCCCGGCGTCGGGTTTTCCGGCACGCTGACGTTGCCCAGAAGCCCGGATGCCGGCCTGACGGTCGGCTGGTAGGGCATCGATTCCGGCGAGTACGGCCAGGACTCCGGCGGCAGCGCGGGCCCCGCCGAACCGGCCGTCCCCGGTGACCCATAGGGCGGCAGCGCCGTACCCGGCTTTCCCGCATACGGCAGTCTTGCGGAGGGCAGCTCTGTGGACGGCGGCCCTGCGGACCAGCCCGCCTGGGATGGTGGCCCTGCAGACGGCATCGCCGGGCCCGTGGTGGCGGGGACGGGTGATATCGGCCCGGATGGCACTGGCACGGACGGCACTCTCTCAGACTGGACCGCTCCGGGCGGTGGCATCGGGCCCGGGGCATCGGTCTCAGGCGAGGCGCCTGCCGGAAGCTGGCCAGCGACTGCCTCGTACGGCACTACATCAGCTGGTGCCATCGGCGGAAACGACGGTGAGTTGACCGCCGCGGGCGGCTGGGCTGGGTAGGGGTGAGCGGCTGCGGGTGGGTGTCCGCCGGGCGGCGCGGAATGCCTGGGACCGGGCTCATTGCTGGCCGGGTTTGCCGGGTCGGCGGACGGAATTGGAACCGGTGCCAACCACGGGGAATCTGGTGCTGGTGCTGGTGCTGGTGCTGGTGCTGGTGCTGGTGCTGGTGCTGGTGCTGGCGGGGGCACCGGCGGGGCAGAGCTAGCCGGGGTCGCCTGGAACGGCGTCGAGGGCGAACCTGCTGATGCCCCGCGGGCTGATGGTGTCCGGGTTTCTGACGATGGAGCGAACTGATGGGCGGTGGTGGGCGGCATGGGCGGCAAGGCTGGCTGGGCGGGGTGTTGTCCCGGCCAACCGGGCGGAGCAGCGGACGGATTTACGAGCGCCGCCGGCTGGCCGGTCGGTGGTTCGGCCTGGCCTGTGGATAGGTCGGCAGGACTGGCAGAGGCCCGCTGAGCGGGATCCACCTCAGGTGTTAGCACGCGCGGTGAGAGATGGGCTGCCGAGTTATCCACAGCCTGGGGGAAGTCGGTCAGTCCTGGCGTTGAAGCTTGTGCGGGGACGACCGGCGACGGAGGAACCGGGGCCGCCGGGATAGCGGAAGAGACACCAGCAGGACTGGGTGGGGCGGCTGAGGCGGGGAGTGCGCCCTGCGAGGGACTGGCCAGCGAACCATCGGGCTGATCAGGCGGGGCGGGCGGTGGAGACCCTTGGAAGCGCGGCGGGCCTGCCGGGTGGCTGGCGCGGGCGATGGCTGGCCAGCCGAGGCCGGTTTCGGCTCGTGGCGTGGCTGGCGCGGTGTCCCCGGCTGCGGTGGAGGGTGGCTCAGCAGAGGGCGGACCAGCGGATCGCGGGCCGGCCGAATACGACCCGGCTGTGGACCGAGCGGACCGGGCTGGCGGGGCTGCGGGACTGGGCGGGGCAGGCGGAGGGGCCGGCCACGACAGGTCATAGGGGTAGGCCGACGGAGGCACGTCAGGGTGCGCCGACCTCCTGGCCATGCGGTCAGCTCGCGAAGGCACAGCAGGCGGAGCAACTGTGGACGACGAGACGTGCCGGCCAGGGGCCGGGCCAGACGGACTGGGATCGGACGCGGGCCGGCCTGGAGCCGAGACGGCCTGACCCGGAGCAAGAGCGGGCCGGCCAGCGGCAAATGCCGGCTGACCGGCAGCAGGCATCGGCTGGCCCGGGGCAAAGCCTGACTGGCCGGCAGCTGGTGTTATCCGGGAGGCGGGGGCGGGCTGGCCAGCAGCAGAGGTGGACTGCCCGGAAACCTGAGCCGGCTCACCGGGATCCGGGAGGGGCTCTTCGGGAGCAGGGGGCCGACGGGGTGGGTGCTGCGCTGGCCAGCCTAGGCCTGGCGCGGACGCCGTCATCGCGCTGCTCTCCTCCGGGCGGGGCCGCCGTTTCTGGGGCTGGCCTGGGGTGGGCCGGGGCGAACCGGCCTGCGGGGGCGGATCTGGGGCCGGGCTGGCGGCCGGGCCCGGCAGGGCATCGGAAACGGCGGGCGATCTGGCCGGCTGGCGGCCAGCCGACCGAACTGGCTGGCACCCGGCTGGCTGGCACCCGGCTGGCTGGTGGGTGGGCGATGGCCGACCGGGTTAGCCGGGGGCTTGACGTCCACGGTTGCGGGTTGTGGTGGTCCGGCGCGGGGCGGGGGTTCCGCGGCCTCGCCGGCCACGGGCTCTGGCGGAGGTTGGCTGACCGGGGTACGAGCCGTCCTGGCTGGGACGGCCTGAGCGGCTGGACGGCGGCCGGGCCGTGAATGTCACCACGGTGGCCGCCGGATCGACGATACCGCTCCCGGCGTTCCTTACCTCGACTTCTGTGGCGCCAAGCCGGCGGAGAGCGGGCCGGGCACGGGCTACTTCGGCCGCTGCGCCGGCGCCCTTGATGGCCAGGATCAGGCCGCCCGGGCGGGCCAGGCCGACGGCCAGGCCGGCCAGCTTTTCCAGCGGGGCTACGGCCCGTGCGGTGACGACATCAGCCCCGACCTGGCCGGCCAGGTCCTCCGCGCGGCCGCGCAGCACGGTGGCGTTCGCCAGGTCCAGCTCGGTCACGCACTCGCGCAAGAAGTCGGCTCGTCTGGCCATTGGCTCGAGCAGCGTCACCGACACGTCGGGAAGCATGACGGCCAGAACAATGCCGGGCAGCCCCGGGCCGGAACCGAGATCCACCAGCGAGCCCGGCGAGGGGACCAGCTCCGCCACCACCGCGCAGTTGAGCAGGTGCCGGTCCCAGAGACGCTCTGCCTCCGCCGGGCCAAGCAGACCGCGGTCGATGCCGGGACCAGCCAGCAGGGCAGCGTACCGAATGATCTTGGGTAGGGCCTGACCAAAGAGCCCGGCCGCGGCGGCTGGCACGGGCGGCACCCCTGGTGGCATCGGCACCGGCGGGATGGGCGGCTCGGGGAGGACCACTGACGCCTAGCTAGCGGGCAGGACCACCACGCGGCGGTCGGGCTCCTCGCCCTCGGACTCGCTGCGGAGGCCTGCGGCGGCGACTGCGTCGTGCACAACCTTGCGCTCGAAGGGGTTCATCGCCGCGAGCTTCTTGGCCACGCCGGTGCGCTTCACCTCGTCGGCGGCGGCCCGGCCGGTCTCGGTCAGCTCCTCCTTGCGGCGCTTACGGTAGCCGCCGACGTCGAGCATGATCCGCGTTCGGGCGCCGGTCTGGCGGTGCACGGCGAGCCGGGTCAGTTCCTGGAGCGCCTCCAGGACCTCGCCGCGGGGGCCGACGAGTTCGTTGAGGGTCGCGCCGACCACCGAGACCACCGCACGGTCGCCTTCGACATCCATGTCGATGTCGCCGTCGAGGTCGGCCACGTCGAGCAGGCCCTCGATGTAGTCGGCGGCTATCTCGCCCTCGTTCTCCAGGTCGGCAATCGACGGCCGCCCTGACGCCTCCGGGCCGGCCTCGCCGTTGCCGTCCTCGGCGGGCTCGCCGGGACCGGCCTCGCCGTCAACCGGGGCAGCTTCAGGCTCCGCGATTGCCTCATCCGCTGCTGAAGCACCGAACGGTTCGGCGACCGCGTTTTCCCCTTGCGTCACTGCCGCGTCCTCCTGCTCTGGGATCAACCTGGCAAGCAGCGCCTAGCGCCGGCGACCGTCTCCGGGGCGATCGGCCCCCGCCGGTCTATCCCTTGCGCTTGCTGCGGGACTGCCGCTGCCGCTGCTGCCTGACGAGCTTAACCTCGGGCTCGGCCGACTGCTCCGCAGCCGGCTCCGAACGGCCGCGGCCGAAGCGCCGGAGCATACCGCCACGCCCGTCGCTGCCGCTGTCCGACCCGTTCGCCGCGGCCGGCCGGCCGCTGGTGACCGGGCGGGACGGGCCCATCGGCCGCGCCGAGGCCGGCTTGCTGCCAGCCGCGGGCTTGCCCGGCGCAGCGGCCGGCTTGCCGCCGGACGCAGCGGGCTTACCCGAGGCGGCCGGCTTGCGAGCAGCCTGGCCGCCGTTGACCTGGGCCTGGCCGGACGGGCTGCTGGCGGCCGGTTTGCGGGCCTGCTGGCCGGCCGCGGGACGGCCGGTGCTGGCGGGCTTGCCGGACGCCGGCGCCGGCTTGCCGCCGGCCGCGGGCTTGCCATCGGCCGGAGCCTGGCCGCCGGTCTTGGCCTCGCCCGGCTGCCCGGCTGGGGGCGGACCGGTCTTGCGGCCGCGGCCCGGGCCCGGCCGGAGCGACGGCTTGGCCGTCGTGATCACCGGTGTGGTGCCGCTTCCTGCAGCGCCTGCCACGGCGGGCGCGGGGAACTTGGTGAACAGCACGTACTGCTGGCCCAGCGTCCACAGGTTGGTGGTCACCCAGTACAGGACCAGGCCGAACGGCCAGTACAGGCCCGACAGGGCGAAGAACGGCATGATGTACGCCATGTACTTCTGCGAGTTGCCCATCGGGCTATCGGGCGTGGTGGGCATCATGCCGCGCTTCATGCTCTGCCGTACGGTCAGGTAGGTCGTGAGCATGCTGAGCAGCACGGCGACGAGGATCACGATCTTGGCGTGCAGCGGCGTGCTGCTGGACAGGAACTTGTCCGCGATCGTGGCACCGAGGATCTTGGCGTGCTGAGCGCTCTCCATCATGACGGTGGTCAGGCCGTACTTGGGCGGGTCCCCCGGCTTCCACTCCGCGATCGCCCGCAGCACGCTGAACAGCGCGAAGAACATCGGCAGCTGCGCAACCACCGGGAGGCAGCCCATCAGCGGGTTGACGCCCGCCTCCTGGTACAGCTTCATCATCTCGGTGTTGAGCGTCTGCTTGTCGTTCTTGTACTTCTTGCGCAGCGCGCTCATCTGCGGCGCGAGCGCCGTCATCCGCCGCGTGGTGTGCATCTGCTTGATGAACAGCGGCACCATGATCAGCCGCATCAGCGCAACGAGCAGGACGATCGTCAGCGCCCAGGTCCATCCGCTGGAGGCGCCGAAGATCGGGCTGAGCACGGCATAAAGCTGCTTGACGACCCAGGCCACAGCGACGTAAAGCGGATTAAGCGGATTCACCGGGTTGCTCCTTGTGATGTCATCGACGCCGCGCGACCAGCAGCGCGCCCGACGCGGTCGGGGACCGGGTCAAGGCCGCCGCGGTGGAACGGGTGGCAGCGGCTCAGCCGCCGGACGGCCAGCCAGCCACCACGCAGCGCGCCGTGCCGCTGCACAGCCTCCAGAGCATAGGCACTGCACGAGGGCTCGAACCGGCAGTGCGGCAGCATGACCGGGCTGATAAAGCGCCGGTAGCCAGTAATAGCCAGCGCCATCGCCCGGGCCGCCAGCGACAGCCGCCCGGCCGGTGATGGGACAGCCGGTGACGGCCCGGCGGCCGACAACGGCCGGGCCCGGGTGTCATCTCGTGCTGTTGTGTTCACCGGGGCAGCGCCTCACCTTGCCGCCGGAGCAGTGTGACGATTACCAGGTCGAGCTCAGCGGCAAGATCCGCCTGGCGTGCGGTCGCGGCCCGCGGGTGGGCACGCACCACTAGCAGGCTACCGTCAGGAAGCGAGGGCAGATACCCGCGCACCAGGTGACGGAGCCGACGGCGGACCCGGTTTCGGGTCACCGCCGTGCCGACGGCACGGCTGACGGTGAAACCGACCCGGGCCGGCTCGTCATTACCCGGCCGAAGCAGCAGGCGGCCGCTCAGCAGCCGCCGCCCGGCCGTGCGGCCGTGCTGCCTGACCTCTTCAAAGTCCGCCCGCCTGCGCATACGCGCGGCCGCGGGGAGCATCGGCGATCACCGCCGAGGGCCAACCGCCCGAAGGCGGGTCCAGGCCCGAGGGTCAGACACTGACCCGTTCGCGCCCCTTGCGGCGCCGGGCGGCCAGCACCGCGCGGCCGGCCCGGGTGCGCATCCGCAGCCGGAAGCCATGCGTCTTCGCACGGCGGCGGTTGTTCGGCTGGAACGTACGCTTGCTCACTGGGGGCTCCAGTTCAAGGATGCAGGCTGCTGCCGGGCGCAGACCCAGCCTGAACCTGCCCAGGGGGTACTGGCGCCGGGGTTACCGGACCAATGAACGTTAGCCGCCAGCCCGCCGCCGGTCAAACGGAGCACCGGGTCCGCTCAACCGAGCCTAAGGCTCCGGCACACCGGGACTGGTCAGCTGCGTTGAGAAAAGAGATGAAAGTGATGCGCGCGCGCCACCGCGACTAGCTGGCTGAGCTGGGAGCGGAGGGCCGGCCAGGGGCGGCCAGGGGCGGGCCCGGCTGAAGTGGGGGTAGTGGAGCGACGGATACCGCGATTGACTTGGGCTGAGAGCGGTAGAGGTGGGGGGCCGCGGGGCCCGCCATCGCTACGGTTTGCACAGCACGCCAACAGGACGGGCCCTAGGCTGTGGATAGCGGTCCCTGGCGGTGAGCGTTCCCCGGGGGCCGTTAGCTGCCTAGACCAGCCGCCGGCAGTGGAGGAGCATCACGGGGCGGGTAACGACGTGCACAACCTGTGGAAAAACCTGTTGATCATAAGTGGGGGCGGGCGCGAGGTGGATGGCTGATGAGTGAAGCAGACCTCGCGGCAGTGTGGGCCCGGTCCCTGGATGAGCTCGCTGAGATGCACATCGAGCCGGCCCAGCGGGCCTGGCTGCAGCTCACCCGCCCGCTCGGGCTGGTCGAGAACACCGCCCTGATCGCCACGCCCAACGAGTTCGTCAAGGAGCAGCTGGAGACCCGGCTCCGCTCGCTGATCACCAACGCGCTGTCGAGGGAACTGGGCCGCAGCATCCAGCTGGCGGTCACCGTCGACCCGGCGGTGATCTCCTCGCTGCCCGCCCCGGACCGGGATCGCGACCTCGACCTCGACCGCGGGCGCGGGCGCGACCTCGGCGCCCGTGACTACGGCCGCGACGGCCCCGGCCCGGGTAACGGCCTCGGCCAGCCCGGCGCCGGCCGCGACCTGACCGCCGGCCCGGACGGCCCCGACGGCCCCGGTGGCCCGCCCATGGACCACCGCCTCGGCCACGAGCCGGACGCTGCCCTCAGCGCGGGCGGACTCAGCCCAGGCGGACTCAGCGGCGGCATCGACCCGGTCACCGGCCGACCGCGCCCGATGTCCATCCCCGGCCAGCCTGGCCAGGACTCCGGCCTCGGCGGCATCGGCTCGGCCGGCGCCGGCCTCAGCCCGGCCCACCCCGGTCCCGGCGGCGGACGCGGCCACAGCCCCGGCCTCGGCCTCGGCCCGCTGGGCAG
>DASVBE010000226.1:0-3239 GCA_036375995.1 Streptosporangiaceae bacterium | reverse complement strand
TTCCGGATCCTGCAGGGGGGCGCCGGCGGCATGCTCGCCCCGGTCGGGATGGCGATGCTCTACCGGGTGTTCCCGCCGGACGAGCGGATCCGGGCCGCGGCGATCCTCACCGTCCCGACCACGCTGGCACCTGCCCTCGGGCCGGTTCTCGGCGGGCTGTTCGTCACCGAACTGTCCTGGCGCTGGGTGTTCTACGTCAACGTGCCGATCGGCGCGGCCGCCTTCGCCTTCGGCGCGGTCTTCCTGCGCCAGCCGCCGCAGGCCGGACCCGGCCGCTTCGACCTGGGCGGCTTCCTGCTGTCAGGGTTCGGCCTCGGGCTGCTGATGTACGGCGTCTCAGAGGGCCCGGCCCTGGGCTGGCACGATCCCCAGGTGCTGGCGTCCATCGCCGCGGGGGCCGTGCTGCTGGCGGGCATGGTAGCCGTAGAGCTGCGCTCGGCCGCGCCCATCGTGGACCTGAAGCTGCTCGGCAACCGCCTGTTCCGCGCGGGCAACGGGGTCATGGTCCTGACCTCTATCGCGTTCCTCGGCACGCTGTACGCGATCTCGCTGTACTACCAGGACGGCCGCGGCCTCAGCGCGCTGGGCGCGGGGCTGAGCACGTTCCCCGAGGCGCTCGGCGTCATGGCGGGCGCGCAGCTGGCCAGCCGGGTGCTGTATCCCCGGCTCGGTCCCCGGCGCCTTATCACCGGCGGCCTGTCTGGCACGGCGATCTCGATCGGCCTGCTGGCCCTGATGGGCCCGCAGACCAGCCTGTGGTGGGCCCGGCTGCTCATGCTGACCCTGGGGCTGTCCATGGCCCAGGTGTTCGTCCCGGTCCAGGCGGCCTCCTTCGCCACCATCACCCCGGCGGCGACCGGCCGGGCCGCCACGATGTTCAACGCGGTCCGCCAGCTCGGCGGGGCGGTCGGCGTGGCCGTGCTGACCACGGTCATCGTGCTCATCGGGCCTGTTCACCTGGCCGGCGGGCACGAGGTGCCCAACCTCACCGCCTACCGCGTCGCCTTCCTGACCGCCGCCGTGATCTGCGTCTGTGCCATATCGTGCTCGCTGTCCATCCGCGATGCCGACGCGGCCAGCACCATCCCGGCCCGGCGCGGCCGGCGCGGCCGGCGGCCGGAGGGACCGGGGGACGCGGCCGAGCCGGCGGTGGCGGCCTTACGGCCTGCTGGGCCTGCCGGGCCTGCCGGTCACGGCCCTGTTTACAGCCCTGTTCACAGCCCTGTTCACAGGCCGGCGAGGCCGACAGGACCGTGGAGGTCGATGATGGCCGCGCGGTGGGCCTGCGGGCCGCCGGACAGGCGCTCGGCTGACCAGGCCCGGCGGTAGTACAGGTGCGCGTCATGCTCCCAGCTGACGCCGACCCCGCCGAACAGCTTGGTGGCCGTTTCGGTCACGGCCCGGTAGGCCTCCCCGGCCCGCAGGGCGGCGACGTGCGCCGCCACCGGGGCTTCGTCACTGCTCTCAGCCGCCGCGATGGCCGCGGACCTGGCGGTCGCCGAGATCTCCTGGAACTGCGCGAGCATGTCCACGCACGCCTGCGCGAGCTCGGCGAAGGAGCCGTTCGGCGACCCGAACCGCTCGCGGTCCCTGGCGTAGGCGATCGCGGCGTCCAGGCACCAGCTGATGCCGCCGACGGCCTCGGCCGCGGTGGCGAGCAGGAAGTCGCACTCGGCCTGTTCCAGGGCGGCGGAGGCGACCTCGTCCCGGGCGAGCAGGACGGCCGGCACCTCGTCGAAGGCGGTGACGCAGACCCGCCTGGTCAGGTCGAGGCCCAGCTGGCCGGAGGCGGTGAAGCCCAGCACCCTGGTCTCCGCCAGGAACACACCCAGGCCGTCATCGGTGATGGCCGGCACCACGACGATGTCGGCCACGTGGGCGGCGATGACGAACCAGCGGTGGCCGTAGAGCCGCCACCCGCCCGGCACCCGGACGGCCCGGACCATGTCCGGGCCCGGCGCCCAGAAGCCGGCCTCGCCGGCGGCCGCGACCGTCCCGGTCACCGATCCCTTGGCCAGGTGCGGCAGCCACTGCTCCTGGGCCGCGCGGTCCCCGGCCGCCAGCAGCACGCCCGCCGTCAGGGCGCTGGGCAGGAACGGCCCGGGGTACAGGGCGCGGCCGAGTTCGGTGTGCATCACGTTCGCCTCGGCCTGGGACCGGGCGAAGCCGCCGAACTCCGCCGGGATCATCAGCCCGGCCAGGCCGAGATCGCCGGCCAGGCGGGCATGCAGTTCCTGGCTGTAGCCGACCTGCGTCTCCAGCGCGGCGCGCAGGGCCTGTGACGGGAGCTGGTCTGCGAGGAAGGCGCGCAGGGTGTCCTGCAGAGCGCGCTGGTCCTCGTTGAGAGGCGGGAGTTCGCTATCGGTCATGAGGCTGCTCCTCACGCGGGGCACGGGAGCCCGAAGACCGGTGGCGAGGTCCGCGCGCAGGTGGCTTCATGCTAGCGGACAAAGACCGCCCATTCAGGGCAATGCCGGGTCCGCGTAGCGGGCGTGGCTAGCCGGGTAGCTGTCCATCCGGGACGGAAACCACTACGGTCATCAGCGTGGCGGTGATCGACTTCGAAGAGCGCGAGCTAGCGGCCCAGGTTCCGGACCTGGCGGCGGGCGGAGCCTGGACCCGGGTAAGCCTGCGCTGGCGGCGGGACCCGCTGACCGGCGCGGGCGCCAGGATCCTCACCGGGGTGAAACTCCAGCCGTCCAGCCGACCGGACATGGCCCCGCTCATCGCGAAACCGGCTTTCTGCCCGTTCGACGCCGAGCACCTGGAGAAGGCCACCGTCCCGTTTCCCGCCGAGCTGACCGCGGAGGGCCGCATCCGCCAGGGCGCGGCCGTGGTGGTGCCCAACATCATGGCGTACGCCACGCACAGCGCGGTCGGCATCTACGACCCCGGCCGTCACTTCCTCGACCTGGACGAGCTGTCGCCGTCCCTGGTCGGGGACGCCCTGGCCGCCATGGTCCGGCACGCCCACTGCGTCCGCCGGGCGGACCCGGCGGCCGTGTGGAGCTCGATCAACGCCAACTACCTCCCGCCCTCGGGTGCCTCGCTGGTCCACCCGCACCTGCAGTCGGCCCACGACGCCTTCGGCCTGACCAGCCAGCGCCTGATAGCGGAGCGGACGCGAGCCTGGCAGGACGGGCGCGGGTCCTACTGGGCGGCGCTGGCCGAGGCCGAGGCGGGCGGGCCCCGGTGGGTCGGGCAGACAGGGCGGGTGGCCTGGTTCACGCCCTTCGCGC
>DASVBE010000032.1:0-6746 GCA_036375995.1 Streptosporangiaceae bacterium | reverse complement strand
AGGTCCTGCCACTACCGGGGTCCAGAGCAGCGACGCTATTACCAGCAGACGGTAACCCGTTACCAGCGGACGATAACACGCAGATCGCGCCAGAGATATGTCCAGCCGGGGCAGCCAACGATCGCCACCAGGAATCGCCAGGGGGCAGGCGGGCAGCGCGGGCCGCCTCGCTGCGGCCGGGGCTCCTGGGCGCGGCGGGACCGCCAGGGATAGAGTCCGGATACCTGGTTCCGGCCAGGCGGTAACTCCCCTGCTGTGATCCCCTGCTGTGACCCCCCGCCGGCTGGACCGGTGACCACCCCGGAGGCGACCGTGGCCGCTGCGCAGCCGTCAGGCAGCCCACCGCCGGAATGGCGGCCCAGGAGGGTCTCGCGGCTGGTCTCGGCCTGCATCATCGCGCCGGCCTGCCTGGCCTTTGCCGCGGCCGTCAACCTGGCGATCTTCAGTACCGACAGCAAGCCCGTCACCCTGGTCTTCGGCCTGGTGGTCACCGTGCTCAGCCTGATGATCGGGGCCCAGGCGGCCAGCGTGCCCGCGCTGCGCATCCGGGTGGCGGGAAATCAGCTGGAGTACCGCAACCTGCTGTGGTCCAACCGTTCGGTCCCGCTGGCCAGCATCACCGGGGTCACCGCCGCGCCGCGCGGCATGGTCATCAGCCGCAGCGACGGCAGCGAGGTGGTGGCGCACGCCGTCACCGACCCGTTCCGGATGTCCAAGCGGGCCGCCAGCACGGCCGAGGAGATCCAGGACGCGGTGACCCGGTGGCGGAAGCAGTGGGGATGACCGGGCACACCGCACTGGTCACCGGCGCGAACCACGGCATCGGCGCGGCCACCTGCCTGGCCCTGGCCCAGCAGGGCTGCGCCGTGCTGGCCACGTACCTGCGCGGGCAGGACCCGGCCGGCCCGGGCGCGCCGGAGGACGACCTGGCCTGGCGGGGCAAGGACGCGGCGGCGGTGGTGGCCGCGATCGAGGCGGCCGGCGGGCGGGCCGTGGCGGTGGAGGCCAACCTGGCCGACCCAGCCGCGGCCGGGCGGCTGTTCGACGCGGCGCAGGAGCAGCTGGGGCCGGTCGACATCCTGGTCAACAACGCCACCGGGTGGCTGGCCGACACGTTCACGCCGGCCCGCACCGACCGGCACGGCCGCGTGCTGCGGCCGGTCACGGCGGCGGGATGGGAACAGCAGTTCCGCGTGGACGCGATGGCCCCGGCGCTGCTGATCAGCGAGTTCGCCGGCCGGCACATCGCCCGCGGGGCGGACTGGGGCCGCATCGTCGGGCTGCATTCCGGCGACGACTTCGGCTTCCCGCAGGAAGTGTCCTACGGCGCGGCCAAGGCCGCACAGGCGAACTACACGATGTCGGCCGCGGCGGAGCTGGGCCGCTACGGGGTCACCGCGAACATGGTCCACCCGGGGGTCACCGACACCGGCTGGGTCAACGACGCGGTCCGCCAGATGGTGGCCGAGAGCACGGCGCTGTTCACCGTGGCCTCGCCCGCCGAGGTCGCCGGGGTCGTCGCGTACCTGGCCTCGGACGCGGCGCGGCTCATCACGGGCAACGTCATCCGGCTGCGATGACGCGGGCGGCCCGCGCCGCTACCGCCGTATTCCGCACTTACCGGGAACCGCAGCGGGCCGGAGAGCCCTCGCGACGGTAGTGACCGCCGCCGGCGGGTAGGGCAATGGCCGTCCCCGCCGGCGGCCGCCCGCGCCCGGTGGCCCGCCGGTTCGCCGATCCGTGAGCGAGGGAGCGCGATGACCGACGTGATCCTCTTCCACCACGCGCAGGGCCTGACCGACGGCGTGCGCGAGTTCGCCGGCGTGCTGCGCGCCGCCGGGCACCAGGTGACCGTGCCCGATCTGTACGGCGGCGCGACGTTCGGCACGCTGGACGAGGGGGTCGCGTACGCCCAGCAGACCGGGTTCGACGTGCTGATCGAGCGCGGCCGCCGGGCCGCGGACCGGCTGCCCAGCGGGCTGGTCTACGCCGGGTTCTCGCTCGGCGTGCTGCCCGCGCAGTCGCTCGCCCAGACCCGGCCGGGGGCGCGGGGCGCGCTGCTGTTCCACGCGTGCGTGCCGCCGGCCGAGTTCGGGACCGGCTGGCCGCCGGGTGTCCCGGTGCAGGTCCACGGGATGGCGGACGACCCGTTCTTCGCGGGCGAGGATCTGGACGCGGCCAGGGAGCTGGTCAAGTCGGCGGCGGACGCGGAGCTGTTCCTGTACCCAGGCGACCAGCATCTGTTCGCCGACCGCAGCCTGCCGTCCTACGACGAGGCCGCGGCGACGCTGCTGACCGAGCGGGTGCTGGCGTTCCTGGCGGTGTAAGGCAGCATGATCGGGCCCGCTGACGGGCCGTGTTGTTACCGGCAAGGAGCCGCCATGGCCGCGGGGACCGGGGCGCAGCGCTCGGGCGGCGGCTGGCGATCCGGCTCTCCTGGTCGCTGCCGCGGAGCCCGGGGCGGGTATGACGGCGGGTCCGGCGAGCTAGACGGCCAGGTCACAGGGTGTTAGCGTCGGTAATTCAGGCTCGCGCTGGCGCTGGTCTGACAGCACCACCGCGTAGCCAGATTGGGGGCGCGAGGGTGCAGCGAGCATTAATCCGGGGATCGCACCGGCGAACCGCGCCGGTGTTCCAGCGGTGTCCGGAATCCCTGCGGGCGCGGAGCCCTCCCGTGCGCACGTTCTGCGAACTCACGAAGCGCTCACTTCATGATGCCCATACCCGCCCGCACGGGAGGTGATCTCTAGTCTACCAAGCGTGCATGGGAGGGGTGATCAGAACTCCAAAGGGGGAGTTAAGCATGCGACGAATCAGACTCGTTCTTCTCGCGCTTCCCGCGATGCTCGCGGTGTTCGTCCTGGCCTCTCCGGCGGCCCTGGCCGCCAGCCCGCACTTCAAAAAGGGCGGGGAGCCGGTGTGTACGTTCTCCGGCACTACCAGCATCCCGGTCACCTGCGGAGGCACCCTCGCCGGGCTCGGCAATGAGGACCTCAACATTCACCTGTCGGTCAGCGGGTTCGCGCTCTACCAGTGCCAGAACGGCGGCGGCAACACTGCGCCTGGCCAGAACAAGGTCCTGGAGGGCCCCGCTACTTCGGACACGGCGATTCCGGCGAGTGCCATCAAGAACGGGAACCTGACGTTCTCGACCAATCCCGCCACCCTGACCGCCGATCCGACGGTCAGCGCGGCTGTAGCGGGCTGTCCGAACCCCAACTGGACCGGGGTCAATCCGACCCTGACGCTGACGAGCATCACGCTCGACATCTTCCAGCCGGTGACGACCCGGATCTTCCACTGCACGGCATCGAACCCGGATGGGCTGACCAGCCCCGTCACGCTCAGCTGTTAGCAGCTGCCGTAAGGGAGGCGAGAAAGCAAGAAGCGGCGAGGGGGCACGTGAACCGTGCCCCCTCGCCGCTGCGTGCTATCTTCCGGGCGGGCGCGCCCGCCCGGGCGCCGCCCATGGGGTGGGAGTGACGGGCCACATGGCAGCACAGGAGGTCGGTGTTTCGGCCCGCGAGGCCGAGGTGCTCGCCGCGATCGGGGAGCACCTGACCAACGCTGAGATCGCGGCGCGGCTCTTCATCTCGGTCCGCACCGTGGAGAGCCACGTCTCCTCGATGCTCAGAAAGCTCCAGGTCGAGGACCGCCGCGCGCTGGCCGCGCTCGCGGCGCGGCTGCCCGCCGCGGATCCCGGGGAGACCGGCAAGATCATGGTGCCGCTGCCCGCGCCGCTGACCTCCTTCGTCGGCCGGTCCGCCGAGCGGGCCGCTCTCACCTCAGTGGTTCGCGGCCATCGCATGGTCAACGCCGTCGGGCCGGGCGGGGTCGGCAAGACGCGCCTGGTACTGAGCGTTCTCACCGGGCTGGCCGGCGAGTTTGCGGACGGGGTGTGGTTCGTGGACCTGGTGCCGATCGCCCACCCGTCGATGATCGCGCCAGCCATCGCGGCGGCGCTGGGCCTGGGCGAGGACGAGGCGCGGTCGGCTGAGGACACCGTGGCCGACTGGCTTGCCGTCCGGGAGACCCTGCTGGTGCTCGACAACTGCGAGCACCTGCTGGACGGCGTGGCTGTCGTGGTGGAGCGCCTGCTCGCGGGCTGCCCGCGGCTCCGGGTGCTGATCACCAGCCGGGCCCGGCTGCGCGTGGCCTACGAGTGGGTGTTCCCGGTGCCCGGGCTCTCGCTCGCGGCGGACGGCGGCGGCCCGGGCGATGCGGTAGCGCTCTTCTGCCAGCGAGCCGGCGCGGGCGGGGCCGAGCTTGGCCCCGCTGACCAGGATCGGGTCGCTGTCATCTGCCGCAAGCTGGAGGGCATCGCGCTGGCGATCGAGCTGGCCGCGGCCCGGGTGACGTCACTTGGTCTCGACGACCTCGAGGCGGGGCTGGCCGACCGGCTGAGGCTGCTGACCGGGGGGTCACGGGTCGCGGACCGGCATCGCTCGCTCCAGTCCACGCTGGACTGGAGCTACGCCCTGCTCGACGAGACCAGCCAGGCCGTGCTGCGCCGGGTCTCGGTGTTCGCCGCCCCGTTCACCGCCGCGGCGGTGGGGGCGGTGGCCTCCGGGTGGCCGCCCGTGCCCGGTGGCCTCCTGCACGCCGTCCTGGCCGGGCTGGTCGACCAGAGCCTGCTGGTCGCGGCCCCGGGCGACGGTGCCACTCGCTACCGGGTCCCGGAGACCATCCGGCAGTACGGGGCCGGCCGGCTGGCCGAGGCGGGCGAGCAGGACGAGGCGCACGTCCGCCACCTGCGCTGGTTCCTGGGCGAAGCCGCTGCCCCTGACCTGCCCGGCGGGCGCGGCCTGGGGGCCTGGCGGGTGGCTTTCGACCTGGCGGCCGACGAACTGCGGGCCGCACTGGGCTGGGCGGCCGGCCATACCGGGCACCGTGGCGTGGCGTACCAGCTGGCGGTCAGGCTGGCGGAGCTGAGCTTTGCCCGCGGGCTGCCGGGCGAGGCGCAGGACCGGTACGAACAGGCCGCGGAACTGGCCGGCGCCGACCGGGACGCGGCCGCCGCCCTGCGCGGCGCCGCGGGTGCCGCCGAGTTCCGCTACCAGGGCGACGATGCGCTGCGGCTGCGCCGCGCGGCCGCCGGCCGCGCACTCCGGGCCGGGGACCAGGCCGGCGCGGCGGCCGACCTGGCCCGGGCCGCCGAGCTGATCACCCGTCTGCCCGGCCTGTGGGACACGCCGCCGGCCGTCACAGCCGCCGACCAGCTGATCGCCGACGCCCGGGCGCTCGGGCCGGACAGCCCCGCGGCGGAGGCCAGGATCCTGGCCGCGGAGGGGTTCCGGTGCCCGGAGACCGACCCGGCCGTAGCCAGCCTTGCGGAGCGGGCCCTGGTCAGCGCTCGCCAGGCCGGCGACGTGCTCGCCGAAAGCTCGGCGCTTGACCTGATGACCTCCATCCAGCTGGTACGCGGCGAGGTCCGCGCCGCGGCCGCAAGCTCCTGGCGCCGTACCGAGCTGCTGGCCCCGCTGCGCCCGCGGGCCGACATGGGATTCGAGTTCCCCGACGCCCTGATGATGGCGGAGGAGTGCGCGCTGGCGGCGGGCGAGCTGCCGAAGGCACGGGCGCTGGCCGAGCGCCTGGCGGACTTGCCTTTCCACCACGAAGGGGGGCATCAGGCTGCCTGCCGTCTGATCGTCGTGGCCGCCCTGGCGGGGGACTGGGACGAGGCGCTGCTGCGGGCCGGGCGCTTCCGCGAGGAATGGGAGCTGGCCGGGCGGCCGCACGGGACGTCATGGGCCAGGGCCAGCGCGGGCAGCGTTGCCCGCGGGTCGTACACCGCGGCGACCATCCACGGGCTGCGCGGCGATCAGGCGGAGCGGGACGCCTGGCTCGAGGTTGCGGACGCGATGACGGTCCCCGGCAAGCCGTGGCGCGGGCGCCGGTTTGGCCAGTTCCTCGACGCGTGGCTGCTCCTGCACCAGGGCCGTGCCGAGGAGGCCGGGCAGGTCCTCGACGCGGCGCCGGAGCCAGACGGCCTGGCCTGGCAGAACGGGATGTGGCAGCCGTGGTGCGCGGCGCTGTGGGCGGAGGCCGCGGTCCTGGCCGGCCGCGGGGACGCGGCGGCCCGGATCGCGGCCGCCCAGGAGATGACCAGGGACAACCGGGCCGCGTCGGCGATCGTCGGCCGCGCCGCGGCGCTGCCCGGCGACCGGGCGGGGCTGCGGAGAGCGGCGGCTGCGCTCCAGGCGGCCGGGTTCCGCTACCAGTGGGCACGGACCCTGGTGTTCCTCGGCGGGGAGGACCGGGAGCGCGGCGAATCCGTGCTCGCCGGGCTGGGCGCGGCAGCCATGGCCTGGCCGCCGGCCGGGTAGCGGCCGCGGGGCGCGCCGGATAGCGGCCGCGTCACGGCCGGGCCGGGAACCCGGGCGGCTCCGTGGGCGCCAGCACCGGGCCCGTAACCACGGCCGGCATCGGTGTCCGCTGACCGGCACCCGTGCCGGGGATCCGTGCCGGGAATCCGTGCCCGGGAGCCTGCGGTCCGTGCTGGGCACGGATGGAAGGCCCGGCCGTTCGCGCGACAGTGAGAGCGCCCGGCATCGCCAGAACGGGATCGCGAGGCCGGGCCGGGAGGCCGGGCGGCGGTGCCGGGTGGTGCCGCCAGCGCGGTGGCATCCCCGGCCCTGGGGCGCCGCCCGGCGTCCCCCGCCGTCTGGCGGTGCATCCGTGACTCCCGACAGGAGGGTTTGCCATGCCCAGGTACATGGACTTTCACCAGGACCTGAAGCTGCCCG
>DASVBE010000161.1:0-4737 GCA_036375995.1 Streptosporangiaceae bacterium | reverse complement strand
GGCCAGCATGCTGTCCGACTACCTGCACAGCACAAAGAGCGGCTTGCTGGTCAGGCTGTACCGCGCGCTGAACCTGACCGAGAACAACACGGCCGCGTTCAGCGCGACCGCGTGCAGCGATATGGCCTGGCCGCGGAACTGGGCCCGGTGGGACGCCGACACCCGCCGGGCCGCAGTCACCGCACCCTGGCTGGCCTGGGAAATCGCCTGGGGGCTCGCACCGTGCGCGTTCTGGCCGGTGCGCGGGCCGGCCAGGCCGATGACGATCGGTGCTCAGGGGCTGCCGGGCATCCTGCTGCTCCAGGGCACGCTGGACGCGGCCACCCCGTATGCCGGGGCGCTGGCGGCGCGGCGGGCGCTGCCGTCGGCCCGGCTGGTCGTAGTGACCGGCAGCGGCAGCCACGGTCAGTCGCTGGCCCTCCCCGCTGACCGGTGCGCCGACGGCTACCTGACCCGCTACCTGGCAACCGGCGCGCTGCCGTCCGGAGCAGGCCTGGTCAGCGCCACCTGTGCGGCACCCGCGCCGGTGCCCCCGCTGAGGGTGCCCGAGCCGGCCTCGCCGTCCGCGGGGAGCGCTTGACTCCCCGCCAAGATTACGGGCTGGCCGCAGACTGGCGGCACCGGGCCGGGCGCCCGGGCCGTGCCGTTACATTGGAGGGGTGCTGCGCACCAGGACGTGGAAGTCGTCGTCGCTGCGCCTGCTGAACGAGAGCGACCGTGACGAGGCGCTGGCGATCTGCGACCGCGACCCGGTCGCCAACGTGTTCGTCAGCGCCCGGCTGCGGAGTTCCGGGCTGGACCCGGGCCGGCTCGGCGCGCAGCTGTGGGGCTACTCCGACGGCGGCCGCCTGACCTCGCTGTGCTACTCCGGCGCCAACCTTGTCCCGGTGGAAGCCACCCCGGCCGCGGTCCTTGCCTTCGCCAGCCGGGCCCGGCTGCAGGGCCGCCGCTGCTCCTCGGTGGTCGGCCCGGCCGAGGTGGTCACCGAGCTGTGGGGGATGCTGGCGCCGTACTGGGGCCGGCCGCGGGAGATCCGGGCCCGGCAGCCGGTGATGACGATCTCCGGCGAGCCCGCTATCCCGCCCGACCCGATGGTCCGCCAAGTCCGCCCGGACGAGCTCGACATCCTGCTGCCGGCCTCGATCGACATGTTCACCGAGGAGGTCGGCGTATCGCCGATCGGCCCGGACGGCGGAGCGGCCTACCGGGCCCGGGTCCTGGAGCTGATACGGGCCGGCCGGTCGTTCGCGCGGATCGAGAACGGCCGGGTCCTCTTCAAGGCCGAGGTCGGCTCGGTCACCCCGCACGCCTGCCAGGTGCAGGGCGTCTGGGTGCCGCCGGACCTGCGCGGCCGGGGCATCGCGTCGCGCGGCATGGCCGCGGTCGCGAAGATCGCGCTGGCCAGCATCGCGCCGGTGGTAACGCTCTACGTCAACGACTACAACGCGCCCGCCCGCGCCGCGTACCTGCGCGCCGGGTTCACCGAGCAGGGCACGTTCATGTCCGTGCTGTTCTGACCGGCTCCGCGCAAGCGTCTGACCGGCTCCGCACAAGCGTGAGCCCGGCCTGCGCTGCCTGGCGGCATTCGGGCAGCGCAGCCCGGGCTCCCGGCCCTGCGCGGTGCGGAGCGACAAGGGCCGGACGAGGTGGGGGCCCGCCGCTTGCGCGACGGGCCCGCCCCCCTACTCACCTGGCCGCCGGATAGCCAGCGTGGCGGCGGCCTTGATGACTGGCCCCGGTTTGCACCGGGCCCTGCCCCGCCAGTCAACGTGACCAAGGCCACCGCAGGCCCCGGCGCCAGCTGAGCAGCGCGCCCGCCGCCGGCGTTCCCGCCGTCCGCGTGCGCGCCCCCCAAAGTGAGCCTGCGCCCGTAAAGTAGCCATCAAATGTCGCAGTAAGTTCGCACAGGACGGACGCGAGACCGTGACCGACGCGCCTACCGAATTCGGCCGCCGGGCTGCCGCAAGCTACCTGCGGGAGTTACTGCTCCGGCCGGGCCGCTACCGCCGCGTGTGGGAGCAGCACGCGGTGCGGTTCCGCCCGGGCGCGATCAACCAGCTGGCCGTGGCCGAGGCGGTGGCCCAGCACCTGTGGAACCACCCCCGCGCGGCCGGGGCGTCCGACGTTGTCGCGCACCAGCTGAAGGACACCGTCGCCCGGGCCCTGTCCGGCCGCCTGGTCAGCCGGTCCGCGCTCCAGCTGCTGATCGACACCTTCGGGCTGACCGGCCAGGAGCAGGAACGGCTGTGGCGGCTGTGGTCCGGGTCGCGGGCGATCAGCGTGCTGGCCGGGGACAACCCGCTGTCCCCGGAGTCGTTCTCCGCGGTGGCCAGGGTGATGGGCCCGCGCCGGCACCAGACCCTGTCCATGCACGACCACGTCTACGTCGGCCCCGACGGGCGGCTCGCCTCGACCAGGACCACGCAGGTCATCGAGGCCATCGCGGACGACGTCGACCACATCCCGTACCTCTACGACACCAGCATCGTCACGCTGGAGACCGGCCACGGCTGCGGCGAGGTCTCCGGCTCGCTGTACAAGATCAGTTCCGGCATCTACGGGGTGGACATCCCGCTGTCCAAGACCCTGGCCCTGGGCGAGACGCTCACCCTTGAGTACTGGACCTCCTACCAGTACCCAGGGAACCTGGACGACCCGCAGGAGCGTCAGTACCGCCGGGCGGTCATGCGCCGCCTGGAGAACCTCGACCTGCGGGTCGAGTTCCATCCCGACATGCTGCCGCAGACGCTGTGGTGGGCGGTGTGGGACGGGGTCGACGGCGACGTCGTGGAGCAGGACGAGGTGACCCTGGACCGGGAGCACTCGGCGCACCGGTTCCTGCGCTCGCTGGAAAAGGCCGTCGCCGGTTTCCACTGGCAGTGGAAGCCCGCCGCCGCCCTGCCTGCTCACGATTCTTAAGGATTACGGTGTTGCGGCCCACCCCCGATAACCAGGTGACTCACCGCCGGCGGTGAGCTAGGCTCTTGGCCCTTGTGCCGACTCCCCACGCCATAGAGGTGATGTCCCATGCCCTCGGCCAGCGGCACCGGCCCCGACCCAGATCCCGCTGCTGACCCAGATTCCGTGCTCGCCGCCGAGCGGGCCCACCTGAGCGCCGCCCGGGAGTTTCTCCGGCTGATGCGCGAGGACGTGCTGTCGCTGCGCGCCCTGGGCGGTGACCCGGTCTCCGAGGAGTACCTCAAGGCCGCCCTCTACCACCGGGCCGAGGCCCTGACCGACCTGCCGGGCACGCCGCTGTTCTTCGGCCGCCTCGACTACGCCCGCGAGCAGGGCGGCGAGTTCGGTGGCGAGCGGTTCCACATCGGCCGCCGTCATGTGCACGACCCGGACGGCCACCCGGTGGTGATCGACTGGCGGGCCCCGGTGTCCCGGCCGTTCTACCGGGCCAGCCCGGCCGAGCCGATGGGCCTGGCGCACCGGCGCCGGTTCGGCTTCTCCGGCGGGGACCTGACCGCGTTCGAGGACGAGGACTTCACCCGGCCCGCCGCCCCCGGCGCGGGCGCGGTCAGCCAGATCCTGCTGAACGAGATCGAGCGGCCCCGGTCCGGCCCGATGCGCGACATCGTCTCCACCATCCAGCCCGACCAGGATGACATCGTCCGCGCCGACTCCGACCAGACGGTCTGCGTGCAGGGTGCGCCCGGCACCGGCAAGACCGCGGTGGGCCTGCACCGGGTCGCCTACCTGCTGTACGCGCACCGCGAGCGGATGAGCCGCGGCGGCGTGCTGGTGGTCGGGCCGAACCGGGCCTTTCTCTCCTACATCGGCAACGTGCTGCCCGCCCTCGGCGAGCTCGACGTGGCCCAGTCGTCGGTCACCGACCTGCTGGCCAGCGTCCCGGTACGGGCCGCCGACGAGCCGGCCGCGGCGCGGATCAAGGGCGAGGCGCGGATGGCCGGGGTTCTCCGCCGGGCGCTGTGGGAGCGGCTGGCCGAGCCCGCCGAGGCGCTCGTGCTGGCCCGCGGCTCGCGCCGGTGGCGGGTCGGGTCCTGGCAGCTCGCCGAGCTGGCCGCGGAACTGCGCGAGCGCGGGGTCCGGTACGGGACCGGGCGGGAGATGCTCTCCCACCGGATCGCGCACGTCGTGCTGTCGATGATGGAAGAGGCCGGGGAGAGCTGCGACGACCGGACGCACGAGGCGGTCCGGCGGACCCGGCCGGTGCGCGCCGTGGTCGACCAGATGTGGCCCAAGGCCGACCCGGTCCGGCTGGTGTTCAGCCTGCTGTCCGACCCTGAGCTGCTGGCCCGGGCGGCCAGCGGCGTGCTGGACCCGGACGAGCAGGACGCGATCCGCTGGCCGGTGCCGCCCCGCGGGCCCGGCTCGGCCCGCTGGTCACCGGCCGACGCAGTGCTGATCGACGAGGCCAGGGACCTGATCGAGCGGACGCCGAGCCTGTCGCACGTGGTGGTGGACGAGGCCCAGGACCTGTCCGCGATGGAGTGCCGGGCGATCGGCCGCCGGTGCGCCACCGGGTCGGCCACCGTGCTCGGCGACATCGCCCAGGGCACCACCGCGTGGGCCACCGCCAGCTGGCAGGAGCTGCTGTTCCACCTGGGCAAGCCCGCGGCCTGGCGGCGCGAGCTGACCGCGGGCTACCGGGTGCCGCGGCAGATCCTGGACTTCGCCAGCCAGCTGCTGCCGCTGATCGCCCCCGGGCTGACCCCGGCCAGCTCGGTCCGCCAGGAAGCCGGGTCGCTGGCCATAACCGCGGTGCCG
>DASVBE010000011.1:0-23722 GCA_036375995.1 Streptosporangiaceae bacterium | reverse complement strand
GTAGACGAACGGCCGGAAGCCGACGCCCTGCACCGTCCCGGTAACCCGGATCCGGGTCCTGATGTGCTGGCCCACGCCCCTAGTCTGCAGTGCTGGCCGCTCGCGTTGTGCTTGCTGGCGAGCGCAGGGCCGCTTGAGAGGCACCTGCGCTCGCCCTGCCGGCTTCGCCGGCCGGGGGGCTACCGGAGGCCGGCGAACAGATCATCTTCCGGGATGGGCGCGCCGGTCTTGTCGATGGCGCGGATAAACGTTTCCTCGCCGAACATCTTGCCGACGATGTCCTCGGGGATCTTGGAGAACCACGAGTCGTCGATCTGGCTGGCGTGCGTGCGCAGCGCCTCGCCCTTGCGGTCCAGTACCGACTGAATGTCCACGGTGGTGGTGATCCGCGCCTCGGACTCGCGCATCCGCAGGTCGTCCTCGGGGCTGGGCTCTTCCCATTCCTCGTCGCCGTCGCCGAAGCTGATGCCGCGCTCCTTCAGCTCCCGGGCCAGGTCGCGCCAGCGGCTCTCGCGGTAGGCGATCAGGTACACCTTGTCCGGGATGCCGGTGGCCTTGGCCGCGGCCATCGCGGCCCGGGCGGCGTGCACGTGATCGGGGTGGTCGTAGCCGCTCTGGTCGTCGTAGGTGACCAGCACCTGCGGGCGGTACTGCCGGATCAGCGCGGCGATCTGCTCGGTGACCACGTCCAGCGGGACGTTGCCGAACACGTCCGGCCGGTCCTTGTAATCCCAGTCGGGCATGCCCGAGTCGTGGTAGCCGAGCATCTCCAGATGGCTGACCTTCAGGATGTCGCTGGCCGTCCGCAGCTCGGCCAGCCGGAGCTCGGCGACCTCACCGGGGTCGTGACCGTCCGCGCCGGGCTTGACCTTCCCGGGCGCGTCGCCGAACTCGCCGTTGGTACAGGTCACGACCACGGTCCTGATGCCTTCGTCGGAGTACATCGCGAGCACGCCGCCGGTGCTCGACGACTCGTCGTCCGGGTGAGCGTGCACAGCCATCAGCGTGAGGGTGTCAGCCATACCTCCAGCCTGCCAGAACAGACCGACAGTCACGACCGCGGCTCGGCCGGCCCGGGCGACGCGCCCTGGGGGCCGGGGAACCACTCGGTGCCCAGCGTGCCCTGGGCGGCCTCGGTGCCGTGCAGGCCGCCGCCCGCACCGCGCAGGATCCACGCGATGCCGACCGCGATCACCGCGCCGGCCAGCGGCCCGGCCAGGTACGCCCACCACGCCTGCCAGTGGCCGGCCACCAGGTCCGGGCCCAGTGACCGGGCCGGGTTCATCGACGCACCGCTGGGCGGCCCGGCCCACAGCCCGGCCAGCGCGATGTAGGCGCCCACCCCGATCGCGGCGAACGCACCGACCGCCTGCGCCCCGGACGCGGTGCCGAGGATCACGCTGGCCAGCCCGGTGGTCAGGATCAGCTCCCAGATCAGCGCGGACCCCGCGGAGACGCCAGGGCCCGGCAGGGTCAGCCCGGCCGTGCCCTGGCTGCCGAGCAGCGCCCGCAGCACCAGCGCGGCCAGCACCGAACCGCCGAACTGGACGACCAGGTAGCCGGGCACCCTCTTCCACGGGAAGTCGCCGCGCAGCGCGAAGCCGACGGTCACCGCCGGGTTCAGGTGCGCCCCGGAGACCGTGCCCATGAACAGGATGATGGCCATCACGGTCAGCGCCGGGGCGACCGCCAGCGCAGCGTTGCCGGTGACCTGCCCGCCGAACCTGGCGTTCACCATCGGCCCCCCGGCCGCCGCCAGGACCAGCAGGAACGTACCGAACAGCTCGGAGAACAGGCGCCGCCACTCGTACCGGTCGTCGGCGAAGTCGAACTGGTGCCGGACCGCGTTGGACAACCCCGGCAGCTGCCGCAGCGACGGCCCGTGTGGCTGGCTGGTCACTTGTGTTTTTCTCCGGTCGGTCGGCCTCCCGGCAGCCTAACGGGCGAACTGCAACCAGACCGTCACCTGGCGAGGTGAACCTGGGGCCCGGCCGGCCCGTGTGCAGCAACGGGCCGCTTGCGGACCGGCGCCGCGCGGCCCGGCAGGAAGTCCTGTCCGCGATAGGGAGTGATGACCTTGATCGGCAACACGCACCGGCCGCCTCGCGGCTCCCGCCAACGCATGGCCCGCACCGCCGCCGCGGTCACCGCCGCGGCCGCACTGGCCGCGGGCGGCCTCGGCACGCTCAGCGCCGGGGCCGCCACCCACCCGGCCCGCGCCGCCCACCACACCCAGGCCCGCCCGGCGGCGACCAGAACCGCCAGGATGGTGAAGATCAGGAACCGGATGGGCATCGGCCGCATGCTGGTCACCGCCAGGTCAGGGAGGGCGCTGTACATCCTGCCCGGCTCCAGCTGCACCGCGGGCTGCCTCACCGTGTGGCCGCGGCTGGTGCTGCCCCGGGGCAAGACGATACCGACCGGCGCGTCCTGCCTGGGCACCAAGCCGTTCGGGGCGCACCACCGGCTCCAGGTCACCTACCACGGCCACCGGCTGTACACGTTCGCGCAGGACTCGGGGATCTCGGTGAGCGG
Source organism: Streptosporangiaceae bacterium (assembly GCA_036375995.1). Taxonomy (GTDB): domain Bacteria; phylum Actinomycetota; class Actinomycetes; order Streptosporangiales; family Streptosporangiaceae; genus DASVBE01. The sequence goes on along the minus strand of DASVBE010000011.1, from coordinate 21,187 downwards.
CGACGGGCTGGAGGGCTTCAAGGCCGCCCGGGTGGTGCGCTGCGGGTCGCCCATGGCCATCTCGCACAGGGTCACCATGGTCCATCCGGCGAACCGGATGGGCTTCGGCAAGATCCTGACCGCGGCCCGGCACGGGGTGGCCGGGCGGGCGCTGTACGTGCTGCCCAGCGGGGCCTGCACCGGCAGCTGCCTGCTGGTGTGGCCGCGGCTGGTGCTGCCCAAGGGCAAGACCATCCCGGCCGGCGCGTCCTGCCTGGGCACCAAGCCCTTCGGCGCGCACCACCGGCTCCAGGTCACCTACCACGGGAAGCGGCTGTTCCTGTTCGACAACGACAGCGGCACCAGCGTGAACGGTGACGGGGTCGCCGGGTTCGCGGTGGCGAAGGTGGTCACCTGCCACTAGGCCCGTTCAGTCAGGCCCGCGGCGGCGTCTCCTGCGATACCGGGAGACGCCGCCGCGTCGCGTATCCCTCAGGAATTTGTGCCCGCGACGGCGGGATGGCCGCGGTCGGCGGGCTCGCGCAGGGCGCGCAGCGCGACCGAGGTCCTGACCAGCTCGTCCAGCATGGCGGTGGCCGCGGTTTCCATGATCTCGTTCGGCTGCAGCCTGCGGTCCGCGTCCAGGAACTGCGGCACGAACGGGATGCTCACCGCCTCGAACAACGGGACCATCCGCAGCGTGGTCAGCACCTGCTTGAGCATCTGGGCGGCCCGGGTGCCCGCCCCCACCCCGCCGTAGCTGACCAGGCCGGCCGGCTTGTACTTCCATTCGTGGTTGAGATAGTCAATGGCGTTCTTGATCGCCGCGTTGAACCCGTAGTTGTACTCCGGGATAACGAAGATGAAAGCGTCCGCGCGGCTGATCGTGGCGCTCCAGTCCTTGGTGTGCTGATGGGTGTACTCCTGCAGCCGCGGGTGCTTGGGCTCGTCGTACATGGGCAGGTTCACCTCAGCGAGGTCGATCAGCTCGACGGTGAACCCGCCGTGTGACAGGGCGCGCTCATGGATCCACGCCGCGACCGACGGGCCGACCCGGCCCGGGCGGGTGCTGGCAATAAGGATCTGCAACACGGGGGTGGTCATGGCGCTCACTTTAGGGCGGGCCCGGGTTGGCCATTCACCCGAACGCCCTACGATGCGGTGTCAGGAACGCGGGCCGGGGACGGCCCGCGCGGGAACGCCGCCGCACGGACCAGGGAGATGAATTGAGGCTGCTCGTTACCGGCGGCGCCGGTTATATCGGCAGCGTGGTCGCCGCCCAGCTGCTGGGGGCCGGCCACGAGGTCGTAGTTCTCGACGACCTGTCCACCGGGCACCGGGCCGGCGTGCCCGAGGGCGCGGAGTTCACGGTGGGCGACATCCGCAAGGACGCGGCCAAGGTGCTGACCGACGGCGTCGACGCGGTGCTCCACTTCGCGGCCAAGTCGCTGGTGGGCGAGTCGGTCGCGTACCCGGACCGGTACTGGTCGGCGAACCTGGGCGGCTCGGTCGCGCTGCTGGAGGCGATGCGCGAGGCCGGGGTGCGGCGGATCGTGTTCTCCTCCACCGCCGCGGTGTACGGGGACCCGGCCAGCGTGCCGATCAGGGAGACCGCGCTGGCGCTGCCGACCAACCCGTACGGCGCGACCAAGGTGGCCGTGGACACCGTGCTCACCGAGTACGCGCGGATGCACGGGATGGCCGCGGTCAGCCTGCGCTACTTCAACGTCGCGGGCGCCTACCGGGACCCGGGCGGCCAGTGGCTCGGCGAGCGCCACTCGCCGGAGACCCACCTGATCCCGAACGTGCTGGCGGTGGCCCGGCGCGGGGACGGGCCGGTGCGGATCTTCGGGGACGACTACCCGACCCCGGACGGCACCTGCGTGCGGGATTACATCCACGTCGCCGACCTGGCCCAGGCGCACCTGCTCGCGCTGGAGGCGTGCACGCCGGGCGAGCACAAGATCTACAACCTGGGCAGCGGGACCGGGTTCTCCAACCGGGAGATCCTGGCCGCCTGCCAGGACGTCACCGGCCTGGACATCCCGGCGCAGATCGCCGGGCGGCGTCCCGGTGACCCGGCGATCCTGGTCGCCTCGTCCGACCGGATCCGCGCCGACCTGGGCTGGCAGCCGTCACGGGACCTGCACACGATCGTGGCCGACGCGTGGGCGTTCGCCCAGGCTGTCGCCAGCCAGGACTAGCGAGGCCGGCGGTCAGGCCCGTCAGGCCCAGAGCGCGTCCAGGTCGGCGTCCACGGTGGCGGCCAGCGCGGCCACCCGCGGGACCAGCGGCACCGGCGGGGCCGCGTCGGTCACCTCGACCTGGGCCAGCGCGGCGGCGTCCAGGAACCGGGTCAGCGGCGCGTAGCTGTGCCGGTCGTCGCGGGCGGTGCGCCGGTGGTGCATGCGCAGCGGCGCGTACAGGTACAGCTGGTCCCGGGCCCGGGTGACCGCGACGTAGAACAGCCGGCGCTCCTCGGCCAGCCCCTCCGCGGTGCCGAGCGCCATGTCGCTGGGCACCGCCCCGTCGACCAGGTGCGGCAGGTGCACGACCGGCCATTCCAGGCCCTTGGCCGAGTGCACGGTGGAGATGATCAGGTAGTCCTCGTCCAGCCGCGGAGGGCCGGCCAGGTCGCCGGCGGACACCGGGGGGTCCAGCGCGATCTCGGTCAGCGCGTCGTGCAGTGACGGCCGGCTGGCGGCCGCGTCGGCCAGCCGCTCCAGGTCGCCGATCCGGACGGCGGCGTCCGCGTAGCGGGCCCGCAGCGGGTCGTGCAGCGCGGCCAGGATCAGCGTGGCGCGTTCGGCGGTGCTGTCCAGGCCGGCCGCTTTGATCAGGCCGGCCACGGTGGCGCCCACCCCGGCCCGGGCGCGGGCCGGGATCAGCGCGAGCGCGTCCGGCCAGCGGGTCAGCGGGCCGGGCTCGGCCAGCGCCAGCGCCTCGGTGACCCGGCGGGCCAGCACCGGGCCGATGCCCTCGTGCAGCCGAAGCAGCCGGAACCAGGCCAGGTCGTCGGCCGGGTTGGCGACCACCCGGGCCGCCGCCAGGAAGTCCTTGACGTGCGCGGCCTCGGTGAACTTCAGCCCGCCGTACTTCCTGAACGGGATGCCGCGGGCGGCCAGCTCGATCTCCAGCACGTCGCTGTGGTGCGCCGTGCGGACCAGCACGGCCTGGTCCCGCAGGTCGGTGCCGTTCTCGTGGGCGGTGAGCACCCGCGCGCAGATCTCCCGGGCCTGGGTGGCCTCGTCGTGGCAGCGGACCAGCAGCGGTGGCAAGCCGCCCCGCCGGTCCGCGGTCAGGCCCAGCTCGAGCCCGTCCGACTGCGGCCGGACCGCGTTGGCCAGCCCGAGCACGGCCTGCCGGGACCGGTAGTTGCGGCCCAGCCGGAGCACGGTCAGGTCCGGGTAGGTGGCGGCCAGCGCGCGCAGGTGGGCCGGGTCGGCGCCGCGGAACCCGTAGATGGCCTGGGCGTCGTCGCCGACGCAGGTCAGCCCCTGGCCGTCCGGGCGGAGCAGCCGGACGATGTCCGCCTGGACCGCGTTGACGTCCTGGTACTCGTCGACGAGCACAGCGCCGAACAGGCCGCGCAGGGCCGGCCCGGCGGCCTCGTCGGCCAGCGCGGCACGCCACAGCAGCAGCAGGTCGTCGAAGTCGACCAGCCCGTGCTGCCGTTTGTGCGCCACGTAGCCGCGGAACAGGCCGGACAGCGCGGCGGTGAAGTCGGTGCACCACGGGAAGCCGGACTGGACCACCTCGGCCACCGTGGTGCGGGTGTTCACGCAGCGGGTGTAGATGTCGGCGCACACCGCGGCGCGCGGCGCCCGGCGGGCGGTGCCGACCAGGTCGTGCTCGGCGCGCAGCCGGTCCATCAGGTCGGTGACGTCGGCCGGGTCGAGCACGCTGAACTCCGGCGGCAGCGCGAACGACTCGGCATGCTCGCGGATGATCCGGTGCGCGATCGCGTGGAACGTGCCCCCGCAGATCCGCTCGGAGGCGGCCGCGTTGGCCGGGGCGACCCGGGCCATGATGTCGTCGGCGGCCCGGCGGGTGAACGTGAGCAGCAGGATCCGGCTGGCCGGGATGCCGCGGGAGCGCAGCCAGGTGGCCCGGGCCACCAGCGTGCCGGTCTTGCCGGTGCCCGCGCCGGCCAGGATCAGCAGCGGCCCGCCGTCGTGCACCGCCGCCCGGCGCTGGTCGTCGTTCAGCCGTTCGAGCCCGTCCGCCGATTCGAACATGGGCACGAATGTATCCAGCCCGGGCCTTCCGGGCCAGCGACCGCGCCGCCGGCCTAAGCGTCCAGGTGGGTGGGGAGCCCGAACGCGGCGAACAGCTCGGGGAACAGGAAATTGTGGATCGCCGAGACCTGGCCGCCGGAGGTCTCGATGACCTGGAGGGCGAACGGGGTGTGGCCGCCGGCCGGGTCGGGACGGTAGCTGCCGAACGCGGCGCAGCCGTTGGCCGTGGTGGCGACCAGGCGGGAACCGCGGCAGCCGATGCCGGGGCCGAGCAGCCAGCTGCTGACCTCGACCGGGCCGCTGATCCACATGGGGTGCGGCGGCATGGAGAACGTGGCGTCCTCGCGCAGCAGGGAGACGAACGAGGCGACGTCGTAGCGCTCGAACGCATCCACGTACCTGTCGAGCAGCTCCTGCTGGGCCGGGTCCAGGCCGGCCGGCTCGCGGGCGTCGGCGCTCGGGCCCGCCGCGGCCAGCGTGGCGCGGGCCCGCTGCAGGGCGCTGTTGACCGAGACGACCGTGGTGTCGAGTAGCTCGGCGACCTCGGCGGCCTGCCAGCGCAGCACCTCGCGGAGGATCAGGATCGCCCGCTGGCGGGGCGGCAGGAACTGCAGCGCGGCCACGAACGCGAGCCGGATCGACTCGCGGTAGGCGGCCAGCTCGGCGGGGTCCGCGCCGGACGGCTCGGCGCGCGCGTCCGGCATCGGCAGCACCCAGGAACTCTCGGCCAGCGGCGCGGGGATGACCGCGGCCGCGGTCGAGCAGGGGCCGAGGTCCATCGGCCGGGCCCGGCGCTGCGGGCCCTGCAGCATGTCGATGCACACGTTGGTGGCGATGCGGTACATCCAGGAGCGCAGCGAGGCCCGCCCGTCGAAGCCGTCAATGCCCTTCCAGGCCCGCACCATGGTTTCCTGCACCGCGTCTTCGGCTTCGAAGCCGGAGCCGAGCATGCGGTAGCAGTAGCCGGTCAGTTCCCGGCGGTGCGCCTCCAGCTCAGCCTCCGGGCCGCCGTCGTGGCCGGTCAGAGCGGTGTCCCGGTAGGTCGTCATGGACCCCACAGTAACCGCGGCCGCTGACAATATGCGCGGGCCGGCGCTTTCGGCCGGTGAATCAGCGGCCGGACCGGGGCTGCGGCGGTCAGGGGATCAGGACCGTCTTGCCCGGCAGCTGCCCGGCCACGGCCTGGTCGTGGACGGCGGCCAGGTCGCGCAGCGGCCGCCGCTGGGCGACGTCGATCCGCAGGTCCCCGGCGTCGACGCGGGCGACCAGGCCGGCGAGCTGGCCGGCGTCGCTGCGCGCGACGACGGACACCACCCGGACCCCGCGCCCGGCGTCCTCGAGATCGGGGAAGGTGGTGCTGACGAACGCGCCGCTATCGGCGGTCAGGCCCGCTAGCTGCGCGGTCTCCGCCGGGCTGGTGCGCACCAGGTTCAGCACCACGTCGAACTGCTGCCCGGTCAGCGCGCCGGGGAGCGGGGTGGCGGTGTAATCGATGATCCGGTCCGGGCCGTAGGAGCGGATCCGGCCGGTGCTGCGGGCGCTGGCGGTCGCGGTCACGGTGGCTCCGGCCTGCCTGGCCAGCTGGACGGCGTACCCGCCGACCGCGCCGCCCGCGCCGTTGATCAGGATGCTCTGGCCGGCCGTCAGGCGGGCGTGCTCGAACAGCGACTGCCACGCGGTCAGGCCGGCCGAGGGCAGCGCCGCGGCGTCGGCGAGTTCGACGGCGCGGGGCGCGGCGGCCAGCACCCCGGCGGGGACGGCGGCGTACTCGGCGGCCGCGCCGGGTGCGGTCACCGGCAGGAACGCCACCACCGCGTGCCCTGCGCGCCAGCCGTTCACGCCCTGGCCGGCTTCGGTGATGACCCCGGCCACGTCGTAGTTCGGGACGTGCGGCAAGGCCACCGGGAAGACCTGCCGCACATAGCCCGCGCGGATCGCGACGTCCAGCGGGTTGAACGCGGCGCCGGCCACCTTCACCACCACCTGCCCCGGTCCCGGCCCCGGGCGGGCGGTGTCCTCGCAGACCAGGACGCCGCTGTCGCCGTAGGAGTGAAAACGCACGGCCTTCATGATCTCTCCTTTACCAGATGCTTCGAAGTTGAAGCATATAGAGGAACGATAGCTGCTTCGACTTCGAAGCAACACCGGCCGAGCAGGTGACGCTTCTCACAGTGCTTTGAGTTCGCAGCATGTAGCGTGAGGAAGTGGGCGACAGCCAGCCGGACGCCGGCGCCAGGACCGGGGACGACCAGGCGCTCGGCCCGGAGGAGCTGGATGCCTACTTCGTGCTCATGGAAGCCGTCAGCCTGCTTCAGCACCAGGTCGAGCAGCAGCTGCGCGCCGAGGGCGGCCTCAGCTACGTCCAGTTCCAGCTGCTGGCCCGCCTGGCCAGCGCCGGCGGCCCGCTGACCATGACCGAGCTGGCCGACGGGGTCGTCTACAGCCGCAGCGGCCTGACCTACCAGGCGGGCCTGCTGGAAAAGGCCGGCCTCATCACCCGCGGCCCCAGCCCCGACGACGACCGGTCCACCCTGGTCACCATCACCGGCACCGGCCTGGCCCTCTTCGGCCGCGTCCTGCCCGGGCACGTCCAGGTCTGCCGCCGCCTGCTGTTCGACCCGCTCACCGGCGACGACGTGGGCCACCTCGGCGGCATCATGACCCGCGTCCGCGACCACATGCGCGCCCAGCCGCCCCGCTCCGCCGCCCCCCGCAAGCGCCCGCAGCGGTGAGTCCGGCGCGCGGCAGCCGTCCTACCGGGAGCCCGCCCGCCCGGCCGGGCCCGCCGCACCGCAACGGAGACCGATATGACGCAGCCCTCCGACGGCGGCCACCGGGCCCATCATGTCTGGGTTGGGTCGATGAACACGTGCGGCATGAGCGGCAGCTTCTTGCGCAGCCGATCGTCGATGTCGCCGGCGATGTCCTCGGCCCGGTCCGCGGAAATCCCGTCACTGAACGCCACCCGGGCCGCGACGATCAGGCTTTCCGGGCCCAGGTGCATGGTCTGCAGCTCGACGATCTTCGCGATGCCCGGGGTGGACTCGATCTCGTCCCGGATCACCCCCTGCTCGTCGGGGTCGGCGGCCTGCCCGATCAGCCCGTCCTTGCTGTCGTTGCCGAGCCGGAAGGCCACCACGACGAGCAGCAGCCCGATGACGATCGACGCACCGCCGTCCCACACCGGCGACCCGGTCAGCGCTTCCAGGCTGAGCCCGGCCGCAGCCACCATCAGGCCCACGACGGCCGCGACGTCCTCGAAGAAGGCCGCCTTGACCGTGGTGTCCCGGCTGCGCTGGATGTGGTCGAACAGCCGCCGCCGCCGGTCCGTGGCCTCGCCGTGCAGCTGCCGCGTCGCCCTGGTTAGCGACGTCCCCTCGGCGATCAGGGAGACGCCCAGGACGATGTACGAGATCAGCAGGCTGCCGCTGGACCGTCCCGTGATGATGGACAGCACCCCGTCGTAGATCGAGAACCCGGCACCCGCCACGAAGATCCCCACCGCGGCCAGCAGCGACCAGAAATACCGCTCCTGGCCGTGCCCGAAGGGGAACTCCTCGTCCGCGGGCCGGGCCCCGGTGCGCAGCGAGACCAGCAGGAACCCCTGGTTGACCGTGTCGGCGATGGAGTGCGCACCCTCGGCGAGCATCGCCGAGGACCCGCTGATCAGCCCGGCGGCCACCTTGGACAGGGCGATGAAGAGGTTGGCCGCGCCCGCGACCAGGACCGTTCGCCGGGTCTCCTGGCTCATCTCCGGCCGGCCCGTCAGGCCGCCGCGGCAAGCGCCCGGTGGCCCGCCGGGACCTGCTCGCCGGGCGCCGGCGGCCCGGGCGGCGTGCCGTCCCCGAACGGCCGCCCGCCGAGGGCCTCGCGGCCGTGCGGGGTCAGCCAGCCGGACAGGTCCGGGCCGGCCGGCACGATGCCGCTCGGGTTGATGCTGCGGTGCACCTGGTAGTAGTGCCGCTTGATGTGGTCGAAGTCGATCGTGTCGCCGAACCCCGGGGTCTGGAACAGGTCACGGGCGTAGGCCCACAGCACCGGCATCTCGGCCAGCTTCTGCCGGTTGCACTTGAAGTGGCCGTGGTACACCGCGTCGAACCGGGCCAGCGTGGTGAACAGCCGGACGTCGGACTCGGTGATCGTGTCGCCGACCAGGTAGCGCTGCCCGGCCAGCCGGGCGGACAGCCAGTCCAGCCGGGCGAACAGCGCCCGGTAGGCCCCGTCGTAGGCCTGCTGCGAGGTCGCGAACCCGCACCGGTACACGCCGTTGTTCACGTCGGTGAACACCACCGCGTTGACCTCGTCCATCTCCGCGCGCCGGTCTTCTGGCCACAGCTCGGGCGCGCCGGGCCGGCAGTAGGGCCGCCACTGGGTGCACAGGTCGAAGGTCAGCGTGGGGAAGTCGTTGGTCACCACCTGGCCGGTGCGGATGTCCACGATCGCGGGCACGGTGATGCCGCGCGGGTAGCCGGGGACCCGGGCGAAGTACGCCTGCTGCAGCCGCTCGATGCCGAGCACCGGGTCGCGGCCGCCGGGGTCCAGGTCGAAGGTCCAGCTCCGCTCGTCGTGCACCGGGCCGCAGATGCCCATCGACAGCGCGTCCTCCAGGCCGAGCAGGCGGCGGACGATGATTGCGCGGTTCGCCCAGGGGCAGGCCCGGGCCACGATCAGCCGGTACCGGCCGGGCTCGGCGCGGTAGCCGTCCGCGCCGTCGGCGGTGATCCGGGTAGTGATGTACTGCATGTCGCGGGAGAACTCGCCCGCGGCCGATCCGCTGGAGGAGGAGTCATCGGACCGACCGGGGACACGGGGGGAACGGGGGGAGCTGTCGTCGGGCATGCCGGTTCCGTACCCCGATCGCCGCAAATACACCGGACGGCGACCTACCGGGTCCAGCTGCACGCCGGATTCACCTTCGACGACGCCGCCGCGATCGCCGGCTACCTGGACGACCTCGGGGTGAGCCACCTGTACTGCTCGCCGTACCTGCAGGCGGCGCCGGGCAGCACGCACGGCTACGACGTGACCGACCACGCGAAGCTGAACGCCGAGCTGGGCGGCGAGGCCGGCCACCAGCGGCTGGCCGCCGCGCTGGCCGCCCGGGGCCTGCGCCAGGTGCTCGACATCGTGCCCAACCACATGGCGCTGGCCGGGCGGGCCAACGCCTGGTGGTGGGACGTGCTGGAGAACGGGCCGTCCAGCCCGTACGCCAGGTACTTCGACATCGACTGGGACCCGCCGGAACGCAAGCTGGCCAAGATCGTGCTGATGCCGATCCTCGGCGACCACTACGGCCGGGTGCTCGAGGCCGGCCAGCTGGCCGTCGAGCGGAACGGCGGCTCGTTCACCGTGCGCTACTTCGACCAGGAGGTGCCGCTGTCCCCGCGGACCCTGGGCAGCCTGCTCAACCGGGCCGCGCTGCGGGCCGGGCACTGCGGCCCGGCGGGCCCGGCCGACCCGCAGGGCGCGACCGCGCTGGCCGCACTGGCCGGGGACTTCGCCCGGCTGCCGGACGCGCGGCGGACCGACCCGGTCGCGGTCACCGGACGGCACCGGGACAAGGAGATCCTGCGGGCCCGGCTGGCCGCGCTGGCCGCCAGGGAGCCGGCCGTGGCCAGCGCGCTCGACGCCGAGATCGTCGCGCTGAACCGGGACCCGGACGCGCTGGACGCGCTGCTCAGCGAGCAGAACTACCGGCTGGCGTACTGGCGGACCGCGGCCGAGGAGATCTCCTACCGGCGGTTCTTCGACATCCAGTCGCTGGCCGGGCTGCGGGTCGAGGAGGCCGACGTGTTCGCGGACACGCACCGGCTGATCCTCCGGCTGGTCGCCGCGGGCACGGTGGACGGCCTGCGGGTGGACCACGTGGACGGCCTGGCCGACCCGGAGGGCTACCTGGACCGGCTGCGCGAGGCCACCGGCGGCGGGTACGTGGTGGTGGAGAAGATCCTGGCCACCGGGGAGGAGCTGCCCGGGTCCTGGGCCACCGCCGGGACGAGCGGCTACGACTTCCTGACCGCGGCCGGCCAGCTGATGGCCGACCCGGCCGGGGAGGCCGCGCTGCGGGACGGGTACGCCCGGTTCACCGGGGTCACCGGGGACTACGCCGGGCTGCTCTACGCGGCCAAGCTCGAGATCATGCGGGACGACCTGGCCGCCGAGGTGGAGCGGCTGACCGAGCTGCTCGACCGGGTGTGCGAGGGCCACCGGCGGCAGCGCGACCACACCCGGCGGGAGCTGCGCGAGGCGCTGACCGCGTTCATCGCCGGGTTCAGCGTGTACCGGCCGTACGCCAGGCCCGGGCGGCCCGCCAGCGCCGCGGACCGGGAGCACATCGCGGCCGCCGCGGCCAGCGTGACCGGGCGGCACCCGGAGATCGACGCCGAGCTGGTCACGTTCCTGGCCGACCTGCTCCTGCTGCGCTACCCGGGAGCCGAGGAAACCGAGTTCGCGGTGCGGTTCGGCCAGGTCAGCTCGCCGGTCATGGCGAAGGGCGGGGAGGACACCGCGTTCTACCGGTACCTGCCGCTGGTGTCGCTGAACGAGGTCGGCGGCGACCCCGGCCAGTTCGGCGGAAGCACGGCCGGCTTCCACCGGGCGATGGCCCGGGTCACGGCTCGCTGGCCGGAGACCATGCTGACGCTGTCCACCCACGACACCAAGCGCAGCGCGGACGTGCGGGCCCGGATCAGCCTGCTGTCCGAGTTGCCGGAGGCGTGGATCGCCGCGGTGCGCCGCTGGGCGGCGCGGTGTGAACCGCACAAGCGGTCCGGCTGGCCGGACCGGAACACCGAGTACCTGCTGTACCAGACCCTGGTGGGGGCCTGGCCGCTGACCGCGGACCGGGCCGTGGCGTTCGCGGCCAAGGCGACCAGGGAAGCCAAGCGGCACACCTCGTGGACCGACCCGTCGCCCGCCTATGACGAGGCCGTCGCCGGGTTCATCACCGGGATCCTGGCCGATGACGGCTTCGTGGCCGACCTGGAAACGTTCCTGGCCGAGCACCGGCTCGTCGAGCTGGGCCGGGTCAGCTCGCTGGCGCAGACCGCGCTGCTGCTGACCTGCCCCGGCGTCCCGGACCTGTACCAGGGCACCGAGGTGTGGGACCTGTCCCTGGTCGACCCGGACAACCGGCGCCCGGTCGACTACCGGGCCCGGCAGCGGCTGCTGGCCGAGCTGACCGGCACCGAGGCCGGCACCGAGGCCGGCGCTGGCGCCGGGGGCGGCCCGGAGCAGGCGCTGGCCCGGGCCGGCCAGGGCGGGCCGAAACTCTGGCTGATCACGAAGGTGCTCCGGCACCGCCGCCGGCATCCCGCGGCGTTCGGCCCGGCGTCCGGGTACGAGCCGCTGACGGTGACCGGCGCGAAGGCCGGGCACGCGGTCGCGTTCCGGCGCACCGGCGGGCTGGCCGTGCTGGTGCCGCGGCTGGTGGTGGGCCTGGCCGGGGACTGGGCGGGCACCACCGTCCAGCTGCCGCCGGGCGACTGGCGCAGCGTGCTGACCGGGGAGCCGGCCAGCGGCGCGGTGCCGGTGGCGGACCTGCTGGCCCGTTTCCCGGTCGCGGTGCTGGCCCCCGGGACCCCGCTGGCCCCGGAGACCCCGCTGGCCCCGGCCACCCCGCTGGCGCGGGAGGACGGCGATGGCTGAGCTGCGGGTGTGGGCGCCCGGCAAGGACAGCGTGGACCTGGTCGCCGGGGGCCGCCGGACGCCGATGGCCGCCGCAGGCGGCGGCTGGTGGGCTGGCCCGGCAGCGGCGGCGGGGCTCGCGGGCGGCTATTCGTATTCCGTAAATAACGGCCCGCCACGGCCGGACCCGCGCTCGGCGTACCAGCCGGAGGGACCTGACGGCCCGTCCCTGATCGTGGACCACGGGGCGTTCGGCTGGACCGACGGCGGCTGGCGCGGGCTGGCCCTGCCCGGTGCGGTGCTGTACGAGCTGCACACTGGCACGTTCTCCGCGGAAGGCACGTTCGACGGGGCGATCGGGCACCTGGCGCACCTGGCCGCCCTCGGCGTGGACGCGATCGAGCTGATGCCGGCCGCGGAGTTCGGCGGCGACCACGGCTGGGGGTACGACGGGGTGAACCTGTTCGCCCCGCACCACGCCTACGGCGGGCCTGACGGGCTGAAGCGCCTGGTCGACGCGGCGCACGCGCACGGCCTCGGGGTGATCATGGACGTGGTCTACAACCACCTCGGCCCGGCCGGGAACTACCTGCCCGAGTTCGGGCCGTACTTCTCCGGCCGGCACCTGACCAACTGGGGCCCGGCGGTCAACTTCGACGGCCCGGGCAGCGACGAGGTCCGCCGGTTCGTCATCGACAACGCGCTGATGTGGCTGCGCGACTACCACTGCGACGGGCTGCGGCTGGACGCCGTGCACGCGATCGCGGACCAGTCCGCGGTGCACATCCTGGAGGAGCTGGGCACCGAGGTGGACGCGCTGGCCGCGCAGTGCGGCCGGCCGCTGTTCCTGATCGCCGAGAGCGACCTGAACGACCCGCGGTTCGTGCGCAGCCGCCAGGCCGGCGGCTACGGGCTGGCCGCGGCCTGGGCGGACGAATGGCATCACGCGCTGCACGCGACGCTGACCGGGGAGCGCAGCGGGTACTACGCGGACTTCGGGCCGCTGCCGCTGCTGGCCAAGGCGCTGTCGCAGGCGTGGGTGTACGACGGGACCTACTCGCCGCACCGGGACCGGCGGCACGGGCGGCCGCCGGACGGGCTGCCCGGGACGGCGTTCGTGGTGGCCACCCAGAACCACGACCAGATCGGCAACCGGGCCGCGGGCGAGCGGCTGGCCGCGCTGGTCAGCGAGGGGCGGCTGCGGATCGCCGCGGCGCTGCTGCTGACCGGGCCGTTCGTGCCGATGCTGTTCCAGGGCGAGGAGTGGGCGGCGTCGGCGCCGTTCCAGTACTTCACCGACCACCGGGACCCGGCGCTCGGCACGGCGGTCAGCGAGGGACGGCGGCGGGAGTTCGCCGCGTTCGGCTGGGACCCGGCCGACGTGCCCGACCCGCAGGAGGAGGCCACGTTCGCCCGGTCGAAGCTGGACTGGGCGGAGCTGGGCGCGGCACCCCACGCCGGGATGGCGGCCTGGTACGCCGAGCTGATCGCGCTGCGGCGGCGGATCCCGGCGCTGGCCGACCCGCGGCCGGGCTCGGCGGTGGCGCAGTGCGACGAGGCGGCCGGGTGGCTGACCGTGCGGCGCGGCCCGGTCACCGTGGCCTGCAATCTCGGCACCGCGGACTGGGTCTTCGGGGCCGGCCCGGACCATGACGTGCTGGCCGCCTCGGACCCCGCGGTCACAACTTCCGGGCCGAACCTGGTCCTTCCCCCCGACAGCGTCGTTATCGTGGCCGGGTCCTGGGCAGTAGAGGCGCCCGGACCGTCGTCGCGAAGGGATCCGGTGGCCGTTGACTGAGCACATTGAAACCTGGCCGGGCCGCGCGTACCCACTGGGCGCCAGCTATGACGGCGGCGGCACGAACTTCTCGCTGTTCTCCGAGGCCGCCGACGCGGTCGACCTGTGCCTGTTCGGCGACGACGGCACCGAGCAGCGGGTCCGGCTGGAGGAGAGGGACGTGTCCTGCTGGCACGCCTACCTGCCCTCGGTGGCGCCCGGGCAGCGGTACGGCTACCGGGTGCACGGCGACTGGGCGCCCGAGCACGGCCAGCGGTGCAACCCGGCCAAGCTGCTGCTCGACCCGTACGCCAAGGCCATCGAGGGCCAGGTGAGGTGGGGCCAGGCCTGCTTCCCGTACAACTTCGGCGACGAGAACTCGCGCAACGACGACGACAGCGCGCCGCTGATGCCCCGCTCCGTGGTGCACAACCCGTACTTCGACTGGGGCAACGACCGGCCGCCGGACGTGCCGCTGAACGAGTCGGTCATCTACGAGATGCACGTCCGCGGCTTCACCAGGCAGCACCCCGGGATCCCCGAGGCGCAGCGCGGCACGTATTCCGGGCTGGCCCACCCCGCCGCCATCGACTACCTGACCAGCCTGGGCATCACCGCGGTGGAGCTGATGCCGGTGCACCAGTTCGTGCACGACTCGGTCCTGGCGGACCGTGGGCTGCGCAACTACTGGGGCTACAACTCGATCGGCTTCCTGGCCCCGCACAACGAGTACGCGGCCGCCGGGGACCGGGGCGAGCAGGTCGCCGAGTTCAAGGCCATGGTGCGGGCGCTGCACGAGGCGGGCATCGAGGTGATCCTCGACGTGGTCTACAACCACACCGCGGAGGGCAACCACCTGGGCCCGGTGCTGTCCATGAAGGGCATCGACAACGCGGCCTACTACCGGCTGGTGCCGGACAACCAGCGCTGGTACTACGACACCACCGGGACCGGCAACAGCCTGAACGTCGGCCACCCGCACACGCTGCAGCTGATCATGGACTCGCTGCGGTACTGGGTGACCGAGATGCACGTGGACGGGTTCCGCTTCGACCTGGCGGCCAGCCTGGCCCGGCAGTTCCACGAGGTGGACCGGCTGTCCGCGTTCTTCGACCTGATCCAGCAGGACCCGGTGGTGTCCCAGGTCAAGCTCATCGCCGAGCCGTGGGACATCGGCGAGGGCGGCTACCAGGTGGGCAACTTCCCGGCGCTGTGGTCGGAGTGGAACGGCCGCTACCGGGACACCGTGCGGGACTTCTGGCGCGGCGAGCCGGCCACGCTGGGCGAGTTCGCGTCCCGGCTGACCGGCAGCTCGGACCTGTACCAGGAGGACGCCAGGCACCCCGGGGCGAGCGTCAACTTCGTCACCGCGCACGACGGGTTCACGCTGCGCGACCTGGTCTCCTACAACGAGAAGCACAACGAGGCCAACGGCGAGGGCAACAAGGACGGGGAGAGCTACAACCGGTCCTGGAACTGCGGGACCGAGGGTGACACCAGCGATCCGGATGTTCTGGCCCTGCGGGCCAAGCAGCAGCGCAACTTCATCGCCACCCTGCTGCTGTCACAGGGCGTGACCATGCTGCTGTCCGGCGACGAGGCCGGGCGCACCCAGCACGGCAACAACAACGGCTACTGCCAGGACAACGAGATCTCCTGGACGGACTGGGCCGCGGTGGACGAGGGCCTGCTGGAGTTCACCCGCCGGATGATCGCGTTGCGCCGGGAGCACCCGGTGCTGCGGCGGCGGCGCTGGTTCCAGGGCCGGGACATCCGCGGCACCGTGGACCTGGGCTGGTTCAAGCCGGACGGCACCGAGATGACCGGGCGGGACTGGGATTCCGGCGTGGCCGCGGTGGGCGTGTACCTGAACGGCGAAGCGATCACCGACCGGGACCGGCGCGGCCAGCGGGTCAGCGACGACTCGTTCCTGCTGCTGTTCAACGGGCACGACCAGCCGGTGGAATGGACGCTGCCGGGACCGTGGGGCGGCCCGTGGGAGCTGGTCCTCGACACCTCGGACACGGCCAGCGCGGCCGGCGCGGTGCGCGGATCAGCGGGGCTGGCCGGCGGCGCGGCGGGTGAGGCGCCCGCGGGCGCTGAGGTGACCGAGGCCGGGAAGCCGGTCGTGGTGGCCGGCCGGTGCGTGGTAGCGCTGCGCCGCCAGGAGCTTCCGGCATAGCGGGCTGGGGCGGCGCAGCGCGGTCCGCAGGGGCCCGCGGCGCTGCGGGCGGCGTGTCTGCGGTGACGGCTGCGGTGGCCGGCCTGGTACGGGCCGGCCGGGGTGGCCGGCGGTTTCAGGCTCCGGCCGCGGCGCCCGCGAGCTCGCTGTCCAGCTGCGGGACCCGGCGGCCGGTCCGCTGCGCATGCCGCTGCGCGCGGGCCCGGGCGCCGCATTGCGGGCTGCACCAGTTCTGGTTGGGACGGCCGCGCAGGTAGAACTGCCCGCAGCCGGGTGCGTCGCAGAGCGCGAGGAACTCCGCGTCCGGCCCGGAGAGCAGATCGACCACGGACGCGGCCAGGTCGGCGAGCAGCCGGGTGCCGGGCGCGGCCCGGGTCACCGGCGTGATCAGATGGCGCCCGGTCAGGGTGGCCAGCAGCCGGACCGTGGGCGCGTTGCGGACCCGCTCGTTGATGGCCGCGACGTCGGCGGCCGGCAGCACCCAGCCGTCCGCGGCCGCGCGCAGGATGCGCAGCACCTGGTCCCGTACGACCAGGAACTCGGCCATCAGGTTGTCGTCCACCTTGGGCGGGATCCGTACCCGTTTGCGTTGGTATTCCAGCCAGACCCGCAGATCAGCTGGGCTGTTGATGAGGTCGGTGTAGCGGCTCCCCCGGCGCCGCACGGTGTTCGCGAGATCGATGGCCAGCGGGTCGCCGAGCCAGCTCCACGGCTCTACCACCGCGGGGCGGGGCCACTGGGGCGGGGACGGTGATCGGTACGCACGTGTCCTTCTTTCTTGTCGCCAGCGGGAATCCGGTCGAATCCCGTCTCTGCTGAGAACGCCGCACGGAGGGAGCGAGTTCACCGTTTCGCCCGTATTCACCAGATCCTGCCCGAATTTCCGGGGCGGTGCGGGTGCGGTGCGGGTGCCTGGCCCGCCTGGCCGGCTAGCGCCCGCGGTCCTCAGCGCTCCGAGGGGTCCAGCCACTTCTCGGTAGCCGGCGGGGTCCAGGCCGCCATCCGGTCGAGCAGGCCGGCCGGGTCGCTGCCGGTCAGCACCATCTCCCGGTGATCGTCGCGGAGGAACCCCTTCCCGGCCGCGTGGTCCAGCAGCCCGAGCAGCGGGCCGAAGTAGCCGTTCACGTCGAGGACCGCGCACGGCTTGACGTGGATGCCCAGCTGGGTCCAGGTCAGCACCTCGAAGAACTCATCCATGGTGCCGTAGCCGCCGGGCAGCATGATGAACCCGTCGGCCCGGTCGGCCATCATCGCCTTCCGCTCGTGCATCGTGCGCACCACGGTCAGGTCCATCAGCCCGTGGTGCGAGATCTCCTTGTCCTCCAGCGCGCGGGTGATCACCCCGATGACTTCGCCGCCGCCGCGCAGCACAGCGTCGGCCAGCACGCCCATCAGCCCGACCCGGCCGCCGCCGTAGACCAGCCGGATACCGCGCGCGGCCAGCAGCCGGCCCAGGTTCTTCGCGGCGGCGGCGAAGTCCGGGTCGGTGCCCATGCTGGACCCGAGGTAGACGGCGACGGAGGACAGTGTGCGAGGCATAGCGGCTCCGGCAAGGGCGAACCAGACGGGAACGGAGACGGATGAGATCGGATTACGGGATCTGCGGCGCGGGCCGGGTTACCCAGGCCGCCCGTCCGCGGGGATGGGCGGGGCCCAGGGGGGCCGCCGGATCAGGCAGAACGGATGCCCGGCCGGGTCGGCGTACACGTCGCCGCCCAGGCTGGTCGCGCCGAGCGCCAGCACCCGCGGCCCGGCCTCGGCCGGGTCCTCGACCATCACGTCGGGATGCCACTGCTGCGGCACGGCCGGGTCCGGCCAGGTCGGCGGGGTATTGCCGGGCGCCCGCTGGAACGCCAGGCCGGAGTTCGTGTCGCTGACCGCCACGACGCTGAAGTCCGGGCTCTCGTAGGTCACCGGCAGGCCGAGCACCGCGGACCAGAACGCGGCCAGCCGCGCCGGGTCCGGGCAGTCGACGATCATGTGATGCAGCCGTCCGATCATTGCCGCCTCCCCAGCGGACTCTACCCACGTCCGGGAGCGGCAAGGTCATACTGCGAGGGCTAGATCGCCATCTGCTCGGGGAAGGCGCGGGTGACGGCGGCGGTGCGGCTGGACACGCCGAGGCGGCCGTAGATGTTCTCCAGGTGCTTGCGGACCGTGCCCTCGGAGATGCCCAGCCGCCGGCCGATCTGGATGTTGGTGTGCCCGGCGGCGACCAGCCGGAGCAGATCCCACTGCCGGGCGGTGAGCTCGGGCCGGGCCCGGCGGCGCAGTTCGGCGTCCTGGTAGGCCTGCCGCAGGTGCGGGCCGAGCAGCCGGAGCACGGCCCGGTCCCGCTCGGTGAAGTCCGGGCCCGGGGAGCGGAACAGGAACATCCGCAGCTCGCGCTGCGGCTGCGCGCCCGCGCCCGGCGTGCTGGCCAGGCTCAGCGAGATCTGGTGCTCGAGGCCCAGCGGCCGGTACACCTCGCGGTAGGCCGCGGTCTCGTGCCACTGCCAGGCCGGGAAGTAGTCCGACACCCCGGTGACCTCGCGCGGCTCGTCGCGGCCGGGGTAGCGGCAGGTCGGGCAGCCCCACTTGGGCGCCCAGTGCACCAGGCCGAGCATGTCGTCCAGCAGCGTGCGGACCGGCCGCTCCGGCCAGCCGTCGCCCAGGATGCCCTGCCGGAACCAGGTCTCCTCGTGGCCGGGGTCGTACCCGACGACCATCAGCCGGTGGCAGCCGACCTGCCGCATGACGTCGGCCAGCAGCGAGACCGGCGCCCCGCGCGCCGGGATGTCCGGCCGGTCCCTGCTGACCAGCTCGGCCAGGGTCACCAGCTCGTCGTGCCCGGCCAGAATCGCCGGCTCCATGCTCACCTCACTGTGCGCTGCGGGCTGACCGGGCAGGGTCAGGCCGTGGATATGTCTAGACAATTAGTGCGGACGGGTGGCCCGGGGCATGGGGCCACGGGTGCTGCTGCGGCTAGTCCGCGACCTGCCCGGGGAAGGCGCAGGTGACGGCGGTGGTGCGGCTGGACACGCCGAGCCGCGTGAAGATGGTCTCCAGGTGCTTGCGCACGGTGCCCACGGGAATGCCGGGCAGCGGCGGGACCGGGATTCCTTCGGGCGGGAGGCCAGCCCGCTCCCGGCCGGCGATCTTCGCCAGCGCCGCCACTCCCGGCTCCCCGGCCTGAACCGGAGTTCCCATTACCACTCCCGTACCTTTGGCACCCCTGCTAGCGGGTGCACCATAGCTCCAGACGTTTAACGGGGCCGGTGCGGCCGTGGTTCATCCATCCGCAGGTCGGCTAAGGGTCTTACGTCGTATAGCGGCGGCCGGGGGCGGTCGCTGAGACTCGGGTCTGACCAGGAACTATGTGAACTGCACCCAGAGACAGACCGTGATGAACCCATATCTTTCCCAGGAATACAGCCGCGAGCACTGTCGGGACCTGCTCGCCGGGTCCAGCCAGCAGCAGACCTTCCGGCAGGTTGCCAGGTTCGCGCGGGCCGCCCGGCGGGCGCAGCGGGCCGAGCAGCGCGCCCGGGCGGCCGAACTACGGCTCCGCCACGCCATTGCCGCCGCCCCGCAGCCGCATCTCCTGCCGCGGGGCTGACCGGGGCGGCCCGCACCCGGCCGCGGTTCCACACCCGGCCGCTCCACGGCCGGGCGCGGGCCAGCCGGGCGGGCCAGCCGGGCGCGGGCCCGGCCGGGCGCGGGGCAGTCGGCGGGCGGGCCCCGGCCGGCGGCGGGCCCGGCCGAAAATCATTCGAGCGCGACGGGGGTCGCCGGCATACTGACGCAGTGGACGGACTGACCCTGCCGCCCGCGTCCCGATGGCAGGTCTTCACGCTGGAGCAGCGGCCGGACCTCTGGGACGAGGCCAACGACAAGTTCTACGACCTGTGGCCCGAGTACAACATGCACGGCAACCAGACCGGCACGTACTTCGGCCCGCTGCGCAGCCGGTTCGCCCGTCACCAGGTACTGATCTGCGACGGTGAATCCGGCGAGGTCGTGGGCCGCGGCCGGTCGATCCCGCTGCGCTGGGACGGCACGCTCGCCGACCTGCCCGCGGGCATCGACGCCGCGGGCCTGCGCGCGGTCGCCGGCGGCACGGCGCCGAACGTGGTGTCCGCCCTGGCCGCCGAGGTCGCCAGGGACTGCCAGGGCCAGGGGCTGAGCCGCCTGGTCATCCAGGCAATGGCCGCGGCGGCCCGGGAGGCCGGGTTCGGCTCGCTGATCGCGCCGGTCCGGCCCAGCTGGAAGGACCGCTACCCGATCACCCCGATTGACCGCTACGCCGCCTGGAAGCGGCCTGACGGCCTCCCGTTCGACCCCTGGGTGCGGGTGCACGCCCGGCTCGGCGCCACGGTCCTGCGCCCCGAGCCCCGGTCGATGGAGATCATCGCGCCGGTCGCCGACTGGGAGGAGTGGACCGGGATGCTGTTCCCTGAGCCCGGCACGTTCACGTTCCCCGCGGGGCTGGCTCCGCTGACGGTTGCGGACGGCACCGGTGAGTACTGGGAGCCCAACATCTGGATGCTCCACAAGCTCGGCTGACCCGGCGGCGGAACTCGCCGTCGCCGGGCGGAATGCCCCGCCAGCACGCGGTGTTGCCGACGTCAGGTGATCCCCACCCCGTTGGTGTGGTGGGACAAGGGCCCTGCTTGCGCACGCGGGGCTCTTGTTTTTTCCCGGGCCCGCTGCTGACGGCGGCCTGCGGGCCAGCTGAGCGCTATCTGCGGAGATCGCAGAGCGTGTATCAAATGGCCGTTTCGTGAGCTCCGTTCAGATGGCATCAGCGCAGCAGACCGTCAGGCCACCCGATGCTGCCCGCCAGGTATCCACAGGGAGAGATCACCCATGCGTACCCGTTCCGTCTGCGTGCTGGCCACGTTGGTGGCCATGAGCACGACCGTGGGGCTGGCCGGCGCAGCGGCCGCCTCCGCCAGCACCCCGCGCTTCCGGCCGGCCGAGACCACGGTCTGCAACAACAGCACGATGCCCTGCACGAACATCTCGAACCTGATGCTCAACCAGGGCAACGGGCCTGACTTCATCCAGAACGCCAGCGGCTGGGGCGTGGTCCCGCCGTCGCTGTACCAGGGCCGCAAGATCAACCTGCGGCAGGCCAGCGACACGCGGGTCAACGAGGACTTCATCATCACCAAGGACGGCACGCTCGGCGCGCTGTGCGGTGCCGGCGGCGCGAACTCGCTGGACCCCACCTCGTACGCGTGCCTCAACTTCCCGCCGGCCTACCCGGTGTACCAGGGGCAGTTCGCGCCGGACGGCAACGAGTCCGGGTTCTGCGTCGGCGCCATGTCGGCCACGCTGGGCTTCAAGATCCGCCTGGAGCGCTGCGGCTCGCCGCGCTCGTTCTGGATCGCGGACCTCGCC
>DASVBE010000069.1:0-15807 GCA_036375995.1 Streptosporangiaceae bacterium | reverse complement strand
GCGCATCAACCGGGTCGGCAAGCGGGCCCCCTGGCTGGTGGCCAGGATCGGCGGGCTGATCGACGAGGCCACCGTCCGCCCGCTGTTCGCCGGCCTGGCCGAGCGCCTCCGCTGAATCCGCCCGGCACCGCCCTAAGATCCGTGCTGTGAACGGCCGGCCGCCCGCGCGGCATGTGATCCCTGGCCAGGTGCAGTGGGCCGAAACCGACGCCAGCGGCCGGGTGCACTTCACCGCGCCGTTCCGGTGGGCCGAGGCGGCCGAGCATTCCCTGCTGCGCACGCTCGGGCACGAGTTCTACGGCGGGTTCCCGCGCGCCGAGACCCAGGCCACCTTCCACCTGCCGCTGGTCTTCGAGGACCACTTCGAGGTCTTCCTCGGCGTCCGCAGGCTCGGCCGGACCTCGATCACCTACACCTGGCAGGTGGTGTCCGGCGGTGAGGTCTGCGTAACCGGCTCGCACGCCGTGATCTACACCGGCAGCGGCGACAGCCCGGAGCCGCTGCCCCGTCAGCTCCGTGCCGACCTGGCCGCGATGCTGGACTAGGCCTAGCCGCTAGCCGCGGCGGCCGGGTCTGGCCCGCTGCAGGCGCCACCAGGCCAGCGTGGCGAACGCGGCGCCCAGGATGAGCTCGGCGGCCATGTCCGTGACCCACTGGCGCGCGGAGTGCCGCCACAGCGGGTCGGCCGAGCCGCCCCGCGGTACGGGCGCCACCTGGTTCAGGTCCACCGTGGACCCGGCCGCGCCCAGACCCCACCGCGACGGCGACAGCCAGGAGACCTGGTTCAGCCCCGCCTTGTGGTTGAGCCTGAACACCGCGCCGCTCAGCACGACCTGCACCAGCACCACCACGACCAGCAGCGGCATGGTCTTGTCCGAGGAGCTGACCAGCACCGAGATGAGCAGGCCGGCCGTCATCGAGGCGGCCGCCAGCGCGGCCATCGCCAGCACGATCTCCACCAGCGGCAGGCTGGCCAGCACCGCCCCGTGCGGCGGCAGCGGCCGGCCGGCCACGCCGATCAGCACCAGCACGACCGCCTGGACGGCGCTGATCACGCCGAGTACGGCCACCTTGGAACCGAGATAGGCGCCAGGGGACAGGCCCGCCGCTCGCTCCCTGGTGTACAGCGGCCGTTCCTTCACCAGTTCCCTGACCGCGCTGGCCACCCCGGTCAGGCAGGCTCCCATGGTCAGGATCAGCAGCACCTGGTTGGCGTCCGGGTTGCCCCGTCCGGTCAGTCCTCCGTCGTCGGGGATGAGCCGGACCAGCGCCCCGAGGATCACGGGCAGCAGCGCGATCGCCCCCACGTAGGTGCGGTCCGAGGCGATCACCGCGAGGTAGCGCCGGGCCAGCGTGGATAGCTGGCCCAGCCGGCGGCGCGGCCGGTGCGCCGCCGCCGGGGCCGCCGGGGCCGCCGGGGCCCTGGCGGTGATCACGGCCGGAGCCCGCTGCATGTCCGCCGTGACGTACCTGTCGCAGTACGGCGAGGCCCGGTATTCCGCGGGCCAGTCCCGGCCGGGCTCGGCGTCCAGCGCGCGGAACACCTGGGCCCAGCCGGGCTGCCCGAAGTACGCCAGGCCTTCGGCGGGCGGCCCGAAGAAGGCCACCTTGCCGCCGGGCACCAGCACCAGCAGCCGGTCGCACACGTCCAGGTTGGCCACGCTGTGGGTGACCACAATCACGGTACGGCCGTCGTGCGCCAGCCCGGCCAGCATCTCCATCACCGCCATGTCCAGGCCCGGGTCCAGGCCGGAGGTGGGCTCGTCCAGGAACAGCAGCGAGGGCTTGGTCAGCAGCTCCAGGGCCACGTTGACGCGCTTTTGCTGGCCGCCGGACAGGGCTGCGGTCCTGGTCTCGGCATGCTCGGTCAGGGACAGCTCGCCGAGCACCTCGGTGACCCGCCGGTTCCGGTCGGCCGCGCTGACGTCCTGCGGGAACCGCAGTTCGGCGGCGTAACCCAGGGCCCGGCGGGGGGACAGCTGGGTGTGCAGGATGTTCTCCTGCGGCACCAGGCCGATCCGGTCCCGCAGCTCGGCGTAGTTGGCGTACAGGTCACGGCCGTCGTAGGTGACCCCGCCGGAGGTGGCGGGCTGCATCCCGGTCAGCGCGCCGAGCAGGGTGGACTTGCCCGCGCCGCTCGGGCCGATCACCGCCATCAGGGTCCGCTCGCTGAGCGGGAAGCTGACGTCGTCCAGGATGACCTTGCCGCCCGGCAGCCGGACGCTCAGCTGCCGGGCGTGCAGGGTGATGTCCCCGGTGTCGGTGAACTCCTGCAGCTGGTCGCCGACCAGCCGGTAACTGGCCCGGCCGATGCCGATCACGTCCTGGCCGGTCACCCGCGCGGCGATGACCTCCTGGCCGTTGACGAAGGTCCCGTTGAAGCTGCCGAGATCGAAGATCTCGTAATGGTCGCCGGCCTTGCGCAGTTCGGCGTGACGGCGCGACACGCTCAGGTCGTCGGCCACGATGTCGTTACTGGCGTCCCGCCCGATACGCAGCGTCCGGCCGGTCAGCTGCATTACCGTGCTCGGCGCCCGCCCGGCTGGCGCCCGCCCGCCCGGCGCCCGCCCGGCCGGGGCCGTGGGCGTCGGGACGGCCGGCGCCGCGGAGACGGGCCTGGCCCCGCCGGAGGGCGGGCCGCCGGAACCGGAGGCGCCGGGCGGCCGGCCGTCCAGCACCATGACCCAGCAGCTGGGGGCCTCGCCAAGGCGGATCTCGCAGGACCCGGTGACCTCGGCGCGCCGCACCCGGCGGCCCCCGATGAACGTGCCGTTGCTGCTGTCCGCGTCCTCCAGCAGCCAGTGATCGCCGTCCACCCGCAGGATGGCATGCAGCCAGGAAACCGTCGGGTGCTCAACGGCAATGTCGGAGTGCGGGTCGCGGCCCATCCGGTAAATGCGACCCGGCCGCAAGGTGCGGGCCGTTTCCCCGGTCCGCACGACGATCATAGGAATGTCCGCGGCCCCGGGTTGACCGTCAGCCACCTGCCCACTATAGGGCGGTTTGCGGGCCAGCTGGGTGACTGGACGCGCCCGAAAGGGCGGTTATGGCGAACCCCTGGTCATGGTCCCGGCGAAGCGGGCAGCGGCAGCCGGCGCGGTTCGCCCCGGAAGCGGGTACGGTGCGGCAAACTGCGGCGAACACCGAGCAAAGGAGCACACGATGACAGACGCCAGCCAGGCCCCAGGCAACGGATCATCCGGGGCGGGCTGGCTGGACGGCCGGGTCGCACTGGTGACCGGCGGCAGCGGCGGGATCGGCCAGTCGCTGGCGGCCATGCTGGCCAACGCGGGCGCGGCGGTGGCCGTCGGCTACGGCGCGAACGCGCAGCCCGCCAGGGACGTGGTCGCGCAGATCCTGGCCGCGGGCGGCCGGGCGGTCTCCATCCACGCCGACCTGATGCGCCCGCAGGCCGCGGCCGAGCTGGCCGAGGCGGCCGAGCAGGCCCTGGGGCCGGTCGACGTGCTGATCAGCAACGCCGGCCTGGGCCACCGGCAGAAGTTCGAGGATGTCACCTCCGCCGACTTCGACGAGATGGTCGCGGTCAACCTGCGCGCGCCGTTCCTGCTCGCCCAGGCCGCCGTGCCGGGCATGGCCGAGCGCGGCTGGGGCCGGGTGCTGTTCGTGTCCTCGACCGCCGCGTTCACCGGCGGCATCGTCGGCCCGCACTACGCCGCCTCCAAGGCGGGCCTGCATGGCCTGGCGCACTACCTGGCGGCCCGGTTCGCCCGGGCCGGGGTGACCGTCAACGTGGTGGCGCCCGCGCTGATCGCCGGCTCCGGGCTGCTGCCCGGCGAGCCGGAGATGCTGCGCCACCAGGTGCCGGTGGGCCGCCTGGGCCGGCCGGTCGAGGTCGCCGACCTGGCCATGGCCATCCTCCGCAACCCGTACCTGACCAGCCAGGTCGTTTCGCTCGACGGCGGCATGTACCCGCGCTGATTCCGGGCCTGATCCCGCCCGCCCGGCTCATTTGCGTTAGAGCGCGCTCTAACATCTAGGGTCGGAGCCGTGACTATGCGATCAGTTTCCGTTGGCGAGTTCACCGTCTCCGCTCAGGGCCTCGGCTGCATGGGGATGAGCGAGTTCTACGGCCGCACCGACTGGGACGAGTCGGTCGCCACCGTCCGCCGGGCCCTGGACCTCGGCGTCACGTTCATCGACACCGCCGACATCTACGGGGCCGGCCACAACGAGGTCCTGGTCGGCCGGGCCATCGCCGGCCGCCGCGACGAGGTCCAGCTGGCCACCAAGTTCGGCATCGACCGCAGCGCCGGTGACGGCCAGCGCGCCTACCGGGGCAAGCACGGCTACGTCAAGCGGGCCTGCGAGGCGTCGCTGCTGCGGCTCGGCGTGGACCACATCGACCTGTACTACCTGCACCGGCCGGCCCAGGACGCGGAGATCGAGGAGACCGCCGGCGCGATGGCCGAGCTGGTCGCCGAGGGCAAGGTCCGCTACCTGGGGCTGTCCGAGGTGGACGGTGACCTGCTCCGCCGGGCGCACGCGGTGCACCCGGTCACCGCTGTGCAGAGCGAGTACTCGCTCTGGGAGCGGTCCCCGGAGAAGACCGTCATCGGTGCCATGCGCGAGCTGGGCACCGGGCTGGTCCCGTACTCGCCGCTCGGCCGCGGCTTCCTGACCGGCACGGTCAACCCGGCCGAGCTCGGTCCCCGGGACTTCCGCACCCGCAACCCGAAGTTCGCCGGCGAGGCCGGGCAGGCCAACCAGAAGATCGCCGACGCGGTCCGCGACGTGGCCGCCGGGAAGGGCGTGGCACCCGCGCAGGTCGCCCTGGCCTGGGTGTACGCGCAGCAGGACCGGCTGGGCGTGCCGCTGGCGCCGATCCCGGGCACCAAGCGCGTCCGGTGGCTGGAGCAGAACGTCGCGGCCCTGGACGTCACGCTGACCAGCGACGAGCTGGCCGTGCTCGAGCCGCTCGCGGACCAGGTCGTCGGCTCGCGCTACTAGCCCGCGCCCGCAGCGGAACCAGCCCGGGACGGGCCGCCAGGGAATGGCGGCCGGCCCGGGCTGGTTGCCGCCAGGGGCCGGTCCCCGCGCCGCCGGACCGGAGCCCGCGAGCGAAGGGACCCAGATGAGCAGCACGCCGCCCGCCGCGGCCCGGTTCCGTCTCCCGGCGGGCGTGTCGTTCTGGGTCATGGCCGCCGCCTACCTGGGCCTCATGCTGGCCGCCAGCGCGCCGTCCCCGCTGTACGTCGTGTACCAGCACCAGTTCGGTTTCTCCGCGCTCACGCTGACGATGATCTTCGGTGCGTACGCGCTGGTCCTGCTGGCCGCGCTGCTCACCGTGGGCGGCCTGTCCGACTTCGTGGGCCGCAAGCCGGTGCTGCTGGTCAGCTTGGCGCTGATGGCGGTCAGCATGCTGGTGTTCGCCCGGGCCAGCGGGGTGGGCTGGCTGTACGCGGCGCGGATCCTGCAGGGCATCGCGGCAGGCTCGTCCCTGGGCGCGGTCAGCGCCGCCCTCGTCGACTACGCCAGCCCCCGGCAGCTGCCGCTGGCGGCGCTGATGACCAGCCTGATCCCGAGCATCGGGCTGGCCCTGGGCGCGGCTGTGGCGGGCGGCCTGGTGCAGTTCGCGCCGGACCCCACGGTGCTGGTGTTCGTGCTGCTGGCGATCGGTTTCGTGGCCAGCATGGCGGCCATTGCGCTGGCCGGCGAGACGGTGCCGCGCCGCCCGGTCACCTGGCGGACGCTGCGCCCCCGGGTCGCCGTCAGCCGCGCGGTGCGGCCCGGGTTCGCCAGCCTGGTGCCCGGGCTGGTGGCGCCGTGGGCGCAGGTCGGCTTCACGCTGTCGCTGACCACCACACTGGCCTCGGTCCGGTTCGGCATCACCGACCGGTTCCTTGACGGCCTGGTGGTCGCGGCAGTGTGCGGGTTCTCGTTCGTGGCCACGCTGGCCACCCGCCGGGTCCGGCCTTCCCAGGCCGTCGCGGCCGGCTGCGCCGGGCTGATCGCCGGCGCGGCGATCACCCTGGTCAGCCTGGCCGGGCCCTGGGACGTGCCGTTCTACCTCGGCTCCGCGCTGACCGGCCTGGGCGCCGGGGCCACGCTGGGCGCGGTGATGCGGGCGCTGGCCCTGCTGCCCGCCCCGGCCGAGCGGGGCGAGTTCTTCGCCGCCGTGTACGTGGTCGGCTACCTGTCCTTCAGCCTGCCCGCGGTGGTCGCGGGGATCTTCGTGGTGCACGCCGGCCTGCTGGCCACCACGGTCGGCTACGGCATCGGGGTGACTGTGCTGTCGCTGGCCGCGATCGGCTCCGCGCTGCGGTCCGCCAGCCGGACCCGGGCCACTGCGGCCGGGGCCGCCCCGGCGGCGGTCATCAGCCGAGGGTAAACGGGTCCCTGGTGCCGCCGGTCAGCTCCACCCAGACCGCCTTGGTCTGGGTGTACTCGCGGACCGTGTCGATGCCGTTCTCCCGGCCGATGCCGGACAGGCCCATGCCGCCGAACGGCACGTCCGGGCCGACGACCCGGTAGGCGTTGATCCACACGGTGCCGGCCCGCAGCCGGTGTGCCACCCGGTGGCCGCGGTGGATGTCCTTGGTCCATACCGCGCCGGCCAGCCCGTACCGGCTGTCGTTGGCCAGCGCCAGGGCCTCGTCCTCGGTGTCGAACGGCAGCACGGCCAGCACCGGCCCGAACACCTCCTCGCAGGCCACGGTCATGCCCGGCTTGACGCCGGTCAGCACGGTCGGCCGGACGAAGAACCCGCCCAGCTCGTCCACGGCTTCCCCGCCGGTGGCCACCGTCGCGCCCTCGGCCGTTGCCGAGCCGAAGAACGACAGCACCTTGCGGAACTGCGGCCCGGTGGCCAGCGGTCCCATCTCGGTGGCCGGGTCCTGCGGGTCGCCGATCCGGATCGCCTCGGCCCGCCGCACGATCCGGTCCACCAGCGCGTCGTGCACGCTGCGGTGCACGAGCAGCCGGGACCCGGCCATGCAGGTCTGCCCGGTGGCGGCGAACACCCCGGCGACCACGCCGTTGCTGGCCGCCTCCAGGTCGGCGTCCTCGAAGACCAGGTGCGCCGACTTGCCGCCGAGCTCGAGCAGCGCGCCGGTGATGTTCGCCGCGGCCGCCTTGGCCACCTCGGCGCCGACCCCGGTGGAGCCGGTGAACGCGACCTTGTCCACCCCCGGGTGCCCGGCCAGGGCCTTGCCCACCGCCGGGCCGAACCCGGTCACCACGTTGAACACACCGGGCGGGAAGCCGGCTTCGTCGAACAGCCCGGCCAGCTCAACGGCGGATGCGGGGGAGTAGTCGCTCGGCTTGGCCACCACCGTGCAGCCCGCCGCCAGCGCGGGCGCCAGCTTCCAGCTGAGCAGCAGCAGCGGCGAGTTCCACGGCACGATCGCGCCGACTACGCCGGCCGGCTCGTGCCGGGTGTAGACGAGGAAGTTCGCCTTGTCCGTGGGGATGGTCTCGCCCTGCAGCTTGTCCGCCAGCCCGGCGAAGTAGCTGTACCAGGACGGCAGGGCGGCCAGCTGGCCGCGCATCTCGCGCAGCAGCTTGCCGGTGTCCCTGGTCTCGATCGCGGCCAGCCGGTCCGCGTCCCGCGCGATCAGCTCCGCGAGCCGGCGCAGCAGCGCGGCCCGGCCGAACCCGGTCAGCTGGCCCCACGGCCCGGACAGCGCCCGCCGGGCGGCCGCCACCGCCAGGTCCACGTCCGCCGCGTCGCCGTCCGCCGCGCTGGCCCACTCCCGCTGCTGGTACGGATCCACGGTGCCGTACCGCCGGCCTGAGACAGCCTCGGTGGGCTGCCCGTCAATGATCAGCTGATACCGGGGATCCGCCTGGCTGGTCTGCGCTGCCTGCTCCATCACGCTGCCTCCGCTCCGCCCCCTGTCTTACCCGCTTCCGGCGTGTCCCGCCGTCTCAGTCTGAGTAATCCGCCGCGGGCGGCGACCGCCGGGACGGCGCCCGGCCGGGCCGCGGCCGGTGGCCAGCCCGCGCCCTCCCGGCAGCCGCCTGCCGGGCCGCCGGGAGTCGCGGCGCGGTCGCGTACTCCGGTCTGGTCCTTCGCTCGCGGGATAACAGTTCGCTTTCGCGCTATCGTGACCGGCCGGGCCGCTGCGTTATCCTCGGAGGAAAGTGTCTGACGCGCTATCCGGCGGTATCTCCGCTGCCATACCAGGTGATATGGGCATTGTCCCGAGCTTGCGATCAGTATTGTCTATCCCACTATTGACGCCGGAGCCCCGGAATCCCGGGCACACAGGCAAGGGAGAGACCGTGGCAAGCAACACCGGCGTACCGATGCTGCGTCCCGGCGCACCGGCGGCGACGGAGGCTGGGCCGGTCACCGAGGCGGCCGCCGCCGAGGACACCTCCTCCTGGCTGGTCGATCCGGAAACCCTGCTGCTTGTCGAGGACGATCCCGGGGACGCCCTGCTGGTCGAGGAGCTGATCGCGGACAGCGGGGTCACCGCCTCGCTGACCTGGGTGCGGTCGCTGGCCGAGGCGAGCGAGCGGCTGCGCTCCGGCCCGGTGCCGGGCTGCGTCCTGCTGGACCTGAACCTGCCCGACGCACTCGGCATGGAGGCGGTCCGGCAGGTCATCGCGGTCGCTCCGGCTGCGCCGGTGGTCGTGCTCACCGGGCTGGCCGAGGAGGGTGCCGGGCTGGCCGCGGTGGCGGCGGGCGCGCAGGACTACCTGATCAAGGGCCAGTCGGAGCCGGACGTGTTCCGCCGGGCGATCCGCTACGCCGTCCAGCGCAAGCACGTCGAGCTGGCCGCGGCGGCCCTGCAGATCTCCGCGCTGCGCGCGGAGGAGAACGCGCGGCTCGAGCGTGGCCTGCTGCCCAGCCCGCTGCTGCACACGAAGGACCTCGAGGTGGTCGCCCGGTACCGGCCGGGCCGGGCCCAGTCGCTGCTCGGCGGGGACTTCTACGACGTGGTCGAGACCGACGACGGCACCGTGCACGCGGTGATCGGCGACGTGTCCGGGCACGGGGCGGCCGAGGCCGCGATCGGGGTCTGCCTGCGGGTCGCCTGGCGGTCGCTGGTGCTGGCCGGGCTGGCCCCGCAGCCCATGATCGAACTGCTCGAGCAGGTGCTGGTCGCCGAGCGGGACGGCGACCACGTGTTCACCACGCTCACCCACCTGGTGTTCGCGCCGGACCGGCGCCGGGTCACCGTGCTGCGGGCCGGGCACCCGGGCCTGCTGCTGCGTACCGGCGCCCAGGTCGACCTGGTGGTCTGCGAGGGCGGCCCGGCGCTCGGCCTGTTCCCCGGCCTGTCCTGGGAAACCGAGGAGCTCGATCTGCCCGCCGGGGCCAGCCTGGTGCTGTTCACCGACGGGCTGTTCGAGGGACGGACCGGGCCGGGCAGCGAGCGTCTCGGCGAGGACGGCCTGCTCCGCATCGCCCGGCGGCTGGCCGGGCTGCCGTCCGCGGGCTTCGTCGACACGCTGATCGACCAGGCCGAGCAGACCGCCATCCAGTACGGCGGGCTCGACGACGACGTCGCCGTCATCCACCTGCGCTGGGAGCCACGGCTGTGATCCGGCCGGACCCGGCTGCCCCGCCCCGGTTCACCGGGCTGACCGTCCGCGGCTGGTTCCGGCTGGTGTTCGCGGTCATCGTGGTGCTCGTGCTGGCGGCCAGCGTGATCATCGCGCTGGTGCTGGCCCGCGGCCGGACCGTGTCGGCCCGGCTGAACAGCACCATCCAGCCCGCCGAGGCGCAGGCCTACCTGCTCCAGCTGTCCCTGCTGCAGCAGCAGAGCAGCGTCCGCGGGTTCGTGATCACCCGGGAGCCCGGCTTCCTCGGCCCGTACGAGGCCGGGCTGGCCGTCGAGCGGAAGGCCAGCGGCCGGCTCCGCAGCCTGATCGGCCGGGAGCAGCCGATGGCTGGCGACCTGGCCCGAGTCGAGCAGGCCGCGGACCAGTGGCGGGCCGCTTACGCGGTGCCGCTGATCAAGCTGGGCGAGTCCGGCGCGCCGTCCGGCCAGGCGACAGACCTGCTGGACGGCAGCGAGCGGGCGCTCACCGGGCTGCGGGCGCTGTTCGATACGCAGAACCGGCACCTGGCCGATCAGGTCGCCCAGGGCAGCGCCAGCCTCGGCCGGACCCGGGCCGTCATCAACTGGACCTTCATCCTCGTCCTGATTGTCTTCCTGGCCGCGGCCGGGGCCCTCGCGGTGGTGCTGAACGTCGCGGTCGTCCGGCCGCTGAGCCGGCTGCGCACCTCGGCCCGCCAGGTGGTGGCCGGCGACTTCGAGCACCGGATCACCGTCACCGGCCCGGCCGACCTGCGGGCGGTCGCCGCCGACGTCGAGGCGATGCGCAGCCGCCTGGTCGCCGCGGCCGAGGCGGCCCGGGCCGCGCAGGAGTTCGCCGCCAGCCAGGCCGCCGACCTGGACGAGCAGGCCGCCGAGCTGATCCGGTCCAACGCCGAGCTCGAGCAGTTCGCCTACGTGGCCTCGCACGACCTGCAGGAGCCGCTGCGCAAGGTGGCGTCGTTCTGCCAGCTGCTGGAGAAGCGCTACGGCGACCAGCTGGACGAGCGGGGCCGGCAGTACATCGACTTCGCGGTGGACGGGGCCAAGCGGCTGCAGGTGCTGATCAACGACCTGCTGACGTTCTCCCGGGTCGGCCGGGGCCACGAGGTGCGCACCGAGATCCCGCTCAGCCAGCCGCTGGAGGTGGCGATCAGCGCCCTGGACGCGGTGATCGAAGAGCGGGGCGCGGTCGTCGACCGGCCCGACGAGCTGCCCCTGGTCAGCGGCGACGCCACCCTGCTGGCGATGCTGTGGCAGAACCTGATCAGCAACGGGATCAAGTTCGCCCGGGAGGGCGAGCCGCCGCGGGTCACGATCACCTGCGCGGAGGCGCCGGACAGCATGTGGCGGTTCTGCGTGGCGGACAACGGCATTGGCGTCGCGCCGGAGTTCTCCGACAAGATTTTCATCATCTTCCAGCGCCTGCACGGCCGGGACGCCTATCCCGGGACCGGTATCGGGCTGGCGCTGTGCAAGCGGATCGTCGAATATCACGGCGGCGAGATCTCGCTCGACGCGACATATTCTGGCGGTACCCGGATCTGCTTTACTCTTCCCCGCATACGGCCCGCGAAGCCGGACCCCGATGATGCGACATCCAGCGCCAGCGCCGAAGGGATCCCTGCATGACCTTCCCTTTTCAGAACGTGGAAGTCCTGCTCATCGAGGATGACCCCGGTGACGAGCTGATGACCCGCGAGGCGTTCGCGGACAACAAGATCGGCAACCGGCTCCACGTGGCGCGGGACGGGGAAGAGGCGCTGGACTTCCTGTACCGCCGGGGCGAGCACGCCGGGGCGCCCAAGGTGGACCTGATCCTGCTGGACCTCAACCTGCCCAAGTACGACGGCCGCCAGGTGCTGGAGCAGATCAGGGCCGATCCTGAGCTGACGCACACCCCGGTGGTGGTGCTGACCACGTCCTCCTCCGAGGAGGACATCCTGCGCAGCTACAAGCTGCACGCCAACGCGTACGTCACCAAGCCGGTGGACGTGAACCAGTTCGTGGCCGCGGTGCGGCAGATCGACGAGTTCTTCCTGTCCGTCGTCCGGCTGCCGCGCGGCTGATCACTGGCTGATCACTCCTTATCTGTCCGGCCGGTCCAAGGGACCCTGAGCTTCTTGCGAGTGATCATGACCGTGACCGTTGTCGACGCGGGCCCGCGCAAAGTCAGCCGGGCCGCTGAGGTGCACGCCCCGGCCCGGGCGCTGTTCGCGATCGTGGCCGACCCGCGGCGGCACGGCGAGCTGGACGGCTCCGGCACCATCCACGACACCGTGTCCGGGCCCGGGCGGCTGTCCGCCGGGGCCCGGTTCTCGGTGAAGATGACGTGGTACGGCCTGCCGTACCGGATCACCAGCCGGGTGACCGGGTTCACCGAGGACCAGGTCGTGGAGTGGCAGCACCCGCTCGGCCACCGGTGGCGGTGGGAGCTGGCGTCCTTGGGGGAGGACCGCACCCGGGTGACCGAGACCTTCGACTACTCCCGGGTCGGCCCGGTGCGGGCGCGGGGCCTTGAGATCTACGGGGCGCCTGCGCGGAACGCCAAGGGGATCGAGGCGACGCTGCGGCAGCTCCAGGAGCGCTTCCCCGAGGCCTGACGGCCTCCGCTTGACCACCTTTGACCATGGGTTTTCTCTCGCGGGCTTGATATGTGACCTAATGGTCACCTATGCTGGCCAGGTGGACCCGGTTTTCAAGGCGCTTGCCGACCCGACCCGGCGCAGCCTCCTCGACGAGCTGTTCCGCCGGGACGGGCAATCTTTGAATGAGCTGGCGGAGCGCTTCGACATGACGCGCTTCGGGGTGATGAAGCACCTGCGCCAGCTGGAGGAGGCGGGCCTGGTCGTGACCAGGCGCCGGGGCCGCGAGAAGCTCCACTTCCTGAACCCGGTCCCGATCCGGCTGGTGCACGACCGGTGGGTGAGCAAATACGCCGAGCCGTGGGCCGCCGCGCTGAGCGACCTCAAGCAGACCCTGGAGAAGCCCATGGAGAAGATCTTCGAGATCTACATCCGCACCACCCCGGAGCGCCTGTGGGAGGCCATCACCGACCCGCAGATCCGGGCCAAGTACAACTTCGGGGCCGGTGTCAGCTCCGACTGGAAGCCGGGCTCCCGGCTGGAGATGGCCACCCTCGACGGCAGCTTCGTGCTCGGCGAGGGGGAGGTGCTGGAGGCCGACCCGCCCCGCCGCCTGGTGCACACGATGACCGCGCTGTGGGGCGAGGACGTGAAGGCCGAGGGTGCCTCCCGGGTGACCTGGGACATCGAGCCGGTCGCCGACTCCTGCCGGCTGACGGTCACGCACGACCAGCTCCGCGAGGACGCGAACGACCAGCTGTACGGCGGCTGGCCGATGATCATCTCGGGCCTGAAGACCTGGCTCGAGACAGGCGAGCTGCTGACCACGCCCGGCTCGCTGATGTACAGCTGACCTGCTTTGGATGGGAGGTCCCCATGAGCACACCGACGATCCAGGTCCAGGAGATTAGCGTGGTCGGGATCCCGGTCACCGACCAGGACCGGGCGCTGGCCTTCTACACGGCCGTGCTCGGCTTCACCACGCGCCTCGATGTGCCCATCGGCCCGGGCCGCCGGTGGATTACGGTCGGCGCCCCGCAGGGCACCGCCACGATCGCGCTGGTCGCGGCCGGCCCGGAGGTCCCGGCCGGGGTGGAGACCGGAATCCGGCTGACGAGCCGCGACGTGGACGGTGACCACGAGGCGCTGCGGTCGGCCGGGGTGGACGCCGGCGACGTGCTGCGCTGGCCCGGCGTGCCGCCGATGTTCGCGTTCCGCGACCCCGACGGCAACGGCCTGGAGATCATCGAGGCCGGGTCATGACCGGCCCGGGCCGCGCGGCCGCACCAGCGCGCTGGACAAGAGCTTAACTGCCACGCTGGTGAAGTCGCCCGCCCCGGGCGGCTGGACGTACCTGGTGATGCCAGGGTCGGCCGGGTTCTTCGGCACCCGTGGGCTGGTCAAGGTCACCGGCACGATCGACGGGCACCCGTTACGCAGCTCGTTCATGGCGCTCGGCGATGGCACGCACAAGCCGCCGGTCAGCGCGAAGGTGCGAGCGGCGATCGGCAAGGAGGCCGGCCAGCAGGTTGCGGTCCGGCTGACCGAGCGCCTGCCCCGCTGACCGAGCGCCTGCCCCGCTGACCTGCGCGGGCCGTCGCGGGACGGCCCGGCGGCGGTCACCCGGAGGTCACCCGCGAGTCGCGGCCCGATTACCTGGCGCGAATATTGCCCGCCGCCAACCCGGCCGTTACCCGCGTGCGTAGCACCCACGGATGCGAGAATTGCCGTAATAAGGACCCTGGCCCTACCGGGCAGGCAGTGCCGGCCAGGTTGTCTGATTCCGCGGCGGTATCCGCCGCCATCTCGCATACCTTCAAGAAGGGGGTTTCATGCTGGGGTATGGCGACTACCAGCGATGGCTCTACCGGGACGGCCGCCCGAACCGGGTCGCGCGGCTGAAGGACCGGGCTTCGGTGGAATTGCTCAAAGCCGGGATAACACCGCATCGCACCGCAGTGCTCTCGGTCCGGGGCCGGCGGACCGGCCTGATCGTCTCCCTTCCCGTCATCGTGACGGCCTACGAGGGCGATCGTTACCTGGTCTCGATGCTGGGTGAATCCAACTGGGTGCGAAATGTGCGGGCCGCGGACGGCCGCGCGGTGCTGCGGCGCAGCCGCAGCGAGGCGGTGCGGCTGATCGAGGTCCCGGTCCGGGACCGGGCCCCGGTGCTGCGCCGCTACGTCGCGGCGTCACCCGGCGCCCGGGCGCACATCCCGGTGAGCCGGCGCGCGCCGGTGGCCGAGTTCGAGGCGCTCGCCGCGGACCTGCCGGTGTTCCGCGTCACCGCGGCCGTCTCCGCCGTAGACGAGCCCGGCCTCTGGCGCGAGCCGGTCTTCTGGAGCTAGGGGAACCCCCACCCCAGCCTGACGGTGTCCGTCCGCGGGGGCCCGGCTCAGCCGGGATCCCCGGGCGGGCCTGCCGGGCGGGCCTGCCGGGCGAGCCCGCGCTGCGCGAGCCCGCGCCGCGGGGGCCAGGCCGGCTGGCCTGGTCCCCGCGGGGCGTCACAGCTGCCGGTTTCACCCGTGGCGGCCGCTCGGGTTGGTGAATACGTCGCGGCCGAACGGGGCCAGGCCCGGCTGCGCCGCGAAGCCGAGGTGCCCCCTGTCGTCCAGCCCGGGGGGCTGGTGTTGGACGCTGAACAGGTCCTCCATCGTCCGGAGCCAGCTGTAGTGGTTGTAGGACACCGTGCTGACCGTGCCCGGCTTGATGAACGGGCTGATCAGCACGCTGCCGGTGTCGCCGCCGCCGGTGGTGGCGTCGGTCGCGTCGAACAGCGGGTCGGTGGCCTCGGTGCGGGCGCCGAGAGTGACCCCGCTGACCACGTTCGAGGTGGACAGCGGTGTGCCCGTGGCGTCGACGATCGTGAACGAGCCGTTGTCGGCGAGCCCGCCGCCCTGGGACGGGGCCGTCGCGGTGAACAATAAGCGCGGCTAACGACTTCCGGGTCAGCCGCGGCGGGGCCGGCCGGGTCCCGGCGGGCCGGCGAACGCCTGGGCGATGCCCATCCACTCGGCGGCCGCCGGCCCGGTCACGGTCAGTTTGGTATCGGCCAGGTGGCGGCGCTGGGTCACGGCCAGGCAGAAGTCCAGGGCGGGCCCGCTGACCTGGTCGGCGGCACCGTCCGGGCCCCAGGCCCAGGTCCCGCCGTCCGGGGCGGTCAGCACCACGCGGACCGGCTCGGGCGGGGCGGCCAGCCCGCGGTTGGCGTAGGCGAACTCCCGGGTCCGCACACCCAGGTGGGCAATGTGCCGCAGCCGCGCGGTCGGCACCCGCTCCACCCCGAGCGCGTCGGCGATGTCCTGCCCGTGCGCCCAGGTCTCCATCAGCCGTGCGGTAGCCGACGACGCGGCGCTCATCGACGGCCCGTACCAGGGCGCCCGGGTGGCCGGGTCGGTCCGGCGGAACGTGTCCAGCAGCCGGGCCCGGGAGGCCCGGAACCAGGCCAGCAGCTCCGCGGCCGTCCGCCCGCGCAGCTCCCTGGCCATCCGGTCCGCCGGATCCCGCCCCTCACCCGTAGCCGACAGCATCGCGGCCGTCTCCGCCCGGAACCGCTCGGGGTCGGTCAGGGCGGTGACCGCCGCATCGTCCACCCAGGCCAGGTGACTGACCTGATCCCGGACCGCCCACCCCTCCGCGGGCGTGGCCCGCTCCCAGTCCGCGGCCTCCAGCCCGGCCAGCATCCCGTCGAGTTCGCGGCTCTCTGCGGCCAG
>DASVBE010000006.1:0-4375 GCA_036375995.1 Streptosporangiaceae bacterium | reverse complement strand
CCGCGGTCGCCCTTGGGCAGCGCCTGGAGCACGGTCAGCCGCGGCACCGGCGGCGGCTCGGCCCGGCGGGCCAGCACGGCCAGCTCGAGCTCTCCGTCCCGGCTGCGGGTCACCTGGCACTCGGCCACCGTGCCGGAGCCGTCGGTCACGTCCACGTGCTCCCCGGGGCCCAGCCGGCGGACGGTGGCGGCGTGCCGGCCCTCGGCGCCGGACAGCACGATCAGGTCGCCGGCCAGCTGAGCCGGGTCGGCCAGGAAGACCGGCGGCCGCATCGCAGCCCGGTCCTACCCGGCGCGGCCGGGACGCGCCCGGCCGCGGTCAGCGGCCGTTGAAGGCATCGCGCAGCCGGGAGAAGAACCCCTGCTGGCCGGGGGCGAACCGGCCGGGCGGCGACTCCTCGCCGCGCAGCCGGGCCAGCTCGCGCAGCAGCGTCTCCTGCTCGGGCTCCAGCTTGGTCGGGGTTTCCACGGTCACGTGGATGAGCAGGTCGCCGCGGCCGGACGAGTTCAGGTGCGCGGTGCCCTGGCCGTACAGCGGAATGGCCTGGCCGGACTGGGTGCCGGGACGCACGTCCACGTCCGCGGGGCCGTCCAGGGTGTCCACCTTGAGCGTCGCGCCCAGCGCCGCGGCCACCATCGGGATCGTGACCGTGCAGTGCAGGTCGTCGCCCTGCCGCTCGAAGATCGGGTGCGGCCGCTGGACGATCTCCAGGAACAGGTCGCCGGGCGGCCCGCCGCCGGGGCCGGTCTCGCCCTCCCCGGCTAGCTGGATGTGCGTGCCGTCCTCCACCCCGGCCGGGATCCTGACCTTCAGCGTGCGGCGGGTGCGCACCCGCCCGTCCGCGTCGCACTCCGGGCAGGGGCGGCGGATCACGGTGCCGTAGCCGCCGCAGCCCGGGCACGGCCGGGTGGCCATGACCTGGCCCAGGAATGACCGGGTGACCTGGCTGACCTCGCCGCGGCCGCCGCACACATCGCAGGTCTGCGGATGGGTGCCGGGTGCGGTGCCCTCGCCCGAGCAGGTCGGGCAGACCACCGCGGTGTCCACGGTCAGCTCCCTGGTCGTGCCGAACGCGCACTCGGCCAGGTCCAGCTCGACCCGGATCGTCGCGTTGCGGCCGCGCCGGGCCCGGCTGCGCGGGCCGCGGGCGGCGCCGCCCGCGGCGCCGAAGAACGCGTCCATGATGTCGCTGAACTGCATGCCCGCGCCGAACCCGGCGGCGCCGCCGCCGGGCGCGAACGGGTCCGCGCCGCGGTCGTAGCGATACCGCTTCTCGGTGTCCGAGAGCACCTCGTAGGCCTGGGTGATCTCCTTGAACCGCTCCTGCGTCTCCGGGTCCGGGTTGACGTCCGGGTGCAGCTCACGCGCCAGCCGCCGGTAGGCCTTCTTGATCTCGTCGGCGTCGGCGTCGCGCCGGACACCGAGTACCGCGTAGTAGTCGTTCGCCACCAGGTCCCCTACGACTCGGCCAGGATCTGGCCCACGTACCGTGCCACCGCGCGCACCGCTCCCATCGCCGTCGGGTAGTCCATTCGTGTCGGGCCTAGCACACCGAGCTTGGCCAGGGCTTCCTCACCGGATCCGTATCCGGCGGCCACCACCGAGGTACCGCGCAGCCCCTCGACCTGATTCTCCGCCCCGATCCGCACGGTCACCAGAGCATCATCGCCGGAGCCGAGCAGGCGCATCAGGACCACCTGCTCCTCCAGCGCCTCGAGCACCTCGTGCAGGCCGCGGGAGAAGTCGGCCGGCGCCAGGTTGGCCGCGCCGCCCACCACGATCTTCTCCTCGTGCCGTTCTACCAGGGTCTCCAGGATGACCGAGAACACCGCGGTGGCGTTGCCCCGCTCCTGCGGCGGGATCCGCTCGGAGAGGTCACCGATCAGCGCGGCCGCCTCGGCCAGCCGCCGGCCGTCCAGGCAGGCGTTCAGCACCGCCCGCAGGTGGGTGATCGCGTCCTCGGTGACCGTCCCGGCCGTCTCGACCGTGCGCTGCTCGACCCGCCCGGTGTCGGTGATCAGCACCAGCAGCAGCCGGCGGTCGGCCACCGGCACCAGCTCGATGTGCCGGACGCTCGACCGGTGCAGCGACGGGTACTGAACCACGGCCACCTGCCGGGTCAGCTGGGCCAGCAGCCGGACCGTCCTGGTCACCACGTCGTCCAGGTCGTAGGCGCCGGCCAGGAAGGTCTCGATGGCCCGGCGCTCGGCCGTGGAGAACGGCCGCACCGCGGACAGCCGGTCCACGAACAGCCGGTAGCCCTTGTCGGTGGGGATCCGGCCCGCGCTGGTGTGCGGCTGGACGATGAACCCCTGCTCCTCCAGGACGGCCATGTCGTTCCGGATCGTGGCCGGGGAGACGTCCAGATTGTGCCGGTCCACCAGGGCCTTGGAACCCACCGGCTCGTTGGTCGACACGAAGTCCTCGACGATGGCACGCAGGACGGCGAGCTTCCGGTCGTCTAGCACCTGCTGGCCACCTCCCTGGCACTCCGGTCTCCCGAGTGCCAAGTGTAGGGCGGGTTAGGCAGTACGGCACGTCGTCGCGGGCCCGCCGCTGATTCGTGACCTGCGCTGGGCGTCTGCTCAGGGGGTCAGGTCGCGGATCACCGCGTCGGCCAGCAGGCGCCCCCGGGTGGTCAGCACCACCCGGCCGTCCGCCAGCGCGTCCGGCCGGACCAGCCCGTCCGTGGCGGCCCGGGCCGCGGCGGCCGTCCCGCGGCGGTCCAGGTCGGCGGCCGGGCAGCCGGTGGCCAGCCGGGTGGTCAGCATGATCCGCTCGGTCCGCTGCTCCGCCGCGGTGAGCACCTCGCGGGCCTGCGCCGGGCTGTCCCCGGCGGCCAGCCGGGCGGCGTACGCGGCCGGGTGCCGGACGTTCCACCACCGGATGCCGCCCACGTGGCTGTGCGCGCCCGGGCCGACCCCCCACCAGTCGGCGCTGTGCCAGTACAGCAGGTTGTGCCGGCACTGCGCGGCCGGGCCCGCGGCCCAGTTGGAGATCTCGTACCAGTCCAGGCCCGCGCCGGACAGCAGCTTCTCCGCGGCGAGGTAGCGGTCGGCCATCGTGTCGTCGTCCGGCGCCGCGATCTCGCCGCGGCGGACCCGGGCGGCCAGCCGGGTGCCCTCCTCCACGATCAGCGCGTACGCCGACACATGATCGGGGCCGGCCTCCAGC
Source organism: Streptosporangiaceae bacterium (assembly GCA_036375995.1). GTDB lineage: Bacteria > Actinomycetota > Actinomycetes > Streptosporangiales > Streptosporangiaceae > DASVBE01. Next base: position 1,201 of record DASVBE010000006.1, on the reverse strand, counting down.
GCGGCGGCCACGGAGCCGGCCCAGTCGGCGCCGGACTCCCCCGGCGTGCCGTAGATCAGGTCCAGGCTGACGTGCTCGAACCCGGCCGCGCGGGCCCACCTGACGCACTGCTCCGGCCGGCCGGGCTGATGCTGGCGATCGAGTACGGCCAGCACGTGCGGGGCGGCGCTCTGCATGCCGAACGACATCCGGGTGAACCCGGCGGCCCGCAGCGCGGCCAGCCCTGGCTCGGTGACCGTCTCCGGGTTCGCCTCGGCGGTCACCTCGGCGCCGGGGGCCAGCCCGAACTCGGCGTCCACCGCGGCCAGGATCTCGCCCAGCTGGGCCGGGGGCAGCAGGGTGGGCGTGCCGCCGCCGAAGAACACGGTGCGGACCGGGGCCGCCTCGCCGCCGAGCACCCGGCGGGCCAGCCGGATCTCGGCGATGGCCAGCCCGGCGTAGGAGTCCCTGGACACCCCGGCACCAAGCTCCGCGGCGGTGTAGGTGTTGAAGTCGCAGTAGCCGCACCGGGTCGCGCAGAACGGCACGTGCACGTACACGCCGAACGGCCGCTGCCCGGCCCCGGCGAGCGCGGCGGCCGGGAGCGTACCGCTGGACGGAGCCGGATCCCCCGGCGGCGGCGCGGAGGGCACGGTCAGTGACCCCGCCGGGCCCGCGGCCCGGCCGTCAGCGCGGGGCGCGGGTCAGTACGCCGGCCCCGGTCGTGTCCCATTTCTCCCCTCGCCCGGGGACCCGCAGCACCCGGCGCATCAGCTCCTGATCGCCGTAGTGGGCGGCCATCGACTCGGCGATGGTCACCGCCTCGGCCGGGCGGCTGACCACCTCGACCGGGTCCCCGGCCGCTACCGTACCCGGCTGAAGCACCCGCAGGTACGCGCCGGGGCGGCCGGCCGCGGCGAACCGGCGCACCCACTGCGGCTCGTCCAGCCACGCCTGGAATGTGACGCACGGGATCCGCGGGGCGGTGACCTGCACCAGCACCGAGCCGCCCAGCCGCCAGGTCTCGCCCAGCAGCGCACCGGTGACGTCAAGCCCGGCCGTGGTCAGGTTCTCGCCGAACGTGCCGGGCGCGAGCGGGCCGGTGGTCGCCGCCCACCAGTCGTAGTCCTCGGACGCGTAGGCGTAGATGGCCTTGTCGGGGCCGCCGTGCACTCGCCGGTCGGCCTGGTCGTCGCCGGCGAGGTTGACGCCCTGCGCCGTG
>DASVBE010000012.1:0-27712 GCA_036375995.1 Streptosporangiaceae bacterium | reverse complement strand
TCTCGGTAGAGGGCGGCCGTGTCGGGGTGGGGCTCGCCGCCGGGGGCGATGTCGGAGATGACCGTGAGGCAGTGAGTCCAGGCGTCGCGGACTCCGGAGAGGTTGCCGGTGGCGTGCTCGGCGCGCATGAGGGCCCGCCATAGCTGCTCGGCGGAGACGTCGCCGGCCAGGCCGGCCCGGGCCGCGCGGGCCGAGGCCGACGGGTCGCCGGCCGCCAGGTCGAGGGACGCCAGCAGGTCGGCAACGTCGACGATCTGGGCGCGGACGGTTTCCGCGAAGGCGAGATCCAGCCACCAGTGGTAGCAGCCGGTGAACGGCTGGCCGCGGACCAGCGCGAGGGCGTCCCGCAGGCTGGCCCGGTCGCGGTGGGCCAGGCCGCGCTCGGCCAGCGCGGAGAACTCGGACCAGTCGAACCGCGCCTCGGGGTGCAGGGCGTACTGGCCGCCGCCCAGGTGGACCACCCATTCCCGGCCGTCGGGCGCACAGCCGAGCTGGCGGCGGGTCCGGGTGATCAGCTGGCGCAGCGAGTCGCTCGGCTTGGGGTGATCGGGGTCGGCGCCGAGCAGGGTGCCGAGCTGGGCGTTGGACAGCCCGACCGGGCTGTTCAGGGCCAGGGCCAGGATCAGCTGGCTCTGCGCGGGCAGCAGCGCCCCGGCCGACCCGTTGACGGTGAACGAGCCGAGGATGCCGATCCGCAGCGAGGCCCGGTCCGGGGCCGGGGGGCTGGCCACCGGGCCGGTCCCCTCGCCGGCCCGGCTGGCTGCCGGGCCGGCGGCGTCCGGGCGACCGGGCCGGGCCGGACCGGCCCGGTCGCCGTCGGACGCCAGGACCGGGCTGAGGGGCCGCCCGGACCCCGCAGCCCGGCCCGGCGGGCCGTCCCCGGCCGGTGCTCCCCCGCTGGCCGGGTCCAGCCCGCCGGGCAGCCCCAGCCCGCCGGGCAGCCTCATCCCGCCGGCCAGCGCTGCCCCGTCGGCTAGCGCTGCCCCGCCGGAAGCCCCGGTGTCCGGGCCGGCCGCGCGCCTATTGCGGCTGAGCTGTGCGCCCCTGTCGAGCATCTCGTCGTGGTCGAGCACGGGGGCCCCGCTGAGCTGCGCGCCCGGCGGGTCGTCGGTCTGCCAGACGGGCCTGGCGGGCGGCGCCCGGTGCCGAGCCCGGGAGCTGGCCGGCGGCACCGGGTCCCAGTCCGCGGCCGCATCCGGATCCTGAGCCGGGTCCCAGCCCGGTCCGGCCGGATCCGCGGCCGGGACAGCCGGGTCCCAGCTGAGCTCGGCCAGGCCCGCGTCGGGACCGGGGTCGAACGGGTCGGGATAGACCGCGTCGGCCTCAAACCCGGCGTCGGCCTCAAACCCGGCGGCGGCCACGGCCGCGGCGTCGGCCTCAAACCCAGCGACGGCCTCAAACCCAGCGACGGCCTCAAGCCCAGCGTCGGCCTCAAGCCCGGCGTCGGCCGGATCCCAGTCGGATGAGCTACGGCCCGGGTCGGTGTCGTCAGCCTCGTCCCAGTCCGGCCAGGACTGCGGCGTGATCGCGGCGGACCAGGCCGAGCCGTCGTACGGCGGCTCGCCGGCGGCCACGTCGCCGGTGGCGGCCGCGGTCTCGAACAGGCTGATGATCGCCTCATAGTCGGCGCTGGTCAGCACCTGCGGGCGGACCTGGAGCTGCAGCGGGGTGATCCGGGCCAGGATGCCGCCGGGCCGGTCCGGGTCCGCGGCCAGGGCGAACACCGACGGCGCGGCGGCGGCACTGCCGCCGTCCGGGTCGGCGGCGACCAGCGCGGCGATGCCGCCCGGCTCGGCCGAGATGTCGGACAGGAACGCGAGCTGCGCCTCGTTCGGCGGGACCTTGCTGACCAGCAGGGTCAGCGACCAGTCCTCATCGTCCGGCTCGGTGATCCGGCGGTACCGGACGTCGACCGCGCCGCCGTCGCGCAGACGGCGCTGCAGCGTGACCGCCTTGGCGGCGAGCAGGTCGAGCGCCTCGTCCAGGGTCTCGCAGGCGGTGGCCCGGCCCCCGGCCACCTCGAGCTCGTCGTAGCCGACCAGGATCAGGTCGTACCAGCCGGCCAGCTCGCTGGTGGCCAGCTCCGCGGCGGCGGTGGCGAGCACCCGGCTGGCCAGCCGGGACGGCCCGTCGACCACGGTCACCCGCAGGTACTCCAGGTCGGCCAGCAGGTAGCCGCCGCCGTCCGCGGCGCCCGCGGTGAGCAGCCCGGGCAGCAGGTCACCCCGGCCGGCCGGCGGCCCCGGCGGCTCGGGCGCGGGCAGCGGCAGCAGCCAGGCCATGCCCTGGCGGCCGCCGGGGATCGTGAACGGCGGCGGGGGCGGCTCGCTGGACGGCGCGGCCAGCAGCAGCTCCATGGCGGACGCCCGGAGGTGGATGCCCGCGATGTCGGCCAGCTGCTGGCCGGACTCGGTCAGGCCGGTGCCCAGGACGGCCAGCGCGGCACGCAGCGCGGGCGCGGGCGGCACGGCCGGCGCGGCGGTCCGCAGCCGCTGCTCGGCCTGGACCACCGGGGCGCTGGCGGGCAGCGGGATGCGGCGGCCCGGCCGCCGGTTCTGCCGCTGCCGGTGGCGCAGCCGGGCCAGCGACACGACCACCCCGCCGGCCAGCATGCCGGCGCCGAACACGGCCAGCGGCGGGACCTCCTGCTGCGAAGCGACCGTGGTGACCTCCACGGTCTTCCGGTGCGCCCCGGGGCCGGGCGAGGACGTGCGGTACGGCGGCGGCAGCGCACCGGACGCCGGGCCCGATGGGCTGGGGCCGGCGCCCCGGTGCGGGTGGCGCAGCGGGTGATGCCGGCTCGGGTGGCCCGGGTGGTGCACCGGGTGGCCGGGCGCGGGCTGACGGCCGGAGGCCGGGCCCGGCGGCCCGGGCAGCTGGAGCACCCAGCCCGGCTGGATGATCGCCGGGTCGCGGAACACCTCGCCGTGGCCCATCGAGTGCCCGGAGTTGAGCTCGACGATCTCGGGGAACCGGTCCCCGGCGCCGAGGTGGTGCTCGGCGATCGTCCACAGGCAGTCCCCGGGCCGGACGACCACCGCCTGGAATGCGGCCATGTTCTTCCCCTGACCGTCAGCCGCCTGGTTCTGCCCGGCCACGGCGGGCGCAGCAGGTGCCGCCGGGGCCGCGGGCTGGTCCAGCGCGGTCAGCGTGACCACCGGGGCCAGCGTGCTGGCCGGGCCCGTGCTGGCTAGGCCCGTGCTGGCTAGGCCCGTGCTGGCTGGACCCGCGTGCGCACCGGGCGACGCGGCCAGCACCACCGGCGCGGCCGGGGCGGCGGCCAGCACCGACGACACCGGGTTGCTGAACGTCATCGCGGCCAGCGTGACCAGCTGGGCGGCGAAGCCCTGCAGCCCGCCGATCCGCAGCCGCGGGGCCCGCCGCCCGCGCAGCAGGGCCATGGTCTCGGTGAGCACGGCCACCGTGAACAGGGCCCAGGCGCCCCAGCTGATGTCGCGGACGGCGCCGAGGAACACCGTGCCGGTATCCCGGTGCATGAGGCCGGCGGTGATCTGGTGCATGGCCGGCAGCCGCCGCGGCAGCGGGCTGCCGCCGAACCGGTACAGCGCCAGCGGAAGGCCGACGACCAGGACCAGCAGCGTGAGCGTGGCGGCCAGCCCGCGGGCGGCGGCCCCGGAGCGGCGGGTCATGCGCCTGGTCCCGTCACGCCGGCCTCCAGCGAGGCCACGGCCGAGCCGGTGGCGCTGACCGAGTTGATCCCGATAAGGGACAGCACCTGGGTCGGCTTCGTGATGGTGACCGTGACCCGGATCGAGGCCCGGCCCTGCGGGGCGACCGTGCCGGTGTACCCGCCGCCGGCCAGGTAGGCCCGCGCCGCGGCGACGGCCTGCTGCTGGTCAACAAGGAACTGCCCGGTGGTGTAGGCGGCCGACTGGCTGACCCGGCCCGCCCCGGCCCTGGCCGCTTCCTGTGCGACCGCGTCGGCGTTCTGCGCGGCATCCAGCTTCGTGCCGCCGTCGACCACGATCCCGAACAGGGCCAGCAGGCCGACGAACATCGCGGCCAGCATCAGCGTGATCGAGCCCCGCTCGGCATCGGGGGGTGACGGTGGGTCTGGGTGCCATGGCGCCGATCGTGCCTGAGGGGGTGTGACAATCCCTGTGACAGCGCGTCTGTCCAGGTCACAGGCCTGTGACAGCAGTTCCGCAACAACCATGACGGTCACCTCGACCGGTAGGGGTCCAGCGGCGAGGTGAAGCTCGCCCGCAGGGTCTTGCTCCCCGGCAGGCCGGGGACGAGCAGATCAGAAAGCCGCACCAGGCACGTCACCGACGCGCTCACGTGCGCGGGCTGGCCCACCGGCACGCCGAACCCGGCGGTGTTCACGGTGACCACCGGGCGGCAGTCCAGCGAGTCCTGGCGGAGCGCGAACGTGGCGCTGGCCAGCGCGGCCGCGTGCGCCTCCGCCGGGGTCCTGGCGATCGACGCCTGCCGGGCCGCGTCCCGCGCGGCGGCCTGCACCGCGCCCTGCGCGATCGAGGTCCGCCCGGCCGCGACCAGGAGCGCGATCAGCGCGAGGATCACCGGGGCCAGGATGAGCAGCTCCAGGGTCGCGTCGCCGTCGTCGCGGCGGCGCCTGCGGCTGCGGCTGCGCTTCGTCATGCGGCTGGCTCCGTGGGGGTAGATAAGGGGTTACGGTTCCGCGGTGGCGGGCCGGCGACCCGGCAGGCCGGCGCTACGGGGTGGTGAACCGCTCCACCGGCGCCCTGGCCACCTCGCGGACCCGCACGGTCAGGCCCGGGACCAGCGACGGGGCCTTGCCGGTCACAGTGATCTGCACAGTGGCCTGGCCGCTCCCGGCCGCTGACGCGGCCGGCGAAAGCAGGAACCCGGACCCGTGCCGCCGGGCGAACGCCACCGCCGTGTCCGGGCCCGCCTGCCGTGACGCGCCGAACTGGCGGGCCGCGTCGGTGCCCTGGCGGGCCGCGGCCAGCGCCGCTTCCCGGGCCAGGAACCACAGTGCGAACTGGGCGATGAACAGCAGCGCGGCCAGGAACACCGGGACGATGATCACGTAGCTCAGCGTCAGCGCCCCGCGCTCCGGGGACCCGGACCGGGCTAACCGCCCGCCCGGCCGCCGGGGCCGCCTGCGATCGGTCACGGCTCAGCCGCCGAGCTTGCTCGCGAACTTGGAGACCGCGTTGTTGAACAGGATCCCGGCCGCCAGCGCGGCGGCCACCAGGATGCCGGCGATGACGATCCACTCCAGGGTGACCGCGCCGGACTCCGGGTGGCCGGACCGTGCCGCAGCCACCCGGGCGCGGGCCCGTGCCAGCAGGTAGCACAGCGCAGTCCAGGCTGGGTCATTCATGGTGATGCCTCCTCAGGCAGGGCGGCGGGACGCTATCCCGCCCCGAGCGTCCGGTACACGACGGGGAACACGATCAGCAGCAGGAAGCCCGCGCCGAGCAGCGCGATCGGGATGACCATGGTCGTGCTGCGCGACCCGGACACGGCCCGGTCGGCGGACAGCGCCGCGGCGCGCATCGACGCGGCCCGCGCGGTCAGCGTGTCGATGATCCGGGCGCCTTCCTGCCCGGCCACCCCGGCGATGCCGGCCAGGTCGGCGAGTTCCGGCACGCCGGTCTCGGCGGCCAGGTCGGCCAGGCCCGACCAGGGCGCGCGGCCGGCCCGGCGGGCCGCGTCGAGTGCGGCGGCGATCCGCTGGAACGCCCAGCCGCCGCCGAGCGCCGCGGCGGCCTCCAGCGCCTCGGTCGGCGCGGCCCCGGCCCCGCGTTCCAGCGCGACCAGGTCCAGGTAGCTGGTCAGCGCGTGCCGGAAGTCGGCCCGCTGCTCCGCCGCGTTGATCCTGGTGACCAGGTCCGGGGCGAGGAACAGGGCGCCGCCGAGGACCAGAGAGGCGAGCACCGGCACGGCCAGCGGCAGCCGGTGCCCGGCGGCCAGCAGCAGCGCGCTGAGCACCGGCACGGTGGCCAGCCCGGCGAACCCGCAAGTGATCTTGCTGGCCAGGAACGACTCCCGGTCCTGGCCGAGCAGGGCCAGGTCGGTGCCGGGTGAGGGCAGCCAGGGCAGCGCGGCGCCGATCCGCGCGGCCAGCCCGGCCCGCCGCCCGCGCCGGCCGGCGGCAGCGGCCGCCGCCGGCGCCGCGGCGGAAGGCGCGTCCAGCCGGTTCACCGCGGCGTCCAGCCGGGGCGCGGACGGCAGCAGCTCGCGCAGCAGCAGGAACAGCCCGAGCCCCGCAAGCAGCCCGGCCACCACGACCCATCCGCTGAGCGTCATCGCCGCCTCCCCGCCCGGACCTGGCCCCCAGCCAGGCCGGCGGCCCGTGCCGGGGCCGGCCAGGCGGCCTGGTCCGGTTCGGCCGGCGGGTCGAGGAACCGTCCCGGGGCCGGGATGCTGCCCAGCCGGTGCAGCCAGGTCAGCCCGAACGCGTACAGCCCGGCCACCATGGCCAGCACGACCTGCCCGGCGACCGTGCCGTACGGCGCGGAGTAGTGCCGGTTCACCACCGCGATCACCGTGAAGATGACCACGAACACCACGATCCAGCGCACCGTGGTCCGGTGCTGGGCCCGTTCCGCCTCGATGTCGCGGCGGCCGGCCACGTCCCTGGCCAGCATCTCGGCCAGCGACCTGAGCACATCGTGAGCGCCCGCGCCGCGCCGTTTGGTGGCGATGATCAGGGCTGCCGCGATCCGGTCCCCGGCCGGGTCGTCGATCTCGGCGGCGAACGCGCGCAGTGCGGTCTCCGTGCTCGCCCGCGCGGACAGCCGCCGGGCCAGCGCACCGACCGGGCCGGCAATCTCGGCCGGCGCCGTCCGCGCGCTGGCCTCGAGAGCGTCCTCGAGCCCGCGGCTGGCGGTCAGCATGTCGGCCAGCCGCCGGGCCCACTGCTCCAGCGCCTCCAGGGCCGCGGTCCGCCGCTTCTGCTGCGACCCGGACATCAGCCGGGGCAGGGACAGCGCGGCCGCCGCGGCCGACAGCCCGGCCACCGGCCAGCGCGTGATCAGCAGCACGCCAAGCCCGGCCACGACCGCGATCAGCACCCGCCGGCCAAGGCCCGCGGGCAGCCGCGCCCGCAGCACCGACGGCGGCGTACCCGGCGCCGGCGCCCGCCGGGTCAGCTCAGCAAACAGCAGCACCAGTCCCACGGCGACCAGCGCCCCCGCGATGGCAGCAAGCACATTCACCGGCGGCCGTCCGTTCTGGCCGTCAGGCGCTGGTGGTCGAGCATGGCCGGCTGGAAGCCGGCCGCCTGCAGCCGCGCCAGCATGCCCGGGGACGGCGAGTGCGCCGCCGCGGCCAGCCCGTTCGAGCCGGGCAGGAACAGCCGGTTCACCGACGGGCGGTCGGTGTCGCCGGGCGGCATGACCTCGAGGATCTCCGACACGTAGCGGACCGTCCGGTGGCCGTCGTAGCGCCGTCTCACGTGCACGATGAGGTCCACCGCCATGCCGACCAGGATGTGGATGGCCCGCTCGGCCAGGGCGAGGCCGCCGCGCAGGCCGAGGATCAGGATGCGGTCGAAGGCCTCGCCCGGCGAGTTCGCGTGCAGCGTGCACATCGAGCCGTCCTGGCCCGAGTTCATCGCCTCGAGCATCGGCATGATCTCGGACCGGCGAACCTCGCCGACCAGGATGCGCTGCGGGTTGTGCCGCAGCGCGTGCGCGATGAGGTCGTGCAGGGAGATGCCGCCGACGCCCTCGGAGTTGGCCTCGCGCGACTCGAACGCGATCACGTCCGGGTGCCGGGCGGTGCCGTGCAGGTACAGCTCGTACTCGGTCTCCAGGGTGGCGACCCGCTCCCCCGGCGGGATCTCGCTGGCCAGCGCCCGCAGCATGGTCGTCTTGCCGGCGTTCACGCCGCCGGTGACGATGATGTTGCACCGGCTGCGGACCGCCGCGGCCAGGAACGCGGCCACCGTCTGATCCACCGTGCCGAGCTGCACCAGGCGGCTCAGCGTGACGTCCAGCTGGCCGTGCCGCCGCACCGACAGGCACGGCCGCGGGGTCACCGCCATCGTCGCGGTCAGCCGCGCGCCTCCCGTCAGCGCCACGTTGACCAGCGGCGCCGCGGCCGAGAAGTCCCGCGAGGTCTGGCCGCCGCGGGCGGCCCAGGTCCGGGTCAGCTCGATCAGCGCGTCGTCGCTGGCGGCGATCGGCGGGACCAGCACCCGCTCCCCGGTCGCGTAGGTGACCCACACCTGGTCACAGCCGTTGACGTCGATGTTCTCCACGGCCGGGTCGCGCAGGTAGGCGGCCAGCGGGCCGAGGCCGTAGCGCTGGTCGTAGACCGCCTGGGCGAGCGCCTCCCGGTCGGCCGGCGAGGGCACCGGCATGCCGGACCGGGCCCGCCGCTCGGCCCAGGCCCGGGCCGCGTCCCTGATCAGCGGCATGACCGTGGCCGGCGCGGCGCCGTCGTCCAGCCGGCTGGCGACCAGCGCGAGCACCTCGGACACGCCCTGGGCCAGCAGCGGGTCGGCGGACGCCGCGGACGGCGGGGGCGGCGGAAGCCGCTGCTGGCCGTCAGGGCGGGTGCCGGGCCGGCCAGCAGCGGGCGGGTAGCCGGCCTGCGGCCCGGTCACCGGCCCGGTCGCGGGCCCGCTGTCGGAGGGCGGCCGCTGGTGCGCGGGGCGGTGCGCGCCCCGCGCGGCCCGCGCAGACGGCGGCGCGGCCGCGCCGCCCGGGCCGGTCCCGGAATCGGCCGGCGCAGCCTGGTAGCCGTCGTGGTCCGGCGGCGGCAGCGGCGCGGGCGGCCAGCGCAGGCTGCTCATGGCCCGCCCACCACGTCAGCGGCCCGGAACGGCGCCCGGGCGGCGCCCCGCCCCGCCGGCGCCCATCCGGCCGCGCCCCGCAGGCCGGCCGCGGGCCCGTCCGGCTGACCCTGATCCGCTCCCCCGCCCGCCCGGCCCGTCAGCTCAGCCCACGGGGGCCTTCCCGGCTGGCGGGCCGGCGACGGGCCGGCCAGCTCCCGCAGCTGCTTCCCGGCCAGCGCGGCCGACCGGATCAGCGGCCGCGAGTCGAGCCGCCGCCGGCGGCCGATCCCGTCGGACAGCACCTGCGCGGTCTGGTCGTCCGGCGGCAGCGCGGCCAGGACCGGCACGCCCAGCGCCCGGGACACGTCCTTCGCCGCGTACGGCCCGTCCCCGGCCAGCAGCAGCACCACCCGGTCCAGGCCGCCGAGCAGCTGGGACAGCATCTCCACCCGGGGCCGGGCCCGTGCGACCTGGCGCAGCGTGGGCCGCAGCACCAGGGCCACCACGTCCGCCTGGGACAGCACGGGCAGCGGGCCGTCGGCCGCGTCCAGCCGGCCGCAGTCGGCGATCACGTCGATCGGCAGCGTGGCGAACATCGCGGCCAGCGCGGGCCAGACCGGGATCAGGCTGCCCGCCTGCCGCGGGTCGGACAGCCCGGCCAGCAGCATCCGCTCCCTGGCCTCGTCCAGCTCGGTGAGCTGCGGCCACAGTGCGCGGGTGACGTCGTCCACGCCGCGGCCGGCGTCGAAGGCCAGGCTGAGCAGCCCGCGGTCGGCGGGCAGGTGCCCGGCGAACAGGCCGGCCAGCACGTCACCGCCGCTGGGGTCGCATTCGGCCAGGATGACCCGGGACGGCCAGCCCAGCGTCAGCGCGAGCGCCGAGGTGGTCACCCCCGGCGAGCCGCCCGCGGAAATCAGCGCGAACAGCGCCATCAGGCTGCCCGCTTGGTGACCAGCAGGGCGAACAGGCCGGTCGATGCCTGCTCGCCGACCTGTGTCGCGGAACTGGCCGGCACGAGCAGGTCGACCACGTCGAATCCGTCCTCGTCCGGGGTGGTGCTGACCCGTTCCACCAGGCCGGCCACCGGGCGGGTGAGCACCGGGACGAACCCGGTGCTGCCCGCGGACTGCCCCTGGTTGCCCGGGGTAGCGATGATCACGACCTGGTCGCCGGGCGACAGGCCGCTGGCCGGCAGCGAGGACGGCCGGACGGCCAGCGGGACCAGCTGCTGGCCCGGCCCGGGCGGCACCGTGGTGGTCAGGTCGGCCGGGGTCAGCAGGGTGCCGGGCCGCAGCGGGATCGCTGCCACCCGGCCGACGACCTGGTTCAGCTGGCCACCGGGGATGCTGGTGATGCCCGGGCCCGCGGCGATCGACGAGGTGCCCACGTCCGAGTTCGTGATCTTCTCCCCGGCGGCCACCGGCGCCGTCATCACCAGGACCGGGACCTGGTGGTTGGCGCGCTGGTACAGCGCGGCGCTGGCCACGATGCCGGCCCCGGCCAGGGCCACGGCCAGGAAGATCATGACCGGCCGGCGGCGCCGGGGCAGGCTGCGCAGGGCGACAGGCCCGGGCGGCCCGTCGTGCCCGTTAGGCAGAAGGTCCGGCTCAGGGTGGAAGGCGGTGCCGTAGGCCGGGCCCAGGTCGCCGGTGCTCACTGGCCGCCCCCGGTGACCAGCGCCTGGCCCTCGGCGACCCGGATGCCGAACGTCGTGGTCTGGGTCAGCGGCGGGTTGATCGCACCGCCCGCCCCGCCGGACCCGGTCCAGCTGGCGGTCCAGGTCACGGTGACCGAGGTCTGGTACTGGTTGCGCGGCTGCTGCAGGGAGGACCGCAGGTAGGTCACCGAGCAGTCGGTGTGCTGCGCGCTGGCGGGCAGCCGCGGGTCGTACGCGGTGCCCGGCCCCGGGCAGCTGACCCCGGGCTGGCCGCCGCCGGGCGAGATCGAGATGCCGGCCGGCTTGGCGGTCACCCTGGCCCACACCGGGCCGACGGAGACCCGCGCGGTCACCGGGTGCCAGCTGCCCCGCGGCAGCCACACCCACTCGGGCAGCCCGACCAGGCCGCGGTCACCGCGCGGCGGCGCCGTCTTCGGCGCGGGCAGCGGAACCTTCAGGCTGGCCAGCGCCATCTGCATGAGCTGCTCGGGGGTGACGCCCGGGTTCGCGGTGGTCGAGCCGGCCGGCACCAGGACCAGGCCGGCCTGGCCGGGGGTCTGGCAGGACATCCACATCCACTTCTCGCCCTTGGGCGCGGGAGACGGGAACGGGTAGCCGGGCGGCAGGCTGCTCAGCGTGCAGGGGTCGCTGCCGCCCCCGCCCCCGCCGCCCCCGCCCGGGCTGCCGGGCGTGCCGCTGCCGTTCGAGCAGACCACCACCCAGCCGGCCGGGGTCCGCTCGACATGGCAGCCGCCCGCGGCCGCCGCCGCGGCCGCCGCCCCCGCCGGGACGGCGGGCAGGGCGGCGGCCAGGGCCGGGGCGAGGGCGGCAGCGCTGACCGCCATCAGGAGTGCAGGCTTCAGGGATCGCATGAGGCCACCACCGGGACGACGTTGCTGACGAGCCAGTGGCCGCCGTCGCGGACCAGGCTGGCGTAGTAGTTGGAGCGCGGGCTCCCGAAGCTGCGCGGGAAGACCCGGCCGGTGCGGGCGTTGCGCAGGCCGGCGTGGCTGAGGTCGATGCAGTCATGCACGGTGGCGGTGCCCTGGCGGATGACGACGGACCTGATGTGCAGGACCGGGCTGCCGTAGGCGACCGCATGCTGCTGCCAGTCCTGCTGGAGCACGGCGATCATCGAGGGCAGCGAGTCCGCGGTGACGTACGGGGCCAGGATGGCCCGGGCCCGGCTGGCCCGGCCCGCGTCGATGGCCTGGCCGGACGCCTGCCAGTAACTGATGTAGGCCGAGATGACCTGGTCCCGGGCCGTCGGCGGGCTGGCCGCCGGGGCGGCTGCGGCGGACGCGGGCCCGGCCGGGGCCGGCGGCAGCGCCACCGGGTGCTGGCGGCCGCAGCCCACGGCGGCCGCCGCGGTGGCCAGCACAGCCAGCGCGGCCAGCAGCGGCCGGGTCAGGGCGGCACCACCCCGCCGCGGGAGATTGCGGCCAGGCACAGGACAGGGCGAGGCGACCGTACGGCCGCAGGCCCGTAATAGGTTCGGCATTAACCGGATGCTCTCGATCGGTCACATTCGCGGCTTCTGATCGCGTGACAGCATGCCGCAGACCCGGGCCCAGCACAAGCAGATGTTGCGATTAGTGACACTGGCGCTACAGCTGTGACAGGAGTCCGATTTAACTTGCTGACCAGCTAGAACGTCCTGTCACACCAGTCCCAGGGAGCAAAGCCGGCCACTCCTGGCGGCTCGTTGCCCCCGCCGGTCACGTCCAGCGATCAGGGGTTGCACGACTCACCTGCTGCACCCGGTGCCTCATGACCGATATTGCGTCACAAACATGACCGATATTCATCTTTGCCCCTTCAGCAGCGGCGGGAACGGCGGCCGCTCCGGCGGGCAGGCGGTGGGCTGGCGGCGGCTGGACGGCGGCCAGGCGGCGGGCCCGTCAGGGCGCCGCTCCCGCGGGTGCCCAAGGGGCCAGCTGCGCAAGTAACCGAACCGATCGGGAAACGTATCCTGGTATGCGGTTAATACCTCTGGCAAGAACTCCGGATCGCAACTCCTGCGCAACGGTACGGCAACGTACCAGCAATGGCACTCTCACGACTAGGCAAGGCGATCATTGAGCCAGAAGATCGCCAGCCGTCCCGGTCTTTGCCGCAAATCAGTCGGATCGCGACATAGCCTTCTTGGGTCAAGTCGTGATAAATTGCGGCATCTTGGCAAGGAGGCGCAAAGGGTATGGGCGGCAAAGCGCGTAAAAAGCAGGTCCGCATCCGCCGGCTCGGCCGGGCGGAGACATCCGCGGTGCTCTGCTCAGCGGGGGACTAAGCGCGCCAGCAGCGGCCCGGCCTGCTAGGCGTCCCGTTTCTGTCATTCTGCTTGGCGGTATTTGTTTGCCTGCCGCCAAGTATCTGGCGCTGTTTCGTTTCCGGCGTCAGCATTGCGTCTCAGAGGGGAATACGCTATGCGCCGTCCCCGCATCAAGCCTGAGCATGAACCGTACCCGGTTTCGGACACTAGTGTCCGCATCGGCGGCGGTGTGGAAGGCATAGCGGCGGAAATCACCGAGCCCGGCGGCTGGCTGTGGAGCCTGATCAGGGCAGCCGACGGAACGGCCAGCCCGGACACCATTGTCCGGCGGGTACGCCGCGTTCATCCGGAGGCGCCCGCGGCCGAGGTCCGGGCCGCGCTGAACGCGCTCATTGACGGCGGTTATGCAGAAGACGCGGCCACCGCGGTGCCCGCCGACCTGACCGCGGCGGAACAGGAACGGTACGACCGCGGCATGCGCTGGTTCCGGTGGGCGGACCTGACCCCGCGGACCAGCCGGTGGGACGTCCAGCGGCGGCTCAAGGCGGCCCGGGTGACGCTGATCGGCCTGGGCGGCACTGGCGGGGCCGCGGCACTGGCCCTGGCCGGCACCGGGGTGGGCGCGCTGCACTGCGTCGACCCCGACGAGGTGTCGTTATCGAACCTGAACCGGCACGTCCTGTACACCACCGCGGACGTGGGCCGGCCCAAGGCGGAGGCCGCGCTGGACCGGCTGCGGCTGGTGAACCCGGACATCACGGTCACCGCCGAGGAGCGGCTGATCGCCTCGGCGGCTGACCTGGCCCGCGTGTCCGCGGGCAGCTCGCTGCTCGTGCTGTGCGCGGACGAGCCCGCCGAGCTGCGGCTGTGGGCGAACCGGGTGTGCCTGGCCGCCCGGCGGCCGTGGGTGGACAGCGGCTACTACGGCCCGCTGGTCACCGCGGGAGCCTACGTGCCGGGCCACGGGCCGTGCTGGGAGTGCCTGCGGGCGGCCGAGCGGGCCCGGCTCGGGCTGCCGGAAACGGCCCCGGCCGGGCTTGTCGGCGAGCTGCACCGGGTGCCCGGGCACCCGGTCACCGCGATCACCGCGGGCCTGTCCGGGCAGTTCGCCGCGCACCTGGCGGTGGCCCTGCTGACCGGGGTGCCGCCGGTCCCGCCGGGCACGGTGTGCGGGGTCAACCTGATGCTGACGGGGCAGCCGGTGCTGATCTCGGCCCCCCGCCAGCCCGGCTGCCCGGCCTGCGGCCAGACGGGCCCGAAAATCCCTTCCTGACCAGGCCGGTCCTGCTGGTAGCGAACGCACTGGTGCCCGTTCCGTGCGACCCTTATAGCCACAGGCGTGAGCGGCGGGAAGCAGGCGGCGGCCGCTGCGCGTTTTACCGTCCGGGAGGGACCCCGCGATGCCCGATACCCACCAGGCCCTGGGAATCCGCTACGCCGTCCGCACGGACGTCGGCAGGCACCGGGACAGCAACGAAGACGCCGCCTACGCTGGCCCGCGGCTGCTGGCCGTGGCGGACGGCCTGGGCGGGCACGCGGGCGGCGAGGTGGCCAGCGCCGCGGCGATCGAGGCGCTCCGCCCGCTGGACACCGAGATCCCCGCCCCGGACCTGATGGCCGCGCTCGAGCACGCGGTCCGCGAGGCCAACGACAAGCTGCAGCACATCGCCGCCGCCGACCCGTCGCTGCGCGGCCTGGGCACCACGCTCACCGCGATGCTGTGGTCCGGTTCCCAGCTGGCCCTGGTGCACATCGGCGACTCGCGGGCCTACCTGCTGCGGGGCGACGAGCTGTTCCAGATCACGCACGACCACACGCTCGTGCAGACGCTGATCGACGAGGGCCGGATCACCCCGGACGAGGCCGCCTCGCACCCGCAGCGGTCCCTCCTCATGCAGGCCCTGGACGGCGGCGCGTCCCGCCCGGACCTGCAGCTGCGCGAGGCCCAGCTCGGCGACCGCTACCTGCTCTGCTCGGACGGCCTGTACGCGGTGGTGCCCGCGGACAAGCTCCGGGACGTGCTCGCCTCGGTGGACGACCCTGAGGACGTGGTCGCGCAGCTGGTCGATCTGGCCAACTCGGGCGGCGGCCCGGACAATATCACCTGCGTCGTCGCCGACGTCGTCGAGCTGTAACCGGGGACCGCGCAGGGCCAGGAGGACCGGCCTCCCAGCCCTGCGGACACGATCAATCCCCGCCGGCGTGCGCTGGTGATTACGAGAGGGATACGAGATCGGGGGCGCGGGTCCCGGCGCCCAGCGGCTCGGCCCCGGCGCGGAGCAGCCCGTACTGCACCCCGTCCGCCAGCGCCTCCCAGGACGCGGTGACGATGTCCGAGGACACCCCGACCGTGGTCCACTCCCCCTCGGCGTCGGCCGAGGTGACCATGACCCGGGTGACCGCGCGGCTGGCGTCCCGGCCGTCCAGGATACGGACCTTGTAGTCGGCCAGCCGGATGCCCGCCAGCGCCGGGTAGGCGTCGGCCAGCCCGCTGCGCAGCGCCTGGTCCAGCGCGTGCACCGGGCCGACGCCGTCGCCGGCCGCGACGATCCGGTCGCCTTCCAGCAGCAGCCGGACGATCGCCTCGCTGCGGTCGCCGTCCGCCCCGCTCTCGATCACCACCCGGTAGCCCTCCAGGCCGAACCAGGACGGCAGCTGCCCGGCGGTGCGCCGGACCAGCAGCTCGAATGAGGCGTCCGCGGCCTCGAACGCGTAGCCGCGGTGCTCGGCCTCCTTGACCCGGTCCAGGATCTCCCCGGCCAGGCCGGGCTGGCCGGCCAGGTCCAGGCCCAGCTGGCCGGCCTTGGCCAGCACGTTGCTGCGCCCGGCCAGCTCGCTGACCAGCACCTGCGGCTGGTTGCCGACCAGCGCCGGGTCGACGTGCGAGTACGCGTCCGGGCGCCGGGCGATGGCCGAGGCGTGCAGCCCCGCCTTGGTGGCGAACGCGGACGAGCCCACGTAGGGCTGCCGGGCCGCCAGCGGCAGGTTGGCCAGCTCGGCGATCCGCCGGGCGGTGCCGGCCAGCTCGCCGAGCCGCCCCGGCGGCAGCAGCTCGTGCCCGCGCTTGAGCTCCAGGCTGGCGATGACCGAGAACAGGTCGGCGTTGCCGCACCGCTCGCCGTACCCGTTGGCCGCGCCCTGGACGTGCACCGCGCCGCCGGCCACGGCCAGCACCGAGTTGGCCACCGCGCAGGCCGCGTCGTTGTGGAAGTGCACGCCGAGCCCGGCCGGGCTGGCCGCGGCGACCGCGGCGAGGATCCGGCCCGCCTCGTCGGGCAGCGTGCCGCCGTTGGTGTCGCACAGCACGAGCGTGTCCGCGCCGGCCCCGGCCGCCGCGGCCAGTACCTCGAGCGCGTAGCCCGGGTCGGCCCGGTAGCCGTCGAAGATGTGCTCCGCGTCGAAGATGACCCGGCGGCCCTCGGCGGCCATCAGCGCCACCGACTCGGCCACCATGGCCAGGTTCTCCTCCCGGGTGGTGCGCAGCGCCTCGTCGACGTGCAGCGTCCAGGCCTTGCCGACCAGGGTGACGATCGGGGTCCGCGCGGCCAGCAGGGCGGCCAGGTTGGGGTCGTCCTCGGCGCGGCGGCGCGGCGGCCGGGTGGCGCCGAACGCGGCCAGCTGGGCGTTGCGCCAGGGCAGGTCCGCGGCCCGGGCGAAGAACTCCGCGTCCTTCGGGTTGGACCCGGGCCAGCCGCCCTCGATGACGTCCACGCCGAGCGCGTCCAGGGCCTCGGCCACGTGCAGTTTGTCCGCGACGGTCAGGTCCAGGCCGACCTGCTGCGAGCCGTCCCGCAGGGTGGTGTCGTAGATCTCCACCCGGGCGGGCCGGCCCGTGCCTGGCTGAGCGGCCGCCGCGGCAGGCTCCGCGCCCATCAGGCCACCTGCCGGGCGAGCTCGGCGGCCAGGGCCTTGTGCCAGGCGTCGGTGGCGGCCGGCGCACCGGCGGCGAGCACGGCCTCCACCGCGGCCTCCAGGTCCGCGGCCGCCTGCGGCTGGCCCAGGTGGTCCAGCATCAGCGCGGAGGACAGCACCGCGCCGGCCGGGCTGGCCAGGTTGCGGCCGGCGATGTCCGGCGCGGACCCGTGCACCGGCTCGAAGATCGAGGGGCCGGTGCGGTCCGGGTTCAGGTTGCCGCTGGGGGCGACGCCGAGCCCGCCGGTGAGCGCGGCACCCAGGTCGGACAGGATGTCGCCGAACAGGTTGTCGGTGACGATCACGTCGAACCGGGCCGGGTCGGCCACCATGTGCAGGCAGGCCGCGTCCACGTGGCAGTAGTCCAGGGTGACCCCGGTGTCCGCGGCCACGTCCTGCGCGGTGCGCAGCCACAGGCTGCCCGCGTGGGTGAGCACGTTGGTCTTGTGCACCAGCGTGAGCCTGCCGGACCGGCGCTGGGCCAGCGCGGCCGCGTACCGGACGCACCGCTCTACGCCGCCGCGGGTGTTGAGGGACTCCTCGGTGGCGCTCTCCATCGCGGTGCCGCGGTGCACGGTGCCGCCCGCCCCGGCGTACAGGCCCTCGGTGTTCTCCCGCACGATGACCAGGTCCAGGTCGTCGGGCTTGAGCCCGGCGACCGCGCCGCCCACGCCGGGCCGCAGCTTGGACGGCCGGAGGTTGATGTACAGGTCGAGCTCGGCCCGCAGCCGGAGCAGCAGGCCGCGCTCGAGCACGCCGGGCGGCACGGACGGGTCGCCGACCGCGCCGAGCAGGACCGCGTCCACGGTGCGCAGCCCGTCCAGCACCGCGTCGGGCAGCACCTCCCCGGTCTGGTGGTAGTGCTTCGCGCCGAGCGGGCAGGTCCGCCAGTCCACCGCGAAACCGCGGCGGGCCGCGACCGTGTCCACGAGGTCCCTGGCCACCGCGGTGACCTCGGGGCCGACGCCGTCGCCGGGCAGTTCGGCGACGGCGTACCGTACTTCGTCAGCCATGATCATGCGCTCTCTTCGTCGGTGACCGGCGCGTTAAGCCAGCTCATCATCTTGCGCAGCGGGCGGCCCGTCTGCTCGATGGGGGCCGATGCCGCCTGGTCGCGCAGCCGCTGGAAGTTCGCCCGGCCCTGGTCGTCCTCGGCCACCCACTCGCGGGCGAACGCGCCGGACTGGATGTCGGCCAGCAGCGTGTCCATGGCCTGCTGGGCCTCGGCGCCGACGACCCGGGGGCCGCGGGACAGGCCGCCGTACTCGGCGGTGTCGCTGACCGAGTACCACATGCCGGCCAGGCCGCCTTCGTACATCAGGTCGACGATCAGCTTGAGCTCGTGCAGGCACTCGAAGTACGCGATCTCGGGCTGGTAGCCGGCCGCGACCAGGGTCTGGAAACCCTTGCTGACCAGCTCGGACACGCCGCCGCAGAGGACCGCCTGCTCGCCGAACAGGTCGCTCTCGGTCTCCTCCTTGAACGTGGTGACCAGCGCGCCGGCCTTGGTGCCGCCGATCGCGGCGGCGTAGGACCGGGCCAGATCCCAGGCCTTGCCGGTGGCGTCCTGGGCCACCGCGACGAGCACCGGGGTGCCCTGGCCGGCCTGGTACTGGCGGCGGACGAGGTGCCCGGGCGCCTTCGGCGCGATCATGGCCACGTCCACGTCGGCGGGCGGGGTGATGTAGCCGAAGTGAATGTTGAACCCGTGCGCGAACAGCAGCGCGTCGCCGGCCTTGAGGTTCGGCGCGATCGCGTCGGCGTACAGGCCGCGCTGGGTGGTGTCCGGGGTGAGCACCATGATCACGTCGGCCCAGGCGCAAGCCTCGGCGGGGGGCGACACGGTGAGCCCGGCGGCCGCGGCCCGGGCGGCGGACTTCGACCCGTCCTTGAGCCCGACCCGGACCTCGCAGCCGGAGTCGCGCAGGCTGAGCGCGTGCGCGTGGCCCTGCGAGCCGTAGCCGAGCACGGCGATCTTGCGGCCCTGGATCAGGCTGAGGTCGGCGTCGTCGTCGTAGTAGATGGTGGCCATGGGTAGCGGTGTTCCTCTCGTATCCGGTGGGTCAGGAAGCGTGCGCGAGCGGCTGCGGGACGGCGGCCCGCGGCCCGGGGACGCCGGGCCCTTCGTGGTCGGTGATCGAAGACGGGCCGCGGTCCAGGCCGACCCGGCCGGTGCGGGCCAGCTCGCGGATCCCGTACGGGGCCAGGACGGCGAGCAGGGCCTCGACCTTGCCCGGGCTGCCGGTCGCCTCGAGCACGATCGACTCCGGGGCCAGGTCGACCACCGAGGCCCCGAACACCTCGGCGATCTGCAGGATCTGCGCCCGGGCGGCCGGCTCGGCGGCCAGCTTGATCAGCGCGAGCTCGCGCTCGACCGCGGTGTCGTCGGCGAGCTCGACCACCTTGATCACCCGGACCAGCTTGTCGAGCTGCCGGATCACCTGCTCGACCGGGGTGGACGCGCCGTCCACCACGATCGTCATCCGGCTGACCTCCTCGTCGGCGGTGGGCCCGACGGCGAGCGAGGAGATGTTGAAGGACCGGCGCGAGAACAGGCCCGCGACGTGCGCGAGCACTCCCGGCTTGTTCTCCACCAGCGCGGACAGCGTGTGCGTGCTCATCGGGCGGACACCTCCCTGCGGGCCGCGGCCTGCTGCTCAGCGGCGGTGAACTCGGGGCCGAGCACGATGTCGTCGTTGGGCCGCCCGGCGGGCACCATCGGGAACACGCCCTCACGGTCGTGCACCCGGAAGTCGACGACAGTGGGCACGTCGCTGACCGCGAGCGCCTTCTCCAGCACGTTGTCGACGTCGCCGGCGCGGTCGCACCGCAGGCCGACGCAGCCGTAGGCCTCGGCCAGCTTGACGTAGTCCGGGATGGCCTGGCCGAGCTCGCTGTAGGAGTACCGCTCGTCGTAGAACAGCTCCTGCCACTGGCGGATCATGCCGAGGAAGCCGTTGTTGAACACCAGCACCTTGATCGGCAGCTTCTCGATCGCGCAGGTGGCGAGCTCCTGGGCGGTCATCTGGAAGCAGCCGTCGCCGTCGATGGCGACGACCAGCTCGCCGGGCCGGCCGGCCTGCGCGCCCATCGCCGCGGGCACCGCGAAGCCCATCGTGCCGGCCCCGCCGGAGTTGATCCAGGTGCGCGGCTTGGTGAACGAGTAGTGCTGGGCCGCGTGCATCTGGTGCTGGCCGACGCCGGCCAGGATGATCGCGTCGCCGCCGGTCAGCGCGGACAGCCGCTCGACCACGTGCTGCGGCTTGAGCGGGCCATCGGGCTCCTGGGTGTAGCGCAGCGGGAACTGCCTCTTCCAGTGGTCGGTGGCGGCCCGCCAGGCCGCGGTGTCCGGCTCGCCGTGCGCGGCGGTCACTTCCTGCACCGCGTCGGCCAGCTCGGCCAGGGTGACGGCCAGGTCGCCGGGGATGGCCACGTCGGGCTCCCGGTTCTTGCCGATCTCGGCCGGGTCGATGTCCGCGTGCACGATCTGGGCGCGCGGCGCGAACGTGGCCAGCTGGCCGGTGACCCGGTCGTCGAACCGGGTGCCGAGGGCCACGATCAGGTCGGCTTCCTGCAGTGCGGCGACCGCCGCGTAGCAGCCGTGCATGCCGGGCATGCCCAGGGCCAGCGGGTGGCTGTCCGGGAACGCCCCGCGGGCCATCAGCGTGGTGGTGACCGGGGCCTGGGCGGCCTCGGCGAGCCGCCGCAGCTCCTCGTGCGTGCCGGACTTGATCACGCCGCCGCCGACGTACAGCACCGGCCGCCGTGACTTGTGCAGCATCCGCGCGGCCTCGGCGATCCGGGCCGGGTCCGGGCCGGGCGGCAGCCGGTAGCCGGGCAGGTTCATCACCGGCGGCCAGGACCACGCCGCGGTGGACTGCAGGGCGTCCTTGGAGATGTCCACCAGCACCGGGCCCGGGCGGCCGGTGGTCGCGATGTGGAACGCCTCGGCAATCGCGGCCGGGATCCGGTCGGTGCGGGTGACCAGCTCGTTGTGCTTGGTGATGGGCAGCGTCACGCCGGTGATGTCGACTTCCTGGAACGCGTCGCTGCCGATCAGCGCGCTCGGCACCTGGCCGGTGATGGCGACCATCGGCACCGAGTCCATGTACGCGTCGGCGAGCGCGGTGACCAGGTTGGTGGCGCCGGGGCCGCTGGTGGCCATGCAGACGCCGGGCTTGCCGGTGGCCCACGCGTAGCCCTCGGCGGCATGGCCGGCGCCCTGCTCGTGCCGGACCAGGATGTGCCGCAAGGACGAGGTGAGCAGCGGGTCGTAGGCGGGCAGGATGGCGCCGCCGGGAAGGCCGAAGACGACCTCCGCGCCTTGTTGCTCGAGGCTGCGGACGAGGGCCTGGGCTCCGGTGAGCTGCACCGGTTTCTCCTTCTCTGGGGTGGGCTGGTCGGGCTGGGCGAGGGGCTGGGCTAGTTGGGCGTCCAACAAAAAACCTCCTCGCCGTCTGGCGTAGGAGGTGGTAGCGCGGGCCCCTGGAGCGGGTCCGCGCTACGTGATGAGAAGTACCTGGTGCACACGGTCGGGCACGGAAATCAGCTCCATGGAAAGTTGGCGGGTTTCGCGACAGGCTACCGCAGCGGCGCTGCTGCGGGCCCCATTGTGGCAGGAATCTTTGCCGGGGGCGAATCCGGGGCCGGCCAGGCCGGCCCCGGATCGCCTGGCCAGGGTTACGCCTGCGGCACGGGCTGGGCCGGGAGCCAGGGCCGCCGGCCGGCTTCGTAGGCGGCGATCGCGTCCTCGTGCCGGAGCGTGAGGCCGATGTCGTCGAGACCCTCCATCAGCCGCCAGCGGGCGTAGTCCGCCAGCTCGAACGGCGCCTTCAGGCCGGCCGAGGGCACCTCGACGGCCAGCCCGGCCACGTCGACGGTCACCTCGGCGTCCGGGTCGGCCTCGAGCGCGGCGAACACCGCGGCTACCGCGTCGGCGCTGGCCTGCGCCGGGACCAGGCCCGAGCTGATCGCGTTGCCGCGGAAGATGTCCGCGAACCCGGGCGCGACGACCGCGGCGAAGCCGAAGTTCTGCAGCGCCCACACGGCGTGCTCACGGGATGACCCGCAGCCGAAGTTGTCGCCGGCGACGAGGATCTTCGCGCCCGCGGCGCCGGGCCGGTTGAGCGGGAAGTCCGGGTCGCTGCGCCAGGCGCCGAACAGGCCGGCCTCGAAGCCGGTCCGCTCGACCCGCTTGAGCCAGGACGCCGGGATGATCTGGTCGGTGTCGATGTTGGCGCGGTTGACCGCGACCGCGCGTCCGGTGATGCGCTGCACGCCGGGCATTACAGGTCTCCTGGCAGGGTGAAGCGGCCGGCCACGGCGGTGGCCGCGGCGACCGCGGGCGACACGAGGTGGGTGCGGCCGCCGGGTCCCTGGCGGCCCTCGAAGTTGCGGTTGCTGGTGGACGCGGAGCGCTGGCCCGGGGTCAGGATGTCGCCGTTCATGCCCAGGCACATCGAGCACCCGGCCGACCGCCACTCGAACCCGGCGCTGGTGAACACCTGGTCGAGGCCGAGTTCCTCGGCCTCCTTCTTGACCCGCGCGGAGCCGGGCACGACCAGGGCCGTCACGCCCGGGCTAATTTTCCGGCCCTTCAGCACGGCGGCGGCGGCCTCCAGGTCGGCGAGCCGGCCGTTGGTGCACGAGCCGATGAACACCACGTCCACGCCGATGTCGCGGATCGCGGTGCCCGCCTCCAGGCCCATGTACTCCAGCGCGCGCTGCGCGTTCTGCTGGGCCGCCGGGGTAGCGAACGAGGCCGGGTCCGGCACCTTCCCGTCGATCGGCACCGACTGGGCCGGGTTCGTGCCCCAGGTGACGGCTGGGCGCAGCGCCGCGGCGTCGATCCTGACCTCGTGGTCGAACTCCGCGCCGTCGTCGGTGACCAGGCTGCGCCAGTCGTCCAGCGCGGTCTCCCAGTCCTTGCCCTTCGGGCTGTGCCGGCGGCCCTCCAGGAACGCGAACGTGGTGTCGTCCGGGGCGATCAGGCCGGCCCGGGCGCCGCCCTCGATGGACATGTTGCAGACCGTCATCCGGCCGGCCATGTCCAGCGCGCGGATCGCCTCGCCGCGGTACTCGATCACCGAGCCGACGCCGCCGCCCACGCCGAGCGTGGCGATGATGCCGAGCACCAGGTCCTTGGCGGTGACCCCGTCGCCCAGCGCGCCCTCCACGGTGACCGCCATGGCGGCGGGCTTGGCCTGGCGCAGCGTCTGGGTGGCCAGCACGTGCTCGACCTGGCTGGTGCCGATGCCGAAGGCCAGTGCGCCGAACGCGCCGTGCGTGGAGGTGTGGCTGTCGCCGCAGACGACGGTCATACCCGGCTGGGTGAGGCCCAGCTGCGGGCCGATCACGTGCACGATCCCCTGCTCGATGCTGCCCAGGCCGTGCAGGGTGATGCCGTGCTCGGCGCAGTTCTCCTTCAGCCGGGCGATCTGCTGGGCGGCGAGCGGGTCCGCGATCGGCCGGTCAAGCCCGGTCGTGGGCACGTCGTGATCCATGGTGGCCACGGTCAGGTCGGGGCGGCGGACCGGCCGGCCAGCCAGCGCGAGCCCCTCGAACGCCTGCGGCGAGGTCACCTCGTGCACCAGGTGCAGGTCGATGTAGAGCAGCGGTGGCTCGCCTTCCGGGCTGGTTACCAGATGGCGATCCCACACCTTGTCGAATAGGCGCCCGGTCACGGCTTGTCTCCTCCCGGGGCGATGAACGTCAGATGACCGGCATCGTCTCAAATAATGAGATACGATGTCCGGGATATGGACAGTACTCTGGCACAGGGGACGCCCGGCGGCAACCGGATCACCGCGGTGGGCGTGCTGGACCGCTCGGTGGCGCTGCTCGACCTGCTGGCCGCGGGGCCGCGGTCGCTGCGAGTGCTGGCCGAGGCCAGCGGCCTGCCCCGGCCGACCGCGCACCGGCTGCTGGTCGCGCTGGAGGCGCACCGGCTGGTCGGGCGGGAGCCGGACGGCCGGTTCCGGCTCGGGCCGCGGCTGACCGAGCTGGCCGTGCGCGCGGGCCAGGGGCTTGACCTGGCCGGGCTGGCCGGGCCGGTGCTGGCCCGGCTGCACCAGCAGACCGGCGAGAGCGCGCAGCTGTACCTGCGGTCCGGGGACCGGCGGCTGTGCGCGGCAGCGTGCGACGCCGGGTCCGGGCTGTACTACAGCGTGCCGGTGGGCGCGGTGCTGCCGCTGGACGCCGGGTCCGGCGGCAAGGTGCTGCTGGCCTTCGGGCCGGACGGCGACCGGTTCCCGGCGGTGCCCGCCGCCGAGCTGGCCGCGATCGCGCGGCGCGGCTGGGCGGCCAGCAGCGCGGAACGGCAGGACGGGGTGGCCAGCGTCAGCGCGCCGATCCTGGCTGGCGGCGGCCTGCTCGGCGCGCTGTGCGTGTCGGGCCCGGCCAGCAGGCTCACCCAGGCGGCCTGCCGGCAGCTGGCCCCGGTGGTCATCGCCGCCGCCGGGGAACTATGCTTGCTGGCTCGCTCCGGGCCGCTTTAGACGCGGCGGCCCGCCGCGAGCCTGGGGCCGGCTCAGCTGGCCTTGTGCATCCAGCCGTACGGGTCGGGACGGCGGCCGTACTGGATGTCGACCAGTTCCTCGCGCAGCCGCATGGTGACCGGGCCCGGCGTGCCGTCGCCGATCACCCAGTTCCCGGCGTGGCTCTTCACCGTGCCGACCGGGGTGATGACCGCCGCGGTGCCGCACGCGAACACCTCGGTGATCTCCCCGGACGCACAGCCTTCCCGCCAGTCGTCGACCGAGATCCGGCCCTCGTCGGCGGGGATGCCGAGGTCCGGGCCGAGTTTGAGGAGCGAGTCACGGGTGACACCGGGCAGCAGCGTGCCGGTCAGCGCCGGGGTGACGATCCTGGCCTCGGCGCCGGAGCCGTAGACGAAGAAGAGGTTCATCCCGCCCATCTCCTCCACCCAGCGGTGCTCCGCGGAGTCCAGCCAGACGACCTGGTCGCAGTCGTTGCGCACGGCCTCTTCCTGGCCGGCGAACGCGGCCGCGTAGTTGCCGCCGCACTTGGCCTCGCCGGTGCCGCCGGGCGCGGCCCTGGTGTACTCACGGGACAGCCACACGGTGACCGGCCGCACGCCGCCGGTGAAGTAGCCGCCGACCGGGCTGGCGATGACCGTGAACAGGTAAGAGTCCGACGGCCGGTTGACCCCGAGCCCGCGCTGAGTGGCGATGATGAACGGCCGGATGTAAAGGGCCATGCCCGGCGCGGTGGGCACCCAGGCCCGGTCGTGCGCGAGCAGCGTGTCGATCGCGTCGACGAACGCCTGCTCCGGCAGCGCCGGGACGGCCATCCGCCGCGCGGACCGGTTGAGCCGGGCCGCGTTGGCGTACGGGCGGAACGTCCGGACCTCGCCGTTGTCCTGGGCGTACGCCTTGAGCCCCTCGAAGATCTCCTGCCCGTAGTGCAGTACGGAGCTGGCCGGGTCGAGGATGATCGGCCCGTACGGCTCGAGCCGGCCGTCGTGCCAGCCGCGCTCGCCGGTCCACCGCAGGGTGACCATGTGATCGGTGAATACCGACCCGAAGCCGGGTTCCGCCATCACCTGGGTCCGCTCCGCGTCCGGGAGCGGGTGGCCGGACAGGCGAATCTCGAAGCGGATCTCGTTCTGCTCGGGGGTCTCCATCACATGCTCCTCTGCTCTCTCCGTAGCGGGCCGCGGCGCCTATGCCGTGGCCCGGGCCGGGCGGTAATGATCATTCCCGGCGGGGGCGCTGGCAAAGCGCTGCTCAGCGGCGTTCCCGCCATTGTCGCGGCGGTCGAGGGCCACTTGCACGGCTTCCTGCGCGCGACGCGTGGCGTTAGTGCGGGCCGGGCCGTGGGGTGGGGTGGATCGGGACACAGTGCTGCTCCAGACAAAAGGGCGGTACGGCGCCGGCTCGTGGCCGGCCGGGCGGGTCGGGGGTGCAGCCCGGCGCGCGCCGCGGACGGAAGCCAGCGCGGCGGGCGGTACGGGAGGCGGGCCAGTGCCTGAAGCACAGTGCCTGAAGCACAGTGCGTGAAGCACAGTGCCGGTAAGCACGGAGCCCGGATGCTGCGGGTTACGCGGCCAGCACCTCACCCCGTAGCGGGTTGCTGGCCTGCCTGATCAGGACCCGCTACGGCTAACGAGGAGTACGTACTGCCGCATGACGCCGTTCACTGTAGCCGGCCGCTGTCCAGCCGTCCGAGAGCGGCCCCGATCAGCGGGTCGCCGGGGAGCACCCGGGCCGCGACGGTCTCCAGCAGGAACCGCAGCCGGGCGGGGACCGGTGCCTTCGGCAGCACGGCCAGGTCGTAGCCGGCCTCGCGGTAGGCGGTGCGCATGGCGGTGAACGTCCGCTGGGCCTCGGCGAAGTCCTGCTTGCGCTCGGCGTCGCCGGTGTAGATCTCCGGCCAGGGCGGAGCGAGGAACACCACGGGACCGTAGCGGAACGCGCTGATGGCGGCCCGCACGTGGGGCGGCACGGCCTCGCCGAGCATGGCCCAGCCGCCGGCCGCGTCCGGCACGCCGCGGTCGAAGAACACCGGGCCGGCGGTGCCCTGCATGGCCCGGTAGGTCCGCATCTCCCAGGCCAGGATGACCTCGAAGAACAGCCGCTGGTCGAGCCACGGCAGGGCCGGGCCGGCGATGGCCACCTGCTCCCTGATGATGGCGCGGCCGGCTTCCGGCGCGGTGGCCAGGCCGAGGCTGCGGAGGGCCTCGATGAGCGTGGTCTTGCCGGATCCGGGTCCGCCGGTCAGCACGATGAACCGGCTGGCCGGACCGGACGGGTAGTGGGTGTTGCCCGGGCATGGAGGCATGGTTCAGCTCCTGACAGCCGTACAGAATGAAAAAGGCGAACATGGGGGGACAGCGCGCAGCCAGCGGCGGCGCACCGCAGAAAGGAGAAGGGCGCCCGGATCCGGGACTTCGGCCTGGCTCAGTGCAGACGGGGCAGACGGGTCAGCACGAAGACCTTGAGGGCAATCATAGCCAGGCCGAGCAGCGCGGCGGAGGCCGCGACCACGAACCGCGGGCGGGCACGGAGCGCTGCGGCCCGGCCCGCCGCCAGCGCGTACACCACCAGCTCGACCGCGGCCGCGGCCAATGCCGTGCTGGCCGCGTCGGTGGCCGACGCGCCCGCCCAGGTGGCCGCGAGCAGCACGACCAGCGGCAGGTAGGACGCACTGACCATGGTCCAGCTGACCGCCAGCGCGGCCCGGATCTGCCGCCAGCCGGGCGGCCGGGCGCCGGCGATCTGGCCGCCGAGCAGGTCGGCGTATTCCTCGGCGATCCAGTACACGGTCAGCGTGACCAGCACCGAGACGGCCAGCTCCGTGGTCGGCAGCTGGGTTCCGGCCGAGGCCAGGATGGCCGCGGTGACGATCGTGCCGTAGATCCCGGCGGAGAGCTGGCGGGCGTGCTGCAGCATGCCGGGGCCGGCCGGGGACGGCAGGGAGCTGCCCGGCGCGGCAGGCCCGGCCTGGTCCGCAGGCTCAGCCCCAGCCCCCGCCTGACGGCCGGCGCCTTCAGGCGCCTGGCCATCCGGGCCGGGGCGGTCGGTCACAGCCGGGCCAGTTCGTCCGCCAGGTCGTCGAGGCCGAGTGAGCCGAGCGAGAGCGCGGCCATGTGCCAGTCCTTGAGGCTGAAGGAGTCGCCGCGGGCCTTCCTGGCCGCGTCCCGGCCCGCCAGCCAGGCCCGCTCCCCCAGCTTGTAGCTGATCGCCTGGCCGGGCGCGGACAGGTAGCGGATGATCTCGCTCTCGATGAACTCGATGTCCCGGCCGCTGTGCGCGGCGAAGAACTCCTGGGCCAGCGCCGGGGTCCAGGTGCGGCCGGGGGCGACCGGCGAGTCGCCGGGGATCTCCAGCCCCAGGTGCATGCCGATGTCGACCACCACCCGCACCGCGCGCATCATCTGCGCGTCCAGGTAACCGAGCCGGGCGCCGGGCGCGCCCAGGTAGCCGAGCTCGTCCATCAGCCGCTCGGCGTACAGCGCCCAGCCCTCGCTGCACGCGCTGACCCCGCCCACGCTGGTCTGGTACAGCGACAGCCGGTCGGACAGGTAGCGCCACTGGGCCAGCTGCATGTGATGGCCGGGAACGCCCTCGTGATACCAGACGCTGATCAGGTTCCACAGCGGGAAGCTGGTCCGCCC
>DASVBE010000008.1:0-7176 GCA_036375995.1 Streptosporangiaceae bacterium | reverse complement strand
TCCGCCGGGCCGCGGACCCGAAGGCGACCGCGCTGGAGTTCGCCCGGTCGGCGTTCGCGCACGCCTGCCTGGTGTGCGGGTGGGACCCGGGGCTGTCGGCCAGCGCGGCGGGCACGCCCCCGCCGGTGCACTGAGGCCAGGCCCGTCAGTACCCGCCCTGGAACACCTGGTCGATCGGCCCGGACCGGCGCACGCCGTCGGCCATCACCGCCGGGGCGAGCACGGCCAGGGTCCGCTGCCTGGTCACCTTGCTGTAGCCGTTGAGCAGCAGGGCCACCTTGGTGCCTGCCTGGTCGGCGAGGGTCAGCGTCTCGATCCGGCCGTAGCGGCCGCGGCCAGCCGCGTAGTCGGCGCTGGCCAGCTGGTCGAGCCGCAGGATCCGGCGGCCGCGCAGGCTGTGGGTGGTGATCTGGCTGCCCTGGATCTCGGTCCAGGAGGCCAGCGCGGCCAGGGCGGCCAGCACGACCACCGCGCCGAGCACGCCCGCGACCACGCTGCTTTCGGTATTGACCCCGAGCGCCGCGCCGAACCCGCCGATCAGCGCGCCGATCACGAGGAGGACGATGGCCCATGGGCTGGGACCGACCCTGATCCGCATGGACGCTAGTATCCGCGGACGGGCGGGTCGCCGTGGGTGTCCCGCGATCACCGGAGGAGAGCATGGAAGAAAGCCGGGCCCGCGAGCTGCTGGCCGCCGAGCGGGCCGAGGTCGAGCGCCTGCTCAGGGACGTTGTTTCCGAGGGCCAGGAGGACCGGGAAGGGCAGGCGGAGACCGGCGACATCGCCGATCCCGCGCAGCTGCTGACCGCGCAGGGCGAGGACGACGCGATCGCGGAGAGCCTGCGGAACCGGCTGGCCGCACTGGACCGGGCCGACCAGCGGCTGCGGGACGGCACGTACGGCCTCTCGGTGCGCAGCGGCACGCCGATCCCGGACGAGCGGCTGGAGGCCTACCCCACCGCCGAGCTCACCGTCGAGGAGGCGTCGCAGCAGCCGTAGCCGCGGCGGGCGGCTGACTGGTGAGCCTTTGCTGCGGTGAGATGCCCGGCAGGGCATTCAGGTGGGGTTCCAGCTGGGCTTCGAGGCGGCGCAGGTCCTGGAGGTAGAGGGCGGTCCACAGCAGCCGTTTGGCGTACTCGGTGTCCCCGTCGTGCAGGGTGTCCGCCCCCAGGTCGCGGCGCAGCGCGGCGAGCAGCTCGGCGGTCCTGTCGGCCGGCCGGGGCGGTGGCGGGGTGCGGGCCGGGCGGCGCGGGTCGATGGCGTCGGCGACCGCGGCGTACCAGCCGCTGACCGCCCAGGCCTGGTCCTGGATCAGGCCGCCGCTGGCGGCGAAGGTGTGCCCGCCGGGGTCCTCCCGGGGCGGCAGCGGCATTTTCGCGATGGCCTCGCCCGCCAGCCGCAGCCGGGTCGCGCCGTTCACGATCGGGGTCAGGTCGGACAGGTGCACGTTCTTCGCGCCGCGCTCGGCCAGGTACTGGCGCAGCGCGTCGTCGAGGCGGCGGCCCGCGGCCAGCATCTCGCGGTGCTCCGCCTCCGGCTCGGCGGCGAGCCCCAGTGCGTAGGCGACCGCGTCGGCCAGGTAGCCGGTGCCGATCCGGTAAGCCTGGCTGAGCGCGGTGCCGATGGCCGCCGCGGCGCCGCGCGGCCAGACCAGGATCCCCACGATCAGCCCGGCCGCGCAGCCCAGCGCGATGTCCTCGATCCGGATCAGGCCGACCTTCCAGCCGACCGGCGAGATGATGTTGAACAGGATCAGCAGGGTGACGGTGAACGCGGCCTGCCCGGCCGCGAACGAGATCGCGTCCGGTGCGTAGGCGGCGACCAGAACGGCCACCGGGAGGAGCGCCCACAGCAGGGCGGGGCTGGTGCCCAGGGCGAGCAGCAGCGCCGAGCCGACGATCAGGCCGGCCACCGTGCCGGCCAGCACGCGCAGCACGGTGGTGCCGGTGGACAGCGCGTTGGAGCGCAGCACGGACAGCGCGCCGAGCACCGCCCAGAACCCGTGCTCGGCGCCCACCAGCTTGACGAACAGCACGGCCAGGCCGAGGCCGAGCGCGCCGCGGATGCTGTTCTGCAGCCAGACCGAGTGCCGTTCCAGGTGGCTGGCGGCGATCTGGACGGCCGGGCTGAGCGGCGCGGCGGTGGTGTGCCGGGGCTGGCGGCCGAGGATCCGGTCCAGGACCGGGCGGGCGTCGGCGTCCGCGGCCCACTGCACGGTGGCCCCGACCAGGGCGGCGGCGTAGCCGAGTTCCCGGCCCTGGAGGCCCAGCTCGATGTCGTGGTCCGCGGCCGGGTCCAGGAATTCCCTGACCTGGCTGCCGACCAGCTGCCGCTGGGCGCCCAGCGTGGCCAGTGCCTCGGCCAGGCTGTGCTGCTGGTCCGGGTCCGGCCGGCCGGCGGCCAGCAGGCCGGCGCTGGCCCGCAGCACGGTGGCGGCGGCCCGGGCGGTGTCCTTGGCCAGGTCCGGCCAGCCGGGCAGGTCGTGGGCGTCCAGCGCCAGCACCCCAGCGCAGAGCCATTCCAGGTCGTCGACGACCCGGATCAGGGCCCGGCTGCCGGTGGTCAGCGCGACCGGCCGGAACGTGGAGCCGCGGAACGCGTCCCGCAGCCGGTCCAGCGCCTTGATCATCGCCTGGCACAGCTCGTCGTCCGGCGTCCCGCGGCCGTCGGCCCGGGCGGTGATCACGTCCGCGGCGGCCCGGCAGGTGCCGGCGGCGGAGCGGCGCAGCAGGTCCCGGTCCCGTGGCGGCCAGACCAGCATGACCACCGGGATGCAGACGGCCGCCGCGATGCCCCACCCGGCCAGCCGCGGCGCGATGTCGGCGGCCGTGCCGGGCAGCGTGACCGGCAGGATGAACAGCAGCAGCGCGGACCGGCCGGCCGAGGCGATGGTCGCGCTGAGCGCGCCGGCGAACAGGATCGCGAACCCCACCACCGTCATTGAGGCCACCGCCAGCCAGCTGACCTGCGAGGCCAGCGTGCCCAGGGTGATCAGCAGCGCGCCGGTCAGCGCGAGCATCAGGTAGCTGGCCAGGCGGCGGGACCGGCTGCCGGGGAAGTCGACGAACAGCATCAGCGCGAAGCCGCCGAACGAGGCGAACGTGGCCACCTGCGGGTCGCTGAACACGGTGAACGTGAACGCGAACAGGGCCGGGACCACGACGGCCAGCCGGATGGCCCGGTGCAGGGCGTACCAGTCCGGGTCGAGCAGCCGGAAACGGCCAGCCAGCGACGTCAACGGCATCAGCACCTCAGGGACCGGCGGGGCCCCGCTCAGCCGCCGGGGCCATCCGAAGCCTAACCCGGCGGCCCGGGCCGGTATCTAGCCCGGCGGGGCCGTCGCCGGGTCCGGCGTCGGGTCCGGCGGCCGCCGGGCCGGCGGCTCGCCCGGGGGCGTGCGGCGCAGCCCGGCGACCGGCTGCCAGGCCACCGTGGGCCGGAGCGGGGCGGCGGTCCGCTCGCGCAGGCAGCCGGCGTACACCCCGGCACCGTAGGCGGCCTGGTCGGCCAGAGCCCGGCCGGCCGCGGCCAGCAGCCGGGCGCCGCCGGCCTGGCGGGCCCCGTCCGCGAGGGGCGGTCCGGCCAGCAGCGAGGCCGCGGCCAGGCGGCGCCCCCAGCGGGCCCGGGCGGTCCGGCCGCCCGGGCGGGCGATGACGGCGGCCAGCACGGGCCAGCCGAACTGGCCGCACCACCGGCCGGTGCCCAGCCAGGTCTGCACCACGCCCACGGCCATCGGCCTGGCCAGGCCACGGGCGGGCAGCCCGGCCGCCTGCAGCCGCCGCCGGAGCAGCACCGCGGACAGCGCGAACGAGCTAGCCGCGGCGGCCGGCCTTCTGGCCAGCAGCGCGGTCATCGTGAGGGCGGGCCAGGGCTGAAGGATCAGCGGGGTGAGCGCGCCGGGATGCCGCCGGGCCAGCGGCGCCGCCGAGGTGCCGTACCGGAACCGGCGGTGCAGGATCCCGGCCAGGGCGCCGGTCGCGGCGTGCTGGACCTCGACGGCCGGCTCGTACCTGACCCGCCACCCGGCCTCGGTCAGCCGCCAGACCAGGTCCACGTCCTCGCCGTAGCGCAGCGCCTCGTCGAATCCGCCGCCCAGCGCGCGCCGGCGGGCCAGCAGCGCGGCGGTCGGCACGTAGCTGACCCGGGTCAGCGGCGCGACCCGGGCCGGCTGGCCGCCCTGGTCCAGGGTGGGCCCGGTGCCCGGCGCGGCGACCACCCGCGGCGCCACCGCGGCCACCAGCGGATCGGCGAAGTGGCCCGACAGCTGGTCGATCCAGCCCGGCGGCGGTTCGCAGTCGCTGTCCAGGACCGCCACGAACTCGCTGGCCAGCGCGGCCAGGCCGGTGTTGCGCGCGGCGGCGGGCCCGCCGCTGGCCGGCCGCCGGATCAGCCGGGCCCCGGCGGCTCGTGCGACAGCCCCGACCGCGTCCGGGTCCGCGGACCCGTCGTCCACCACGAGCACCGGGTAGCGGGTTCCCGCGGCCGCCAGGCAGCGCCGCAGTTCTGGGATCCGGTCCCGGACCGGGATCAGCACGGTCACGTCCAGCGGTGGCCCGCCCGCGCCCGTCACCACAGCGCCGGAGGTGGCCGGAGAGACAGTGGCCGAGGCAACGTCTGAGGCTGCCGGTGTTGGTGGGGCTGGTGAGCTGGGCAGCACCGGATGGGCCAGGTTCGCGTCGGTAAGGCGCCGGGCCAGGGTGGCGGCGGCGGCCGAGGCGACCGGCCCGGCTTCGAGCTCGGCCAGGGCCCGCTGCCCGGCCGGGCTGAGCCGGAGGATCCGCGGCGGCGACCCGCCGAACAGCACGTCACTGGTCAGCCGCTGGGTCCCGGGATCCAGCCGGATAACGGTGCCGGCCGGCAGGCCCGCGTCCGGGGCCAGGCCAGCCGCCGCGGGCGGGACCACGGCGGGCGGCGGGGCAGCGGGCCTTCCCGCACCCGGCCCGCTCGTGCCTGACCCAGCCGCGGCCTGGCGGCCCGCGGCACGCACCGGGTTCCCCGGCGGCGCGGCACGGCCGGGGCGGCGGGTCACAGCGCGAGCCCGCCGTCGACGGGGATGGCCGCCCCGGTCAGGCCGCTGGCCGCGTCGCTGGCCAGGAAGGCGAGCACCCGGGCGATCTCGGCGGGGTCGAGCAGCCGGCCGATCGGCTGCTGGGGGCCGAACGTGGCCGGTCCGGGCAGCCCGTACATCCGGGCGCTCTCGGCCAGCATCGCGGTGTCCGTCGAGCCGGGGCTGACCGCGTTTGCGGTGATCCCGGTGCCGCCCAGCTCAACGGCCAGCGCGCGGATGAAGCCGGCCACCCCGGCCTTGGACGCGCAGTACGCGGCCAGGTTGGGCAGGCCGCGGGTGGCCGCCGCGGACGCCACCGCGAGGAACCGGCCGTGCCGCGGTTCCGGCCGCCGGAGCAGGGCCGGGACCGCGACCCGGGCGAGCGTCAGCACGCCGCCCAGGTTGATGTCCAGCACCGTCTGCTCGGCGGCGGGCGGGACCTGCCAGGCGGGCTCGCCGCCGGCGATCACCCCGGCGGCGGCCACGGCCGCGTCCAGGCCGCCCCACCGCTGCTCGGCTGCGGCGATGACCGCGGCCAGGGCGGCCCCGTCCCGGGTGTCGGCCTCCGCCGCGAACGCGTCCGGCCCGGCCTGGGCCACGACCGCGTCCAGTTCGGCCCGGGTGCCCAGCGGATAGGGCAGCGCGGGGTCGTCCGCGCAGCGGTCCACGGCCACTACCCGCCAGCCGTACGCGGCCAGGGCCACCACGGTGGCCGCGCCGATCCCCCGGGCCGCGCCGGTCACCAGCGCCACCCGTCCCGCACTCGAACTCACATCGCCTCCACGCCCCGGCCCGGGGCACCCCTGGCCACCACCCGCCGCCCGCACCCGGCCGTCGCCGTGGCTGCGCCAGTCACCAGCTCCACTCCCAGCCTGGCGGCTCTGGGATTCATGATCGCGGTTCTCCGGGGCCCTTACCGGAGCCGGTCTTGCGCAGGAAGTCCAGCAGCGCCGCGGCGGCCTCCGCCGGGGTGGCAGGGCCGAGCAGCGTGGGCGGGTCCCGCTGCACCAGCACGCCGCTCAGTTCGGCGAGCCGCTCGCGGGCCGGCCCGGCCGGCGCCGCCGGCACCTCGCGGGTCCGCGGCCGGTACGGCCGGGGCGGCCCGGCGGCCAGCCGGGCCTGGGCTGCCGCCGCGGCGGGCGGCCTGACCACCGGGATCCCGGCCCGCCGGGACGCGAGCATGGCGTCCAGCGGGGCCCGGCGCAGGCTGATCCCGGCCGCCTCGACCGAGCACACCGCGGGCAGCCCGATCCACAGCCGCTCCCGCCACCCGCCGGGCAGCCGCCGTTCCCCGACGAGCCCCAGCCGCCCAGCCTCATGCGCCGGCCCTGCCTCAGCCGCGGCCCCGCCAGCAATGGCCGCCGGGGCCGTCTCCCCCTCGCTCAGCGGCCCGGCATCGGCCGCCGGCTCATCGCCGGCCGCAGGTTCCCGCTGGGTAACCCCCGGATCCGCGTCGCCCGGCAGGGTCAGGCTGACCAGCCCGAGCGCCTGGGCGGCGCCCAGCTCATGAGCCAGGAAGGCAGGCAGCGCCCCGGTGCCGCGGTCCGCGGACCGGTCGCCGCACAGCACGAGCGCGGGACGGCGCGGCCCGAGCGCCCCCGCCAGGGCGGCCGCCAGCGCCTGCTCGTCGGCGGCCAGGCCGTCGAGGTAGTCCGCTTCGGGCCAGTCCACCCGGAGAACCCCGGCCGCCCCGGCCGCCAGCGCGTCCCGCAGGGTGGCCTCGGCCGCGGGCGGCCCGGCGGTGACCGCCAGCACCTCGCCGTGCCAGGCCGCGGCGAACCGCAGCCCCAGCTCCAGCGCCGCCAGCTCCGCGGGAGCCGGGCCCGCCCCGTGCACCGGCGGCCGGACCGCGCCGGTCAGCAGATCAACATCGGGCCGCGCCGCGGCGTGCCGCAGGCACACGACCACCAGCGGCCCGGCGCCGGCCGCCGGGACGGGCGGCGCGCCAGCCTGGGCGGGCCCGGCGGAGGGATCACCGGCAGCCATGATCAGCCGTTCCGGAAGACGACGCCGTGCCCGCCGTCGGGGTAGGTCCAGGTGATCGCGCCCTCGTTGTTGCAGACCTGGTAGCAGGTGCCGCACTCGAAGCACTGCTCGTAGCTGAACAGGATGCCGCCGTCGGCGGTGGG
>DASVBE010000302.1:0-7107 GCA_036375995.1 Streptosporangiaceae bacterium | reverse complement strand
CCCGCCATCCGCTGGTAGCGGGAGAACATGTCGCAGGGCAGGCCGAACCCGGAGACGTGCCCGATGTGGCGGGGTCCGTTGGCGTACGGCCAGGCTGGCGCGGCCAGAATAGAGCGGCTTGTGGGCATGGCCTTAGCCTAGGGTCTGTTTCGAAGTCCCGGGCCGAGAGGGAGGCGCAGGCAGACCGGGCTGCACGACCGCGTTGTACACCTCCCGGCGGCGGAGCCCGCGCTCGGCGGCCACCGCGGCGACCGCGTCCCGGCGGCTGACCCCGGCCTGCTCCCGGCGGGCCACCTCGGCCGCCGCCTCGGCGACCGTCCCCTGCGCCGCGCCGCCGGCCGCCCCGGCCACCACCAGCGTGATCTCCCCGAGCACCGGCCCGCCGGCCTCCGCACCGCCGGCCCCGCCCGCCCCGGCACCGCCGGCCTCCGCACCGGGCTCACCCGCGACCCCGGCGGCCAGGTCGCCGAGGCCCCCGCGGCGTATCTCCTCGTGCGTCTTGGTCAGCTCCCGGCACAGCACCGCGGCCCGGCCGGCCCCGAAGGCCGCCGCCAGCTCCGCGAGCGTGTCCCCGATCCGCCGCCGCGACTCGAAGAACACCATGGTCCGCGGCTCGCCCGCGAGCGAGGCCAGCCGCCGTGCCCGCTCCCCGGCCTTCCGCGGCAGGAACCCCTCGAAGCAGAACCGGTCCGACGGCAGCCCGGACACCGCCAGCGCGGCGGTGACCGCCGACGGCCCGGGCAGCACCCGCACCGGCAGGCCCGCCGCGGCGGCCGCGGCCACCAGCCGGTAGCCGGGGTCGCTCACCGCCGGCATCCCGGCGTCGGTGACCAGCAGAACGTCGAGCCCGGCCCGCAGGTCCCCGATCAGCCCCGGCGTACGGGCCGCCTCCACCGCGTCGTAGTACGAGACGACCCGGCCCGCGAGGCGGACGCCGAGGTCCGCGGCCAGCCGCCGCACCCGCCGGGTGTCCTCCGCGGCAATCACCGGCGCGGCGGCCAGCGCGGCGGCCAGCCGCGGCGACGCGTCGTCGGTCCGGCCGATGCCCGTCCCGGCGACCAGCAGCGTTCCCGCTGTGCCGTTGCCCATGCCGCCTTCCCGCCTGGGCGAGCGCAGGACTGCCTGGCCCGCCTACGATGGCACCCGATGATGGCACATGAGGCGGTCCCGCAGGCCGGTCAGGCGGGCCAGGGGCAGGCAGGCGGCCCCGGCGAGCCGCCCCCGCCCGGCCCGGCTACCGCGCGGGCAATGGCGCTGGCCGCCAAGCTCGCGCCGCCGATGCCCGGCGACCGGTTCCTCGGCTGGCTCGGCCCGCTGCTTGTCACCACGCTGGGCACGTTTCTGCGGTTCAACCGGCTGTCGATCCCGCACGCGATCGTCTTCGACGAGACGTACTACGTCGGCGACGCGTACGGCATCCTGCGGCACGGCGTGGAGATCAACCACGTCCACAACGCGAACGAGCTGCTCCGCACCGGCTCGTCCACGCACATCCTGGCCACCGGCGGCGAGTTCGTCGTGCACCCGCCGCTGGGCAAGGCGACGATTGCCGTCGGCGAGTGGCTGTTCGGGCTGACCCCGTTCGGCTGGCGGCTGATGGTCGCCATCCTCGGCTCGCTGGCCATCCTGATGACCGCCCGGATCGCCCGCCGGATGACCAGGTCCACTCTGCTCGGCTGCGTGGCCGGGCTGCTGCTGGCCCTGGACGGCCTCGAGTTCGTCATGAGCCGCACCGCGCTGCTGGACATCAGCGTGATGTTCTGGGTGCTGGCCGCGTTCGGCTGCCTGGTGATCGACCGGGACCGCAGCCGGGCCCGGCTGGCCGCGGCCGTGCTGCGGGACGCGGAAAGTGCCGACGTGGCCGCCGAGGCCGGGCTGCGGCCGCCGCCCCCCTGGCCCGGCCCGCGGCTCGGGCTGCGCTGGTGGCGGGTGGCCGCCGGGCTGTGCCTGGGCCTGGCCATCGCCTCGAAGTGGAACGGCATCTGGTTCCTCCCGGTGTTCGCGGTGATGACGCTGGCCTGGGACGTCGGCGCGCGGAAGACCGCCGGCTTCACCAGCCCCGGCGGCCGGACCGCGCAGGACGGGCTCTGGCTGCCGCTCTCGTTCGGCCTGGTGCCGGCGGCGGCTTACCTGGCCTCGTGGTCGGGCTGGTTCGCCTCCCCGTACGGCTACGACCGTCAATGGGCCGTGCAGCACGGCGTCCACAACCCGATCTGGGCCGCGCTGGACTCGCTGTACCAGTACCAGCGCCAGGTCCTCGACTTCAGCGTGACGCTGACCCAGCACCACCCGTACCAGTCCTGGCCGTGGTCCTGGCTGGTGATGAGCCGCCCGGTCTCTATGTACTACGACGGCCACTCGCACGCCTGCGGGGTGCATAACTGCGCGCAGGAGGTGCTGGCCATCGGCACCCCGGCGATCTGGTGGGCGTCGATCCCGGCGCTGATCGCCTGCCTGGTGTGGTGGCTGCTGCGCCGCGACTGGCGGGCCGGCGCGGTGCTGGCCGGGGTGGCGGCGGGCTGGCTGCCCTGGTTCTGGTACGCCTGGCACGACCACCGCACGATGTTCTTCTTCTACGCGGTGGTGTTCGACCCGTTCCTGGTCATCGCGCTGGCGCTGTGCCTGGGGCTGATCATCGGGCCCGCCCGGGCCAGCATCGGCCGCCGGGCCGTCGGGGCCGGCCTGGCCGGCGCATACCTGCTCGCCGTCGTCGCCGACTTCTGGTACATGTACCCGCTGTTCGCCGCCAAGATCATCCCGTACACATCCTGGCTGGCCAGAATGTGGTATCACCACTGGATCTGAGCGATCTGTAATACAGGGGCCGTAGTCGGCCCTGCTCAGGGGGCAGCACTTTTCGCGGCGGGGGCGGCACTTTCGCGATACATCGCAAGGCGGTACGATAAGACGCCGCGTAAATTAATCCCGCTGGACGCGGCCAGACAGCGTCCCCGCTTCGTCTATAGGGTGACAGGTTAACGAGGAGCGGAGCACGCGATGAGCCCGAGCGACCAGGCACCGGACCGTAATGGCCGGTTTGAGCAGGATGTGGTGCCGTTCCTCGGTCAGCTGTACCCTGCCGCGCTGCGCATGACCAGGAACCCGTCCGACGCCGAGGACCTGGTCCAGGAGACGTCGGTCAAGGCCTACGCCGCGTTCCACCAGTTCATGCCGGGCACCAACCTGCGCGCCTGGCTGCACCGGATCCTGGCCAACACGTTCATCAACTCCTACCGCAAGAAGCGCCGCGAGCCGCTCGCCGCCCTGTCCACCGACTTCCAGGAGGACTGGCAGTCCGGCACCGACCCGCTGGCCAGCCCGGCCCGGTCGGCGGAGGCCGAGGCGCTGGACCGGCTGGCCGACTCGGAGATCCTCCGCGCCCTTCGCGACCTGCCCGAGGAGTTCCGCACCGCGGTCTACCTGGCCGACATCGAGGGCTACCCGTACCGGGAGATCGCCGAGATCATGGGCACCCCGATCGGCACCGTCATGTCACGGCTGCACCGCGGCCGGGGCAAGCTGCGCCAGCGGCTGGCCTCGTACGCGCCGAAGCCCACGCCCGCCCCCCGCGGCGGCCTGGCCCTGACCTGACGCTCCGGCCCGCCGCGGCGTTAGCCGTTCAGGAAGGGTCACGGGATCTGCCTGTCAGCGGCAACGGCGGCGGCGCCGGAGCGTGGGCGGGCCGGGGCCGTCAGGCGGCCGGGGCGGCCTGCTCTTCCTGGGCTGCGGCGGGGGCCGCGGGCGGGGTCGGGCGGACCGGGCCGCCGCGGAGGAAGAGGCAGCTCAGGGCGCCGAGGAGCAGAACCACGATCGGCATCGCGATCGTGGGGTGCAGGGCGTTGACGAAGCCCTGGGTGAAGACCTCGTGGCTGATGCGCTGCAGCTGAGCGGCAAGACCCGGCGGCGTGCCGGGCGGCAGCTTGCTGCCGGACTGGCCGGCGCCG
Source organism: Streptosporangiaceae bacterium (assembly GCA_036375995.1). Lineage (GTDB taxonomy): Bacteria > Actinomycetota > Actinomycetes > Streptosporangiales > Streptosporangiaceae > DASVBE01. The sequence goes on along the minus strand of DASVBE010000302.1, from coordinate 3,163 downwards.
ACCTGAAGGCCAGACCGGGCCGCCCGGGCGAAGCCGGACACGAAGCCGGCCCGGGCGCCGGGCGGCAGGGCGGCGGCACGGCGGACGGCTTCGGCGGTCAGGGCCGAGCTGAGCTGGCTCTGCAGCAGGGCGCCGATCGCGGCGGTGCCGATCACGCCGCCGACCTGGCGGACGGTGTTCAGCATGCCGGACGCGGCGCCGGCCATCTGCGGGGCCACGTCGCGCATGGCGACGGTGGTCATCGGGGCGAACACGCAGCCGATGCCGACGCCGGCGATGGCCAGCGCGGGCAGGAAGTCGTACCACTGGGACGTGGGCGTGGCCTGCCCGACGGTCCAGGCCATGCCGCCGGCGAACAGGAGCAGCCCGGTCATCAGGATGAACTTGCCGCCGATCCGGTCCGTCAGGCGGCCCGCGACCGGGGCGACGAACATCGACACCAGCGAGGCCGGCGCCATCGTCAGGCCCGCCTTCAGCGCGGTGAACCCGAGAACGGACTGGAAGTAGATGGTCAGCGGCAGGAAGATGCCCATCATGCCGATGGCCACGGTCGCCGACACCCAGTTGATCAGCGTGAAGTTACGGTCCTTGAACAGCGAGAACGGCACCAGCGGCTCGCGGTCCTGGGTGCGCGCCTGGACGAAGAGGAACACCGCCAGCAGCGCCCCGCCCGCGGCCAGGACCAGCGGGATGGACAGGAACCCGCTGATCGTGCCCCAGTTGTAGCGCTGGCCCTCGACCAGGCCGTAGCAGATCGCGACCAGCGCCAGGCTGGCCAGGATCACGCCGGGGATGTCCAGCCGGTGCTTCCGGCCGGTGCGCAGGTCGGGCACGATGACCGCGCTGAGCGCGAGCACCACCACGCCGATCGGCAGGTTCACGTAGAAGATCCAGCGCCAGTCGAACGCGGTCACCAGCAGGCCGCCCAGCGTCGGCCCGGCGATGGTGGCTACGCCGGCCACCGCGCCCCAGACGCCGAACGCCGCGCCGCGCCGCTCGGCCGGGAAGACCATGGTCAGGATGGCCAGGGTCTGCGGCATCAGCACGGCCGCGCCCAGGCCCTGCACCGCGCGGAACGCGATCAGCCAGCCGGGGCCCGGGGACAGCCCGCAGGCGGCCGAGGCCACGGTGAAGATGACGATGCCGATGTTGAACAGGCGGCGCTGCCCGAACAGGTCGCCGAGGCGGCCCGCGGTGATCACCAGCACGGACAGGACCAGCGCGTACGCGTTGATCACCCAGAGCGCGTCGTCCAGTGACGCATGCAGCCGCGTGATCATGTCGGGGATCGCGATATTCACGATCGTCAGGTCGAGAAGGGTCATGAAGAACCCCAGCGACACCACGATCAGCACCGCCCAGGGATTGCCGCGGTACTTTCGCATGATTCCTCCCGTCAAGGCGACCGGACTCCCCGCAGGTCACCCGCGTCTGCGCGCTGAGCCGCGCCGAGAAGCAGCTCTACAGCGATGCTAAGCCCCGATGCTGACAGAGCGCTGACAGCGGTCCCGCCGGGCCAGCCCGCTCGCCGGGCCGCTTTAGAGCCGCAGGGCCAGCCGCTCGCTCCGGGCCGCGGCGCCGGCGGCCCTGCGCTCGCTGTGGCCGGCAGGTTATGCTCCCGGCCATGGACCTGAACGGAACCGCAGCGATCGTTTCTGGTGGGGCGAGCGGCCTCGGCGAGGCCACCGCCCGCGCGCTGGCCGCCGCAGGCAGCACCGTTTTCGTGGCTGACCTGAATAAGGACAAGGGCACCGAGCTGGCCGCCGAGATCGGCGGGACGTTCGTGGCCACCGACGTCTCCGACGAGGCCTCGGTGCAGGCCGCGGTGGACGCCGCCGCGGGCGGCAGCGCGCCGCTGCGCGTCATCGTCAACTGCGCCGGCATCGGCTGGGCGCAGCGCACCGTGAACCGCGACGGGTCGCCGCACGACCTCGCCTCCTACCGCAAGGTCATCGACGTCAACCTGATCGGCACGTTCAACCTGATGCGGATCGGCGCGGCGGCCATCGCCAAGACCCCGGCCGCGGACGCGGACGGCCAGCGCGGCGTGGTCATCAACACCTCCTCGGTGGCGGGCATTGAGGGCCAGACCGGCCAGATCGCCTACTCGTCCTCCAAAGGCGGCATCATCGGCATGACCGTGCCCGCCGCGCGGGACCTGGCCGCCATCGGGGTCCGGGTGCTGACCATCTGCCCCGGCATCATCGACACCCCGATCTACGGCTTCGCGCCGGAGGCCGAGGAGTTCAAGGCCAAGCTGGCCGCGCCGGTGGTGTTCCCGAAGCGCATGGGCACCAGCGCCGAGTTCGCCAAGCTGGCCCTCGCCCTGATCGACAACGACTACATGAACGCCGAGGTCATCAGGTTCGACGGCGGCATCAGGTTCCAGCCCAAGTAGATAACGGGTTACGGATGGTACGGCGCGGGCCGGCCTGGGCCGGGCCGCACCAGCTTCCGGCGTGACCCGGCCCCTTCCCCGACCCAGTGAGGTAGCCATGGCGGACGTAGTCTTCAGCACGGTCGAGGACGGGGTTGCGGTCCTGACCATCAACCGGCCGGAAGCCCGCAACGCGATCAACGGCGCGGTCGCGCGGTCGCTGGCGGCCCTGGCCGACGAGATGGACGCCCGCAAGGACGTCTCGGTCATCATCCTGACCGGCGCAGGCGGCTACTTCAGCTCGGGCATGGACCTGAAGGGCTTCCTGACCGGCGATCTGCCGAACGTGCCCGGGCGCGGATTCGGCGGGCTGGTCGAGCGGCCGCCGGTCAAGCCGGTCATCGCCGCGGTCGAGGGCTACGCGCTGGCCGGCGGGTTCGAGCTGGTGCTGTCCTGCGACCTGATCGTGGCCAGTGAGGAGGCCAGGTTCGGGCTGCCCGAGGTGTCCCGGGGGCTGGTCGCCGCGGCTGGCGGGCTGCTCCGGCTGCCCCGGCGGATCCCCTACCACCTGGCCATGGAGATCGCGCTGACCGGGGAGCACTTCGCCGCGCCCGTCCTCCGCGAGGCCGGGCTGATCAGCTCGCTGGTGCCGGCCGGGCAGGCGCTCGAGGCGGCCAAGGCGCTGGCCGGGCGGGTGGCCAAGAACGCGCCGCTGGCGCTGGCGGCCACCAAGCGGGTCGTGGTGGAGTCCGCGGACTGGCCGGCCGAGGAGGCGTTCGCCAAGCA
>DASVBE010000291.1:0-17474 GCA_036375995.1 Streptosporangiaceae bacterium | reverse complement strand
CGGGCGGGGCGGGCGGGGCGGGCGGGGCGCCGAGGAACTGGGGGGCATATCCGCCAGCGGCGGCGCGCTGCGGCAGGTCGCGTACGGGCAGCGGCGCGGGCTCGCGGGGCGGAGCGCCCATCGGTCGCTGGTCCGGACCGCGGCGGCCGTCAGCGGCGGCCCGGCGGGGCTCGGCGCCGCGGTGGTGCGGGTCGCGATCGCCGCGAGGCGGCTCCGGGGCGCCCGGTCCCGCGGCAGCCGCGGCCAGATGCCGGAGGTCGGGCCGCTGCTGGATGACCGTCTGCGCCTCGGGACCCGGCCGCGGGGGCCGTTGCTGGGCTATGGCCTGCAGTTCCGGGGCCGGCCGCGGGGGCCGCTGCTGGATCACGGTCTGCGGCTCCGGGGCTGGCCGGGCGGGGCGCCGGCCAGTACCCGGGCCACGGGCCGGGTCCTCGACATCCGGACGGCCTTCCGGCGTCCGGGTGACCAGTGGCTTGTCGGACGCGACTTCTTTCCAGTAGTCGGCGTCGGACAGGTCGTCCCAGTCGGTGCTTGGCCAGTCCTCGTCGTCGCCGGACCGCTTGGCCTTGCCCTGGGACTTGCTCAGCCGAGGCTTCAACCGCACCACTTCCTGGTCGAGATCGTGGGGTCCGTGGGGGGGACGGACGGGCCGGTCCGGGCTGGGCCCGGGGCCGGCGTCTGCCGGGGGGCCATGCCCAGGCCCGGCATCAGCTGGGGGTGAGCGCCGCTGCTCCGGGTTCTCCGCGGCGGCCAGGGGCGGGGGGCCATCCTGGCCTGCGTCCGGGCGGGGCCGGTCACCGGGTTCCGCCGGGGGACCGTTCGCCGGGCGGCGCTCGCCCGCGGGCGGGGAGCGGTGCTGTTCCGCCAGTGCCCGCTGCTCCGGGGCGGGCGGCCGGGGCGCGGCCGCGACCGCCGCCATCGCGGCGGGCACCTGGTCCCGGGACGGAGCGGGGGCCGGGGCCGGGGCGGGAACTCTCGCCGGCCGCCGCTCGCCGGCCGGGGCAGAGGCAGAAGCAGGAGCAGGAGCCAGGGAGGAAGCAGGAGCCGGGACCTTGGCCGGGCCCTGGTCACCAGCCGCAGCCGGGCGCCGGGGCCGGGCGGGCTCGCGCCAGGGCTCGTTCTCGCTGCCGCCGTTCCGGCCGCGGCCGGCCTTGGCGGGCCGGTCCTTGCTGGGGGCCGGATCGCCCAGGCGGGCGCGCTCGTTCTTCTTTATCAGGTGCAGCCCGACGACCACAGCCAGCACAATGACCGCCACAACGGCTGGCAAGCCGATCACGAGCGGAGTCATCGCACCATCCAGCAAGCATGACCTCGTGGGTGGCGCAGCGAAGTCCCGCGCGGTCATCGACGCGGGCCTATCCAGTAGCGCTGGCGCCCTCAGTGTTACCCGGGCTGATCACTCAAATGGGATTCTGCCGAACCCATCTGGCCGCTGTCCTGAGATTCAAGAAGTTTTTACCGACTTTGTATTACTTTCCGCTACCCTACGACTACGATGTGCGAAAATCCTGCCCGTTTAGTCCCCTGCTGTCGCAGTCAGCCGCCCCCTGGCAATAGCGTTCCGCGCAATCGCGGTCCACGCTGCTTTTACGCTGGCTCCGTTGCCAAGGGGCAGCTGCGTGCTCAATGCGTAAACCGTGAATCGGTAGCTGTGGCTGCCGTGAATCGGGCAGGGCGCGTCATATCCTGCGAAGCCGCGGCTATTATTCGCCTGGCGGGCTCCGGGGGGTAGCTGACGGCCCGCCTGAATGTCGGTCGTGGTGGGCCGGATATTGAACACGATCCAGTAAATGTAGGGCGTGATCGGGGCGTCCGCATCGTCCACAACCAGGGCCAGCGACCGGGTCCCGGCCGGCGCGCCGGACCAGTAAATGGCCGGGCTGCCGCCGTGGCCGTGGCAGGTGTATTGCGCTGGGATTGTGCCCCGCCCGAACAACGGGCTGGTGACGGTCATCACCTGTGGCGCATTCTGCCGCAGTTGCTTGGGCCCGGTCAGCAGGCTGCACCCGGCCAGCAGCGCCACGGCCGCGGTCACGGCCACGGCGCGCACGCCGGGAATCGCCCGCTTCCACCGGCGCAAGCGCATCTCTCCCTGCCGTCAGCCGACCGTCCCCGACGGGTGATCCTAACCGCCCAGCGGTCCGGCGCGGGCCCGGTGCGCATACTCGGCGGCTCAGTCCGGCTGGCGGGACGTGCCCAGCATGATCTCGTCCCAGGACGGCACCGACGCCCGGCGGGACCGGCCGCCCGCGGCCTTCCGGGCCGGGCGCTGACCCTGGGCCTGGGCCGCAGCGGGCTCGGCCGGCGGCGGGATCTCCCGCGCCTCACGGGCTTCCCGCGCTGCCGCGGGCTGCTGCTCGGGCACCGCCGGGCCGGACGGCGCAGCGGCCGGAGCCGGGGCCGGCGGCGCGGCGGCGGGACCGCCCGCCGCGGGCACCGCCCGGGCCCCGGGCCGGCTCTCGTCCCGGCGCGACTCGCCCGGGTGCGCGGCGAACCGCGACCCGATCGGGGTGACCGTGGCGGTCGCCGGCTCGGGCGTGCCCAGCCGTCCGGCGGGCAGGTCAGGACCGGACAGGCAGAGCCGGGCGGCGTTGTCGTCGGCCGGGCTGGCGTGCCGCCGCCGCGGGTCGAACACCCACTCGGCCATCTGCGGCCGGTTCCCGGTGATGAACATCAGCTGCACTTGCCAGTTGCCGTCCGGGCGCTTGCGGGAGTCCCACTGCGCGTCGTCGGGGTTCGTCCCGGCCTGGACGAGCCGCTCGCTGACGATCTCGCCGAGCCGCGGCCCGGGGCCCGCGTCACCCGGCCCGCGCACCGTGGCCCGCTGGGCTTCCTGGGCCCGGTACGCCCGTTCGGCCAGCACCGGGCCCTCGAACCGGCGGACGCGCTCGATGGGTATCCCCGCCGCGTCGGCGATCTCGTCCGCCGTCTCGCCGGCTCGGATCCGGTCCTGGATCTCCTTGGGTCGCAACGGACTCTCCACTTCGATGTCGTACTGAGCGAGCCGGGAGAACTGGCCTCGTGCCACCGTCCTTAGCCGGTCATCGATCGGCAGCGAGAACCGGCCGCCTCGTCCCGGCACCGCGAGGACGGCGTAGCTCCCGTCCTCGCTGACTGCGACGAGGCGCAGTTCCTGCATCGTTGTCCCTTCCGCGCTGCCCGGGCCGCGCAGGGGCGCAACCTGCACCTGCCCCCACGCCCGAGTCTGACGGGTGCGGCAGGTGAGACCAAGCACCGCGCCCGGCATGTCCCGGCTGATCCTGCCAGGTTCGCCCGGGCGGCGCGGCGCGCGGGAGCAACACCGGGTGAACCGGGGCGAGTAGAGTTCCGGCTGGCGGAGCGGAACGCCTGCCGGGGCCGCGTGGCGATGCGATGCGTGCGGGCCCGGGTGAGGGTGCCACGGGGCCAGTGGTCTTCCGAACGGCAGTCCAGCCGGAAGGTAGTGGCGAGTATGCGGCACTTGCTGGGAGTTGTACTTGGCGTAATCGCCGGTGCGGCGCTGTTCTTCGGCGTCGGCTGGGGCGTGGCCAAGCTGGCGGCGATCAACGGCAGCGGCGAGAAGCTCGCCAGCGTGCACGGCGCCGAGGCGCTGGCCGCGGTGGGCGGCACGGCCCTGCTGATCGGCCTGCTGATCGTGATACCGCGGGTGTCGCCGCTGGCGGCCGGCCTGGCCGGGCTGGCGGCGCTCGGCTACACGGCCTGGTGGGTGTGGAACCCGCGGCAGGCCATTGGGCACGTCCCGCTGCGGTCGTCGACGGAAGCGGCCGGCTTCGCGGTCGTCCTGACCTCCGGGCTGCTCGGCCTGATCGGGCTGATCGCGGTGCTGACCCTCTTCATCCCGTCCCGCTGGCGCAGCTACGGCCCGGCCGCCTACGAGGAGGAAGAGGACGGCGCAGAGTCCGACATCACCGCCACCGGGCTCCTCGGCTGAGCTAGCCGGCCGATGTGCTGGCCGCGAGCTGCGGCCGGCGCCGCCGGCCGGCGGCCCGCGGTCACCGGGGGGTGGGTGGGTACGCGACCGCGGGCCCCCGGGCTCAGTGCGCTCCGGCGAACTGCTCGCTCTCGGTCGAGCCGTGCAGCGCGACCGTGGCGGCGTCCGGCGTGATCGCCGAGGTCACCAGGTCGAAGTAGCCGGTGCCGACCTCGCGCTGGTGCCGGGTGGCGGTGTAGCCGTGCTTCTCGGCGGCGAACTCGGCGTCCTGCAGCCGCACGTATGCCGGCATGCCCTCCGCGGCGTACCCGCTGGCCAGGTCGAACATGGCCTGGTTCAGCGAGTGGAAGCCGGCCAGCGTGATGAACTGGAACTTGTACCCCATCGCGCCCAGCTCGCGCTGGAACGCCGAGATCGTGTCCGGGTCCAGGTGCGCCCGCCAGTTGAACGACGGCGAGCAGTTGTAGGCCAGCATCTGGTCCGGGAACTGCGCCTTGATCGCCTCGGCGAACTGCCGGGCCAGCCCCAGGTCCGGGGTGGCGGTCTCCATCCAGAGCAGGTCCGCGTACGGGGCGTAGGCCAGGCCGCGGGCGACACACGGCTCGAGCCCGCCGCGCACCCGGTAGAACCCCTCGCCGGTCCGCTCGCCGGTCAGGAACTCGCGGTCCCGCTCGTCCACGTCGCTGGTCAGCAGCGAGGCCGACTGCGCGTCGGTGCGGGCCACGATCAGCGTCCTGGTGCCGCAGATGTCGGCCGCCAGCCGCGCCGCGTTCAGGGTCTTCACGTGCTGGCTGGTCGGGATCAGCACCTTGCCGCCCAGGTGGCCGCACTTCTTCTCGGAAGCCAGCTGGTCCTCCCAGTGCACGCCCGCCGCGCCCGCCGCGATCATCGACTTCATCAGCTCGAACGCGTTCAGCACGCCGCCGAACCCGGCTTCCGCGTCGGCCACGATCGGCGCCAGCCAGTACCGGTGGTCGCCGCCGGGCCCCGGCTCCGCCTCGGCCCAGGCGATCTGGTCGGCGCGCAGGAGCGCGTTGTTGATCCGCCGGACCACCTGCGGCACCGAGTTCACCGGGTACAGGCTCTGGTCCGGGTAGGTCTGGCCGGCCAGGTTGGCGTCCGCGGCGACCTGCCAGCCGGACAGGTAGATGGCCTTGAGCCCGGCGCGTACCTGCTGCACGGCCTGGTTGCCGGTGAGCGCGCCGAGCGTGTTCACGTACGGCTCGGAGTGCAGCAGCGACCACAGCCGCTCTGCGCCGATCCGGGCCAGCGTGTGCTCTTCCCGGACCGATCCGCGCAGCCTGATCACGTCGTCGGCCGAGTAGCTCCGCTGCACGCCGGCCCAGCGCGGGTCGGCCGACCACTCCGCGGCCAGTGCCGCGGCGTCCCGGCCGCTGGTGCCGGCGGCCTTCGGCGCGCCGTTCGAGCCGTTGCTGCTGGTGGTCCCGTTCAGTGCTCCCTCGAGGCGATCGTTGCCCACGTCACTCACCTGCTATCTCATCGTCCCCGGGCTTTACCTCAGTTTTGCCGCCGTACGGCGAAGAACCCACCTCTCATCTCGCGAAAATTGGCAGAAATTCGTCTAGGATCAAAATATGAGGGCTTTCCTGGAGGAAGATCAGCCGTCCTTGACCGTTAGTGCCGGCGGTGGGGCCGATCTTGCCCTGTTCGGCCAGCGGCTCCGGCACACCCGCAAGGCCCGCGGCCTTACCCTGGCCGAGCTCGGCGCCAGGGTAGGCCGGGCCCCGAGCGTGCTGTCCCTGCTGGAGAACGGGCGGCGCGAGCCGAAGCTGTCGCTGATCGAGGCGCTGGCCAAGGCGCTGTCCGTGCCCACCGCTGAACTGCTGCGGCAGCAGCCGCCCAGCCGCCGGGCCCAGCTGGAGATCGCGCTGGCCCAGGCCCAGCAGGCCCCGGCGTTCGGCGATCTCGGCCTGCCCCCGTTGCGGGTCGGCGCCCGGGTGCCCACCGACGTGCTCGAGCACATCGTCGCCCTGCACACCGAGCTGCGCAGGCAGCAGGCCAAGCCGACCGCCACGCCGGAGGAGGCCAGGGAGGCCAACGCGGACCTGCGGGCCATGATGCGCGAGCGCGGCAACTACTTCGCGCCGATCGAGCGGGCCGCCGCGGAGGCCCTGGACGCGGTCGGCTACCAGGGCGGCCCGCTGTCCCAGGGCCAGCTGCTGGCGGTGGTCAGCCACCACGGGTTCGCCGTCCGGTACGCGCCCGACCTGCCGCGCTCCGCGCGGTCGGTGACCGACCTGCGGAACCGGCGGATCTACCTCAAGCAGGAGTCCATGGGCACGCACTCGCCGCGCACGGTGCTGCTGCAGACCCTGGGCCACTTCGTGCTCGGCCACTCCGTACCGCAGGACTTCGCCGACTTCCTGCGCCAGCGGGTGGAGGCGAACTACTTCGCGGCCGCGGTGCTGATGCCCGAGCAGCCCGCGGCCCGGTTCCTGGCCGCCGCCAAGGACGCCCGCGACCTGTCCGTGGAGGACCTCCGCGACGTGTTCGCGGTGTCCTACGAGATGGCTGCGCACCGGTTCACCAACCTGGCCACCCATCACCTCGGCCTGCCCTGCCACTTCGTGAAGAACGACGAGGGCGGCATCATCTACAAGGCCTACGAGAACGACGGCGTGGTCTTCCCGGCCGACGTGGCCGGCGCGATCGAGGGCCAGCGGATGTGCCGGCAATGGTCCGGGCGGCAGGTGTTCGCCGCCGCGGACCGGTTCAGCCCGCTGTGCCAGTACTCCGACACGCCGTCGGGCACCTACTGGTGCGTGGCCGTGGTCGACCCGGGCCCGGAACGCGGCTTCGCGATCACGCTCGGCGTCCCGTTCGAGCATTCCCGCTGGTTCCGCGGCCGGGAGACGACGAGACGGGTGACCTCGGCCTGCCCGGACGGGGAGTGCTGCCAGCGGCCGCCGGCCCGGCTCGCGGCCCGCTGGGAGGGGCTCGCCTGGCCGTCCGCGCGGGCCCACTCGCACATCCTGTCGGCCCTGCCCCGGGGCAGCTTCCCGGGCGTCGACGAGGCGGACATCTATGCGTTCCTGGAGCAGCACGAGCGCGACTAAGCAGCAGGGCAAAGAGCCGATAACGGGATACGGAGGCGGCGGGGCTGGCGCCGGAGCCCGTGTTACTCTTGAGTAACTTAGGTCCTGAGGAGCACCCATGAGCAGCCAGCCCCCGTCGTCCTTCAGCCTCGACCTGAGCCCCGGGCTGACCGAGGTGCGGGACTGGCTGCACACCTTCGCCGAGCAGGTGATCAGGCCCGCGGCCGCGGAGTGGGACGAGCGCGAGGAAACCCCGTGGCCGGTCCTCGAGGAAGCGGCCAAGATCGGCCTGTACTCGCTGGACTTCTTCGCCGAGCAGAGCTTCGAGCCCTCCGGCCTGGGCCTGCCTGTGGTCTTCGAGGAGCTGTTCTGGGGCGACGCGGGCATCGGGCTGGCGCTGACCGGGACCGGGCTGGCGGCCACCGCGGTGGCCGGCGGAGGCACCCCCGAGCAGATCGGCGAATGGCTGCCGCAGATGTACGGCAGCCCGGGCGACCTCAAGCTCGGCGCGTTCTGCTCGTCCGAGACGGAGGCGGGCAGCGACGTCAGCGCGATCCGCACCCGCGCGGCCTATCACGAGGCTGATGACGAGTGGGAGCTGAACGGCACCAAGACCTGGGTCACCAACGGCGGCATCGCCAACGTGCACGTCGTCGTGGCCTCGGTGGACCCGGCGCTGGGCAGCCGAGGCCAGGCCTCGTTCATCGTGCCGCCCGGCACCCCCGGGCTGTCCCAGGGCCAGAAGTTCCGCAAGCACGGGATCCGCGCCTCGCACACCGCCGAGGTGGTGCTCGACGGCGTCCGGGTGCCCGGCCGCTGCCTGGTCGGCGGCAAGGACCGGCTGGACGAGCGGCTGGCCCGGGTAGCCAGCGGCGGACGCGGCGGCGAGCAGGGCGCGATGCGGACCTTCGAGCGGTCCCGGCCGACGGTCGCCGCGATGGCCGTCGGGGTGGCCCGCGCCGCGCTGGAGTTCGCCCGCGACTACGCCGGCACCCGGGTGCAGTTCGGTAAGCCGATCGGGCAGCACCAGGCGGTCGCGTTCATGCTCGCGGACATGGCCGCCGCGGTGGACGCGGCCCGGCTGCTGACCTGGCGGGCCGCCTGGATGGCCCGGCAGGGCCGCCCGTTCGCCCAGGCCGAGGGCTCGATGAGCAAGCTGGTCGCGGGGGAGACCGCGGTCAAGGTCACCGAGCAGGCCATCCAGATCCTCGGCGGCACCGGCTACACCCGTGACTTCCCGGTCGAGCGCTGGCACCGCGACGCCAAGATCTTCACGATCTTCGAGGGCACCAGCGAGATCCAGCGGATGCTGATCGGCCGCGCGGTCACCGGCCTGGACGTCCGCTAGCCAGCCCTGCGGGTCGCGGCCGCAGCGCCAGCTTCGGCAGCAGGGAGGTCGCGCGGGTCGGCGTCCGGGTTTACCTGGTCATGGGTCAGCCCTGGTGGCGTTGATGGCCCCGGCCCGGGGCCGGGGCCATCCGGCCGGCGCTACTTCTCGAAGGCCAGCACTATTTCCGGCAGCTCATTCGTGACGCCATTCTGCGTCCAGGTGTCGATCGTGGAGTCGGTGTAGATGATCGCCGCCTTCCCGGTCACCGGATCCTCCGCGACCTGGAACAGGTCGAGCAGCTCCCGGTCGGCGGCACATCCTGAGCCATTAAGGCAGACAGCGCCAACCCGGTTATTCGTGTTGCTGACTTGCTTGACGGTCCAGGTGCCGCCGGAGAACTGGGAGTCGTACACGTTCCAGACCGCGCTGGTGTCGCCGGGCGAAGCCGCCGTGCTGCCGTAGTAGACCACGTCCACCTTGCCACCCCGGGCGGCGACCCAGGGCATGACCGTCGTGCTGATGGTGGACACCGTGACCGGGGCCGACCAGGTGACGCCACCGTCGGAGGACTGCGCTACGTCGATCCCGTGCTGATCGGTCCAGCTGGCGTACAGCACGTGCGTGACGGGGTCGACCGCCAGGGCCGGGAAGATATTGTTCAGCCTCGTTCCGGCCGGCGCGTGGAACACCCGTGACGAGGTCCAGTGCTTGGCGCCGTCTGTCGACCGCGCCACGAAGATGTTGTTGAAGTCCGCGCTCTTGGCTTTCGTCTGCGGCTCGCCTGCCGCGTAGACCTCGTAGACCGTTCCCGTCCCCGGATCCGTGGCGAGGGGGCCGATCTCGTTGTCGAACGTCGCGCCGGCCGTGCCCTGGCCCTGGCCGGGGATCGGCGAGGCCGCAGCGTGCCACGTCAGGCCGTCGTCAGTAGAGGCCTTGACGCGGATCAGCTCCTGGCCGGCGACCAGCGGCGGGTGCTGCCGGGCGCGACCGGCTGGTGGCAGGCGGCGCAGACGACCTCGGCTTCCAGGCGGTGGCCGCAGGAGTGCTCGAGGATCAGCGGCGGCCCGTCCTCGCCGGCCAGGTAGCGGTCGCCCCAGCGCATCAGCATCAGGATGACCGGGTGCAGCTCGCGGCCCGCCTCGGTCAGGTGGTACTCGAACCGGGCCGGGTGCTCGCAGTACTGCCGCCGCTCGAGGACGCCCGCGGTGACCAGGGTGCGCAGCCGGGCGGCCAGCGTGTCCCGCGGGGCGCCGGTCCGCCGGATCATCTCGTCGAACCGGTGGTTGCCCAGGAACACCTCGCGGATCGCCAGCAGGGCCCACTTTTCCCCGACCACATCCAGGGTGCGGGCGATCGAGCACTCCCGGGGCCGGGCGGCAGCGGTGGTCATGGGCCCACTATACGCGGTCAGTCTGGAATCTGGACTTACTGCGCGGCAGGCTGTTAGGCTGCGTCCAGATTTCAGACTTACTCCTGGAGGAACCCCGTGACCACTTCACGGCCCGCCGCGGTCCCGCCCGGCGCCACCAAGCCTGCCCCGGGCGCGGCCCCAGTGCTGGTGAACCCAGCCGATCCGGCCGCTCCCGGGGCCCGGCGGACCGCGCTGATCGTCGGCGTGCTGGCCATCGCGGTGTTCATGTCCAGCCTCGACCTGTTCATCGTCAACCTGGCCTTCCCGTACATCGGCCGGGAGTACCAGGGCACCACGCTCAGCGCGCTGTCCTGGGTGCTGAACGGGTACACGATCGTGTTCGCCGCGGTGCTGGTGCCGGCCGGGCGGTGGGCCGACCGGATCGGGCGGCGCCGGGCGATGACGGGCGGCCTGGTGCTGTTCACCGCCGGCTCAGCGCTGTGCGGGCTGGCGCCCGGGGTGGGCGTGCTGATCGCGGCCCGGGTGGTGCAGGCGGCCGGGGCCGGCATCATGGTGCCCGCGTCGCTGTCCCTGCTGCTCGCCGCGGTGCCGCCGGCCGGCCGGGCCAAGGCCATCGGCACCTGGTCGGCGCTGGCCGCGCTGGGTGCCGCGCTCGGCCCGGTGATCGGCGGCAGCCTGGTCCAGCTGAGCTGGCGGTGGGTGTTCTGGATCAACCTGCCCGCCGGGCTGGCCGCGATCGTGCTGGCCGCCCGGGTGATCCCGGAGAGCCGTGACGAGCACACCCGCGGCCGCCCGGACCTGGCCGGTGCCGCGCTGCTCGCGCTGTCCGTCGGCCTGCTCGCGCTGGCGCTGGTCAAGGTGCCCGGCTGGGGCTGGGGGTCGGCCAGCTTCCTGGGCCTGCTGGCCGCCGCGGTGGCCAGCGGCGCGGTCCTCGTGATCCGGTCGCGCCGGCACCACGCGCCGGTGATCGAGCTCGGCCTGCTGCGGTCCCGGATGTTCAGCGGCACGTTCGCCGCGTCGATCCTGTACTACGCCGGGTTCGGCGCGTTCGTGCTGACCTGGGTCGAGTTCCTGACCGGGGTGTGGCACTACTCGGCGGTCCGGGCCGGCCTGGCGATCGCGCCCGGCCCGCTGATGGTGCTGCCGTTCGCCCGGCTGGTGTCGCCGTGGCTGGCCGCCCGGCTCGGCGGCCCCGGCCGGGTCGCGGTGGCCGGCGCCCTGGTCAACGCGGCCGCGCAGGTCCTCTGGTACACCGTGCTGACCACCCACCCGGCCTACCTGACCCGGATGCTGCCGGTCCAGCTGCTCGGCGGGGCCGGGGTCGGGCTGGCCATTCCGTCGCTGATCGGCGCGGGCAGCATGGCGCTGCCGCCGGACCGGTTCGGCACCGGCAGCGGGATCCTGAACATGGCCCGGCAGATCGGCACCGTGCTGGGCGTGGCCGGGGTGATCGCCATCCTGGCCGGCGCGGCCACGGACCCGGTGGCCCTGTTCCGCCACACGACGATCCTGGTCGCCTCGTTCTTCCTGGGCGCCGCGGTGGTGGCCGCGGTCACGATCACCGCCCGCCCGCGGCCCGCTCCTGTCCCGGGCGGCTAGGCCATGCCGTCGGCCGGCGGACGGAAGCCGGTGTAGTTCTCGGCCAGCGACCGGGCGGCGGCCAGGGAGGTGGTGACGTAGCGCAGCTGGGCCAGCTGCAGCTGCTCCTCCATCGGCCCGGCGCCGGGCGTGGCGTGCAGCATCGTGGTCATCCACCAGGAGAAGTGGGTGGCCCGCCAGACCCGGGCCAGGCAGGCGTCCGAGTACTCGCTGGCCAGCCGGCCGTCGCCGTCGCGCAGCAGTGCGGTCAGCGCATCGGCCAGCAGGGCCACGTCGCCAAGGGCCAGGTTCAGGCCCTTGGCGCCGGTCGGCGGCACGATGTGCGCGGCATCGCCGGCCAGGAACAGCCGGCCCCGGCGCATCGGGGCGCTGACGAAGCTGCGCATCGGGGTGATGCCCTTCTCCAGCACCGGGCCCTCGGTCAGCTTCCAGCCGGGCAGCGCGAACCGGCGCTGCAGCTGCGCCCAGATCCGCTCGTCCGGCCACTGCGCGATGTCCTCGTCCGGCGCGACCTGCAGGTACAGCCGGCTGATCGCCGGGCTGCGCAGGCTGTGCAGGGCGAACCCGTCCGGGTGGTGGCTGTAGATCAGCTCGTCGGTGGACGGCGGCACCTCGGCCAGGATGCCCAGCCAGGCGTAGGGGTAGGCGGTCTCCCACACGGTGTGCCCGCCGCCGGCCGCGACCACGTCCCGGCTGATGCCGTGGAACCCGTCGCAGCCGGCGATCGCGTCGCAGGACACCTCGTGCCGGGTGCCGTCACTGGCGGTGTACCGCAGCACCGGGCGGTCCGTGGTCACCTCCGCCACCTCGGTGTCGCTGACCTCGAACTCGATCCGCGCGCCGGCTGCCAGCCGGGCCGCGATCAGGTCCTTGACCACCTCGGTCTGCGCGTACACGGTGACCGTCCGGCCGCAGAGCGCCCGGAAGTCGACATGCCGCCGCTCGCCGGCGAACTGCAGGTAGATGCCGCCGTGCTCGAGGCCCTCGCGGTCCAGCCGGGCCGCCAGGCCGGCCTCGCGCAGGATGTCCACGCTGCCGGCCTCCAGCACGCCGGCCCGCTGCCGGGCCTCGCAGTAGGCCCGGCTGCGGTTCTCCACCAGCACCGAGTCCACCCCGCGCAGCGCCAGCAGGTGCGACAGCAGCAGCCCGGCCGGGCCGGCCCCGACGATCCCGACCTGGGCCCGGCCCGGCTGGATACCGCTCACCGGATTCCGTCCGTGCGCATTGTCCTCATTCTGCCCAGCGCGCTTAGCAGGGGCCCGGGCGGCCGCCAGGGTCCGCCGGATCACCCCAGCGGATGGTGCGCTATGCGAACAGTCGTTCTGCGGGCGCACCTGGGGCCAGTTTCCCGGCTGGCCGCAAGGCCTGTCAACGGCGCAGCAGCCGGTGCCCACCGAGGCCGGCCTGCTGGACCGCAGCAGCCCCGGGAGGCCAGCCGTCTGGCCTGCGGTTTGAGCCCGTATCCGGGCCCGCTGGCTGGAGGCTGGCTGAACGTTTCCTGCGGATTGACCGCGAACTGGCCCCACGGAGGCGCGGCGGCTACCACTATTTCTGGTTTGCCGAGTATGAATGAGCCATGACCAAGCGTCCTGCTGCCCCGCCTCCGGGTGACAAGCCGGTTCCGAGCGCCCCGCCGCCCCCGCCTGCGTGGCGGCACTGGCTGTGGCCCGGAGCCCTCTTCGTGGCGCTGCTGCTTTACCTGTTCCTGCCCGCGGTGCACTCCGCGCAGCAGGTCACGCTCAGCTACTCGGAGTTCATCACCCAGGCCAGCGACCACAAGGTGAAGGACATCACCTTCGCCAGCAGCAGCAACGGGGCCAACACCACGGCCACGGGCACGCTGACCAACGGCAAGCAGTACACCACCGTCATCCCGGGGGCACCGACCACCGCGTTCAGCGACCAGCTGCGCAGCGACGGGGTGAAGAGCATTTCCGCGGACGAGGCCCGGGGCTCGGTCTGGGGCGCGCTGTTCTCCTGGCTGATCATCCTGCTGCCGCTGGTCTTCGTGTTCTACCTGTTCCGGCGGATGTCACGGGGCGCGGGCAGCCCGCTGGGCGGCGTGCTCGGCGTCGGGCGGTCCCAGGCGAAGATCTTCGACGCGGACAAGCCGAGCACGAAGTTCTCCGACGTGGCCGGCTATGAGGGGGCGAAGAGCGAGATCACCGAGGTGGTCGACTTCCTGCGCAACCCGGACCGCTACCGCCGGGCCGGCGCGATGGCGCCGCGCGGCGTGCTGATGGTCGGCCCGCCCGGCACCGGCAAGACGCTGCTGGCCCGGGCCGTGGCCGGGGAGGCCGAGGTGCCGTTCTTCTCCGTCACCGGCTCCAGCTTCGTGGAGATGTTCGTCGGCGTGGGCGCGGCCCGGGTCAGGGACCTGTTCAACGAGGCCCGCAAGCGGGCCCCGGCCATCATCTTCGTGGACGAGATCGACGCCATCGGCCAGCGCCGCGGTGGGTCCGGCGTGGTCGCCAACGACGAGCGCGAGCAGACCCTGAACCAGCTGCTGGCCGAGATGGACGGGTTCGACATGACCCAGGGCATCGTGGTGCTCGGCGCCACCAACCGGCCCGAGGTACTCGACCCCGCACTGCTCCGGCCCGGCCGGTTCGACCGGCAGGTGGTCATCCCGCTGCCGACGCTGGCCGAGCGGGCCGCGATCCTGGCCGTGCACGTGCGCGGCAAGAAGCTGGCCGGCGACGTGGACCTGAGCGTGGTGGCCCGCGGCACGCCCGGCTTCTCCGGTGCGGACCTGGCCAACCTGGCCAACGAGGCGGCGATCGTCGCCGTGCGCGACAACCGCGAGACCATCACCGCGGCCGACTTCGAACAGGCCAGGGACCGGATCCTGCTCGGCCGCCGCGAGGGCTCCAACGTGCTGCTGCCCGAGGAGAAGAACGCGGTCGCCATCCACGAGGCCGGCCATGCGCTGGTCGCGGTGCTGTCCGAGCACGCCGATCCGGTGGCCAAGGTGACGATCCTGCCGGCCGGCCAGGCCCTCGGCGTGACCGAGCAGCTGCCGCTGGTCGAGCGGCACCTGTACGGCGAGGACTACCTGACCGACTCGCTCGCCGTCCGGCTCGGCGGCCGCGCCGCGGAGCTGGTCGAACTCGGCCAGGGATCCACCGGGGCGTCCAACGACCTGGCCTCGGCCACCGACCTGGCCACCCGGATGATCCGCGAGTTCGGCCTGTCGCCCGCGCTGGGCCCGGTCGGCTACCCGGCGGGCGGCTCGGTGTTCCTCGGCGGCGGCGGGAACGCGCTGTCCAGCCGCCCGTTCGCCGAGGCCACCCAGGCCATCATCGACGCTGAGGTGGCCCGGCTGCTGCGCGAGGCCGAGCAGACCGCGGTCGGCCTGATCCGCTCGCACCGCGCCGAACTTGGCCGGATCGTCCAGCTCCTGCTGGAGAAGGAGACCGTGGACGGCGAGGAGGTGTACCGGATCGCCGGCCGGCCGGTGCCCGAGCACCGCCCGGTCGAGCCGGTGGCCATCGCCCCGCACCGGGGTCCGGCCCGCCCGGCCCCCGCCCCGGCCCCGGTTCCGGCGCGGGCCGCCACGGCCGACCCGGCCCCGGCGACCCAGCCGCTGCCGGCCGACCCGGCCCCCGGCAGCTCATCCAGCAGCCCCAGCACCCCGGCCACCACGCCCGACCGCTAACCCGTCCCGCTGCGCCTGCCCCGGACCTGATTCCGGGGCGGCGCTTTCCGGTCGAAGTGCCGTGGCCCGGGATAGATCCCCGGCAACGGCACTTCGATCAGATTGAGGGCCGGGATTATGGTGCCGAGAGCCGCTCGGCACGGGCCCGGGCATGATCGCCTACGCTGCGGTGATGACCTTGCTGGTGCTCTCCGCCCGGGACGTGCATGAGCTGCTCAGCTACCCGGACGCCGTGGAAGCGGTGGCTGGCGCGCTGGTGGCGCGGGCGCGGGGGGAGGTGCACCAGCCGCTCCGGATGATCGTCCGGCCCGAGGGCGAGCCCGGGCTGATGGCGATGATGCCGGTGATCTGGCCGGGCCGGGAATTTGGCTACGCGCTGAAGGCGATCTGCGTGTTCCCCGGCAACCCGGCGGTGGGCAAGGACGCCCACCAGGGTGTCGTGCTGCTGTCCAGCGAGCAGACCGGCGAGCCGGTCGCGATCATGAACGCGTCAGCGGTCACCGAGATCCGCACCGCGGCCGCCTCCGCGGTGGCCACCCGGGCGCTGGCCCGGCCGGACGCCACCGAGCTGGCCATCATCGGCACCGGCGTGCAGGCCCGGTCGCACCTGCGGGCGCTGGCCGAGACCTGGCCGCTGACCGCGATCCGGGTCGCGGGCCGGACCCCGGAACGGGCCGCCGCGTTCGCGGCCGCGCAGGCCGGGCACGCGGGCGTGCCGGTGCGCGCCTGCGCGTCAGCAGAAGCGGCGGTGGCCGGGGCGGGCATCATCGTCACGGCGACCAGTGCGGCCGAGCCGGTCGTGCGGCGCGAGTGGCTCGCTCCCGGCTGCCACATCAACGCCGTGGGCGCCTACACGCCGCGGACCAGGGAGCTGGACACGGCCACGGTGGCCGCGGCCGCGCTGTTCGCCGACAGCCGGGAATCGGCCAGCAACGAGGCGGGCGACTTCCTGCTGCCGCTGGCCGAGGGCGCGATCACGGCGGACCACCTGCGGGCCGAGCTGGGCGAGGTGCTGACCGGCCAGGCCGCCGGGCGGACCAGCGCGGCGGAGATCACCGTGTTCAAGTCGCTTGGCCTGGCCGTGGAGGACCTGGCCGCGGCGGTGCACGTGGCCCGGCTCGCCGCGGAGCGCGGGGCTGGCCTCCCGGTGCCCTTCTGACCTGCTAGGATCTCCGCATGCAGCTGACCCGTTCCACCGGCTGGTGGCGCCGCACATAGGCGGCAGCCAGGGTTCAGCACATCCTGAAGGCGACCGCCCGGAACCCGGCGGCCGCCTTTTTCGTGCCCGCTGGGCACCGGGCCTGACGATTCGAGAGGCCCATGCACGAGGCATCCAGCTTCACCACCCCGGGCGGGGTGGACGTCAGCTGCACCGTCACCGAGTTCGACCCGGCGCTGATGGCCGGGCTGGCCCAGCAGGTCGAGCAGCGCCGCGGCGGGGTGCTCAGCTCCGGCATGGAGTACCCGGGCCGGTACAGCCGCTGGGAAGTGGCGTACGTGGACCCGTGCGTCGAGGTGGCGGCCCGCGGCCGGCTGATCACCGCCCGGGCGCTGAACGAGCGCGGCGCGGTGATCTTCGGCGTGATCGATGCGGCGCTGCGCCGGGCCGGTGACACGGCGGACCACCCGTCCGGCGGGGACGGCAATGATGACCTGCCCGCTGTGACCGTGTTCGTCCCGGAGGCGGAGGGATCCTTCACCGAGGAAGAGCGGAGCCGGCAGCCGACCGTGTTCTCCGCGCTGCGGGAGATCATCGCGGCGTTCGCCGGCCCCGATGCCAACCTGGGGCTGTACGGGGCGTTCGGCTACGACCTGGCCTTCCAGTTCGAGCCGGTGCGGCAGCGCATCCCGCGCGACGGCCAGCTGCGCGACCTCGTGCTGCACCTGCCCGACCGGGTGCACGTGGTGGACCGCAAGCGGGAGTCCGCGCTGTGCTACAGCTACGAGTTCAGCGTGGCCGGGCGGAGCACGGCCGGGCTGCCCAGGGAGACGGCGCCCAGCCCGGGCGGGGCGGCCCGCGGCGAGCCAACCGTAATCCGTGACATTGAACTACCTGGCGATCCGGTGCCTGGTGAGTATGCGGCGCTGGTCGGGCGGGCGCGGGAGCGGTTCGCGCGGGGCGACCTGTTCGAGGTCGTGCCCGGGCACGTGTTCCACGCGCGGTGCTCGTCCCCGGCCGCGTTCTACCAGCGGCTGCGGCAGCGCAACCCGGCGCCGTACGAGTTCTTCCTGAACCTGGGGGAGGGGGAGTACCTGGTCGCCGCGTCACCGGAGATGTACGTCCGGGTCACCGGCAACCGGGTGGAGACCTGCCCGATCTCCGGCACGATCGCGCGCGGGTCCGGGCCGCTGGAGGACGCGGCCAACATCCGCACGCTGCTCAACTCGGCCAAGGACGAGTCCGAGCTGACCATGTGCACCGACGTGGACCGCAACGACAAGTCGCGGATCTGCGAGCCGGGCAGCATCCAGGTGATCGGGCGGCGGCAGATCGAGATGTACAGCCGGCTGATCCACACCGTGGACCA
>DASVBE010000271.1:0-8922 GCA_036375995.1 Streptosporangiaceae bacterium | reverse complement strand
CGCCTGGCCGGCCGGGATCTGACCACCGCGTCGCGGGCCCAGCGTGCCCGCATCCGGCGGCACACCGTCAGCTTCATCTTCCAGAGCTTCAATCTGTTCCCCGCTCTGACGGCACTGGAGAATGTCCAGTTCGGCGCGGATGTGGCGGGGCGGGCCGGCGCGGCGGGGGTCGCCCGGACGGTGCTGGAGCAGGTCGGTCTGGGTGCCCGGGCAAGTCATTTCGCACACCAGCTTTCCGGCGGGGAGCAGCAGCGGGTGGCGATCGCGCGAGCGCTGGCCACCAGAAACCCGATCCTGCTCGCCGACGAGCCCACCGGTGAGCTCGATTTCCGCACCGGAGTGCAGATCCTGGCGCTTCTGCGGGCGCAGGCACAGGCGGGCCGGACGGTGCTGGTGGTCACCCACAACCGGGAGATCTCCCGGGTCGGCGACCGGGTCATCGAGCTGTCCAGCGGGCACATCGTCGCCGACGGCCCGCCCGCGGGCGGCCAGGCCTCGATCGCGGATCTGCACTGGTAGGCCGTGATGTCGTCGCGGGCGCTGTGGCTACGGTGGTCCTGGCGGGACCTGCGGGCACGCTGGGCCCAGGTCTTCGCGCTGGCCCTGGTCATCGCACTGGGCACCGGCACGTACGCGGCCCTGCTGTCGACCTCGGCCTGGCGCACCCGGTCCAACGACGCCAGCTTCGCGCTGCTGCACGTGCACGACCTGCGGGTGGCCCTGTCCCCCGGCGCCACGGTGCGCCAGGGCAGCCTGCTGGCCCTGGCCGGGCGGCTGCCGCACGCGGCTCAGGTGGCCGGTGCGCGGGAACGGCTGATCGTCCCCACCCAGGTGGCCGGGCCGAGGGGGGTTCTGGCCCCGGGAGAGCTGGCCGGCACCGGAACCGGGCCTGGGCCCGGCGTGGATCTGGTGCATGTCCCGGCCGGACGCGGCCTGCCCGCGGCCGGGCGCGGGACATCCGGCCTGCCCGCCGTAGTGCTGGACCTGGCGTTCGCACGGCAGAACGGCCTGCCCGCCAACGGGCAACTGCGGGTTGCCGGAGGCAGGCAGGTCGCCTACACCGGGACCGGCCAGTCGCCGGAGTACTTCATGGGCGGGGGCGGCGGCACCTCGGTGTTCCTGAGCCAGAAGACTTTCGCGGTCTTGTTCTCGACGCTGCGGACCGCGCAGGATCTGGCGGGGATGCCGGGCCGGGTCAACGACCTGGTCCTCACCCTCAAGCCGGGCGCCAGCCGGGCCGTGCTGCGGGGCGAACTGCGCGCGGCGCTGGCGGCCATGCGACCTCCGGTGAGCGCGACCGTCACCACCCGGGCGGATATCCCCTCCTACCGGGTGCTGTATGACGACATCAAGGGCGACGAGCAGCTGTGGCGGGCGATCGCGATCCTGGTCCTGGCGGGGGCGGCGTTCGCGGCGCTGAACCTGACCTCCCGGATCGTGGAGGCACAGCGCCGTGAGATCGGCATCGGGATGGCCCTGGGCGTACGGCCGCGGCTGCTGGCGGTGCGCCCGCTGCTGTTCGCAGCGCAGGTCGCGCTGATCGGCGTGGTCGCCGGAATCGGGGTCGGCTACCTGGTCGGCATCCCGCTGGCCGGGGTGTTCGAGAGCTTGCTGCCGCTGCCGGTGTGGCGGACCCCGTTCCAGGCCGGCACGTTCGCCCAGGCCGCCGTGATCGGCTTCGTGCTGCCGTTCGCCGCGGCTGCCTGGCCGGTATGGCGGGCGGTGCGGGTCCAGCCCGCGGAGGCGATCCGGGTCGGGCACCTGGCCGCCCGCGGCAGCGGGCTGGCCCCGTTGCTGGCCTGGCTGCGGATACCGGGACACGGATACCGCGAGATCCCGTTCAGGAACGTTCTGCGCACGCCACGGCGGTCGGCGCTGACTCTGCTGGGCGTGGCCGCGGCAATCGCGACCCTGGTCACTATCGTCGGGCTGCTGGATACCTTCCGCGCGACCCTGGGCAGCGCCTCGGCTGAGCTGCTGCGCACCGCGCCGGGCCGGGTGACGGTGTCGCTGGACTCCTACTACCCGGCCACCGGCCCGGTAGCCTCGGCCGTGCGCGCGCTGTCTGCGTCCGGGCAGGTGCAGGCAGGCCTGATGGTGCCAGGAACGGTAAGCGCTCACGGCACCTCGGTGGGCGTAGCGGCCGAGGTGCTGCCGCCCGGCGCCATCTGGGCGCCCCAGCTGTCGGCTGGTCACCTGGCCGGCGGCCTGGTGCTGTCCCGCAAGGCCGCCGCCGACCTCAGCGTGCGCGTCGGCGACGTGGTCGCCTTCCGGCATCCCCGTGCGGCCGGAGGCGGGCTGGTCACCGTCTCCAGCCCGGTGCGGGTGGCCGGCATCGACCCCAGCCCCATGCGGGCCTTCGCCTACCTCACTTCCGCCACCGCCGCCCCGCTGCTGCGGCTGCCGGGCATGACCAACCTGCTCACAGTTCTGCCCTCGCCGGGGCACTCCACCGCCGGACTGCAGCGGGCCCTGCTGGCCGTGCCGCACGTGGCCTCCGCGCAATCGGTGCGTGCGACCACCGACGGGCTGGGCAGCAGCCTTGAGCAGTTCACCGGCATCCTGAACGTGGCGGCGGGCGTGGCCCTGCTGCTGGTCTTCCTGATCGCGTTCAGCACCGCCTCGATCGGCACCGACGAGCGCTCCCGCGAGCACGCCACGATGATGGCCTTCGGCCTGCCCACCCGGACCGTACTCGGGCTGATCACCACGGAATCCGTCCTGGTCGGTGGGCTCGGCACGGTGATGGGGGTGGGCGCAGGCTACGGGCTGCTCGCCTGGCTCACCGCCACCACGGTCAGCAGTGTCATGCCGGAGATCGGCATCATCGCGGCGGTATCTGCCGGGACCGTGGGCGCCGCGCTGCTCCTCGGAGCCGGCACCGTAGCGGCCGCGCCGCTGTTCACCCTGCACCGGCTGCGGCGTACCGACGTGCCTTCGGCGCTGCGTGTGGTGGAGTGAGCCGGACACGTACCCCAGCGTGAATGTGATAGGAGCGGTCGTAAGCGGCAGGTCAAGGCGAAGGGAGCTGGCGTGGCCACGCTGATCGCAGTCGTCGCCGCGCTCAGCGCCGCGTGCTGCTTCGCGCTGGCTGCCGTGGTGCAGCACGGCGTGGCCAGGGCCACCGATGAGAAGCTGCTCAGCCTGCGGCTGCTGCTGGCGCTGGTCCGCAACCCGCGCTGGCTGGCGGGCGTCGGGCTGGGGGTGCTGTCGTTCGCCATCCAGGGGCTGGCGCTGGCCTTCGGCCCGCTGGCCCTCGTCCAGCCACTCGCCGCGACGGACGTTCTGTTCGCCTTGCCGATGATCGCCGCCTCCCGGTATCGCCTCACCCGCGGCGACTGGCTGGGAGCCGGCGCGGTGGCCGCCGGCATCGCGCTGTTCCTGGCCGTCTCGCCGCCGACCGAGGGGACGCGCGCGCCCGGGCTGGCCGCGTGGGCACCGGTGCTGCTGACCGCCGGGGCGTTCGCCGCCCTCGCCGGGCTCGCCGCGACGCGGACCCGCGGCACCACCCAGGTGATCTGGCTCGCCGCCGGCGCGGGCATCACCTACGGCGTGGTCGACGCGCTCACCAAGAGCACCGTCGACCTGCTCGCGGACCAGGGACCCGGCACACTGCTGCGCTGGGAGCCCTACGCCCTGCTGGCCGCCGGGGCCCTGGGGACCCTGCTGGACCAAAGCGCCTTCCAGGCGGGTGCGCTGTCGGTCAGTCTGCCCGTGATCGACACCCTGGAACCGGTCAGCGCGGTCGTCATCGGCGCCGTTGTGTTCGGCGAGCGGCTGGCTGCCTCACCCGGCCAGCTCGCCGCCCAGCTCGCCGGCGGGGTCCTAGCCGCGGGCGGCATCGCCGCCCTCAGCCGGTCCTCGGTCGCCGCGATGGAGGCCCGCTCCGGCGGTCAGACCGCTGGCCGGTGACTGGCCGCCGCCAGCAGCGCCGTCCCGGCCGGCCCGGCTGCGGCGATAGCGCCGTTCACCCTGGTCGCGGGATTCACCATCGCACGGAGCATCCCCCGCATCGCCTAACCCAGGGTAGGGACGTGCGTCCCGTGAGGTGTGACGGAAGGCCCTCCCCCGCGAACGGCAGCCGGCGCACCGTAATGCCACGGCTGGATGGCCCGGAATGGAGCTGGCTACCAGTACCTGTGCCCCGTTCCCGGCCACGCCCGCGACGGCATGGCAGGCAGCTTCACCGTCCGGTAGCACCAGCGGGCTTACGGCACAGGAAGGAGGGCCACGATGATCCGGTCACTTGCCGAGTCGAAGATCGGGCCGGCGGATCAGGCGCTCCCGGGGGCGGATGACCCGGAGCTGAAGGCCAGGGTCGAGGAGATCCTCAGCCGGCATCCAGCCGTGGGCCTGGCGGTGGGTGTGATCCGGGAGGGACACCTCGCGTTCTTCTACGGGCACGGGGCGGCGGACATCGCGTCGGGCACGCCGGTCACGCAGGACACGGTCTTCCGGATCGGCTCGCTCACGAAAACCTTCACGGCGATCGCGGTACTGCAGCTGTGGGAGCAAGGACTGCTCGACCTGGATGCTCCGGCCAGCGACTATCTGCGCGCGTACAGACTGGTCCCGGCTCAGGCCACGCACCGGCCGGCGACGGCCCGGGATCTGCTGACGAACACGGGCGGCCTTCCGCAGGTGGTGTATCTCTCGCGCGTGTTCAAGCCGACTTTGGGAGAGATGACCAGATTCGGGCAGCGGGTGCCGGCGCTTGCCGAGTTCTACCATGGCGAGCTGCATCTGGTGGCGGAGCCGGGCGCCATGCATATCTACAGCAACCATGGTTTCGCCACGCTCGGCCAGATCGTCGAGGACGTGAGCGGCGAGCCGCTGGACCGCTATTTCCGCGGGCACATCTTCGGGCCGCTCGGCATGGAGCAAACAGATCTTCTCCGATCCGAGCGGGTGAAGGGCCGTCTTGCCACGGAATATGCATTGCGTTCCCACGGCCCGCGCCCCGTTCGCGACTATGACCTCATCACGGCCGGTGGTGGGGGCATCTACTCGACCACCAGCGACATGGCTCGCTACGTCGCCGCCTTGCTCGGCGGCGGCGAACGCGGCTCGGTCGTCAAAGCCGAGACCCTTGCTGCCATGTTCGCGCCTCAGTATCAGCCCGATCCTCGGCTGCCCGGCGTCGGCTTGGCTTTCTACCGGCGCGACGTGGGGGGCCATCTGATCGCCGAGAAAGACGGGCTGGTGCGCGGCTTCGCTTCGCAGCTGTTCGTGGCTCCTGACGACGGGGTCGGTGTGGTGGCCTTTACCAACGGGGCGCGGGCAGCGCACGGATGGCTTGGGTCCGAGGTGCTGGGGATCATCAGGCATGTGCTCGGCGTCCCGGGCGAGGTGATCCGGACCGCTGTCCCGCACCACCCGGAGATCTGGGGGGACCTGTGCGGCTGGTACGCGTTCCCGGGTTCCCTCCGCGACATGCAGAAGTGGGCCGTCGCCGGGGTGCAGGTGCTGGCGCGGCGCGGTCAGCTCACGCTTCGGCTTGTGACACCGGTACCTGGGGTGCACAGGGATTTCTCCCTGCACCCTGAGGACGGCGAAGACCCCGGCCTGTTCCGGATCGATCTGTCCGCGCTGGGCATGGGGACGATCCGTGTCGTCTTCAGCCGCGCACCGGACATGGGACCGGCCGCGCTCCACGTTGAGCTGCCGGGGATGCCCATGTCGTTTCAGAAACAACCCGCCACGAGGGATCCGCGCCGGTGGGCCCAAGGCGCGCTCGGGGCACTTGGAGCCGCCACCGCCGCAGCGGCCGTTCGGCGGCGCCGCGGGCCAGGCAAGGAGGTACGGGCATGACCGCTGCACCAGCCACCGGACTGTGGCGGATGAGCGCCACGGAGCTAGCGCAGGCGATCAGGACAAGGCAGGCGTCCAGCGCCGAAGTCGTGGAGGCCCACCTGCGGCGGATCGAGGCGGTGAACCCCGCAGTCAATGCTGTTGTCATGGTGCTGGGCGAGCAGGCTCTGAACGCGGCCAAGGCGGCCGACCGGGCCGTTGCTGCGGGTGCTGCCCTGCCGCCCTTCCATGGCGTTCCCTTCACGATCAAGGACATCATCGACGTAGCCGGCACGCCGACCACCCAAGGGTTCAGGGCGCTGGCGGAGGCCTATCCGAGCCGAGACGCCCCGGTCGTCGAGCGGATGAAGGCCGCCGGGGCGATCCCCCTGGGCCGCACCAACCTGCCCAGTGGCGCGGTGCGCTGGCATACCGACAGCGAGCTGTGGGGCGCGACGATCAACCCGTGGGATCGGACCCGGACGCCCGGTGCCTCCAGCGCCGGGGAGGCCGCCGCGATCGCGACCGGCATGAGCCCGCTGGGGCTCGGCAGCGACGGGCTGGGATCACTGCGCCATCCGGCCCAGTGCTGTGGCATCGCCGCGCTGAAGCCGACGCTCGGGCGGATCCCGCACGCCACGAGCATCGAGCCGGAATACGCCGCCATCGGGATACAGCTCACCAGCGTGACTGGCCCGCTGGCCCGGCGGGTCGCTGACCTCCGGGCGGCCTTCGGCGTGCTGGCCGGGCCCACCTGGCGCGATCCCTGGACGGTGCCGACGCCGCTGGCCGGGCCGGAACCCCCCGGGCCGACCCGGGTGGCACTGGTTGCGGACCCGGCAGGCCACGGCACAGCGGAACAGGTCCAGGAGGGCGTCCGGAAGGCGGCGGCAGCGCTGGAAGACGCCGGCTACCTGATCGAGGAGGCCGAGCCGCCGTCGATCGAGGCAGCCGCGCACGCCCTGCTGGTCATGCTCAGCACCCCCGGCATCCGGCAGGCGTGGAAGGAGTTCCTGGAGCCCCTCGCGCCCGCCGGGACAAGACAGTTCATGTCGGCGTTCTTCGAGGCGGCCGGCTATCCGGACGCGATGGCGGCCGAGGAAAGCTTCATGACGCGGCAGTCGGTGCTGCGGGCGTGGGGCGAGTTCCAGGAGACCCACCCGCTGATCGTCGCACCGGTCTGCACCGAGCCCCCGTTCGAAGCCGGCACGGACCTGAACGAGGGCCGGGTGGCCAAGACGATCGGCACCATGCGGATGGCCATGGCCATCAACGCGCTCGGGCTGCCGGCCGTGGCGCTTCCCGTGGGCACCGGGGACGGCCTCCCCCAAGCCGTGCAGGTGATCGGCCCCCGCCACCGCGAAGACCTGTGCCTCGATGCCGCGCAAGCGATCGAGAACCGGCTCGGCATCATCACACCCATCGACCCGAGGTGAGGACGATGAGCAGATCCCTCGACAGGCTCAGCTCACTCGACCGGCTGATGCTAGGGGCCAGTAAGCGCTGGCCGCAGGACATCGGCGCCCTCGCGATGCTCGACGGGACGACCCTGCTCGATCCGGCGGGTGAGCTGCGGATCGACGCCGTGCGCGAGGCGATCGCCGCCAGGCTGCCCCTCGTTCCCCGGTTCCGGCAGGTCATCCACGTTCCGGGACGAGGGCTCGGCGGGCCGCTCTGGGTGGACGCGGTGCGCTTCGATATCCGCGACCATGTGGTTGCCCGTACCCTTCCCCCAGGGACCGGCCAGACCGGCCTCCTGGCGGTGATCGAGGAACTGCGGAGCCAGCGGTTCGACCCGTCGCGCCCGCTGTGGCGGATGTGGGTCATGCCCGGGCTGCCTGACGGGCGGGTCGCGCTGTTCGTGAAGCTCCACCATGCGATTGCGGACGGCATGGCCGCGATGACCACGATCGCGGCCTTCCTGGACGCCGACCCGCAGGCGCCCATCACGCCGGCCTCGCCGTGGACCCCCGCGCCTGCTCCGCCGGATCGTGACCTGTTCATCGACAACGCCCAGCGGCACCTCCAGGCGGCGGCGCGCGCCGGATCGATGCTCGTCCGGCCGGCCGCGACGCTGCGGCAGGCCCGCCAGGCCTGGCCCGCGATCCGCGAGCTCCTCGCCGAGAAGCCGGCCACCCGGACGAGTCTCGACCGGATGGTCGGTCCCGGCCGGAGCCTCGCCGTGATCCGGAGCAGCCTCGAGGAGGTCAAGACCGTTGCGCATGCACACGGCGCGACCGTCAACGACGTCCTCCTCGCGCTCACGGCCGGGGGCCTGCGTGCCGTCCTCCGCGGCCGTGGCGAACCGGTCACCGGTATCACGGTGCGGGCCTACGTCCCGGTCTCGTTGCGGCCGCGGGCCGACGGGCCGCAGCAGGGCAACCTGATCGCGCAGATGGCAGTGCCCCTGGCGATGCGCGAGCCAGACGCCGGGGATGAACTCCGCCGCATCGCCGCAAAGACCACGGCGAGGAAGGCAAGAGCCCGCACGTCCCTGGGAACGCTCATCCGGGGCCGGCTCATGCGCAGGCTCGTGCTGTTCGCGGTGATGCGCCAGCGCGTCAACGTGACGACCGCGAGCATCCCCGGTCCGGCGGTGCCGCTCTACCTCACCGGTGCGCGGGTACTCGAGGTGTTCCCGGTGCTGCCCCTGATCGCGAACGAACCACTGGGCGTGGGCGCGCTGTCGTACGCAGGAGGGTTTAACATCGGCGTCGCCGCCGACCGGGACGCGTATCCGGATCTCGGCGTCTTCGTGGCCGGAGCCCGGGAAGAGCTGGAAACGCTCGGCATATCCACCCACCCGATACCGGCGCTGCAGGAGTAAGCGCAGGCGAACTGTGCCTGGATGCCGCGGCAGCGATTGAGGACTGGCTCGGCATCATCACGCCGATCGATCCGAGGTGAGGACGATGAGCAGATGCCGCACGGATCGTGACGTTGGTCCCTGGCGAGACCCTGCGGAGCCGTTGACCGTTGTCGTATGACAGTGGGACACAAGATGGCGGCTGTGGCCGGGGTGGCAGCGGTCGTCTACGGTTCCTGGGCGCGCCCCCGGCTCATGCGCTGGGGCGCAACCGATGAGGAAGTCGCCGGGCCCTATCCGGGTGCCGAGCTGGTCCCCGGCGGCGA
>DASVBE010000222.1:0-6957 GCA_036375995.1 Streptosporangiaceae bacterium | reverse complement strand
GCAGCTCAGCTACCGGCAGGCGATCTGCCCGCCGGAGCTGCTCGGCCGGATGAACGCGGCGGTGCGCTGGATCGTGTGGGGCACGCTGCCGCTGGGCAGCCTGGCCGGCGGCGCGCTCGGCACGCTGATCGGCGTGCGGCCCGCACTGTGGGTGGGCGTGACCGGCTGCTGGGCGGCCGGGTTCTGGGTGCTGTTCTCGCCGCTGCGCCGGATGCGCGACGTGCCGGCCGGGCCGGGGCCCAGCGGGCCGGCGCCCGGTGAGCCCGTGCTGGGTGAGCCCGTCCTTGGTGAGCCCGTACTTGGTGAGCCCGTACTTGGTGAGCCACTGCCCGGCGGGATCGTGCTGGACCAGGCCGCCGAACCGGCCAGAAGGGAGCACTGATGACGGTCATCGACGCGCACCAGCACTTCTGGGTGCTGGCCGCACACGACCAGCCGTTCCTGCGCAGCCATCCCAGCCTGGCGCCGCTGCTGCGGGACTTCACCGTCGGCGAGCTGGCGCCGCAGGCCGCGGCGGCCGGCGTGACCGGCACGGTCGTGGTGCAGACCGTGCTCGAGCCGGGCGAGACCCCGGAACTCCTGGAGCTGGCCGCCACCGGCGGCCTGGTGGCCGGCGTGGTCGGCTGGGCCGACCTGGAAGCGCCGGACGTGGCGGACGCGATCGCCGGGCTGCTCGAGCTCCCCGGCGGGAACCGCCTGTCCGGCCTCCGGCACCCGCTGCTGGGCGAGCCGGACCTGGGCTGGCTGACCCGCCCCGCGGTCCTGCGCGGCCTGGCCGTGCTCGGCAAAGCCGGCCTGACCTTTGACATCGTGGCCCAGCCCGGGCACCTGGCGGCCGCGGCACAGGCCGCGGCGGAGACCGGCGAACTGCGGTTCGTGCTCGACCACCTGGGCAACCCCGAGCTGGCCGCGGCACCGGACCCGTCCTGGACGGCGGGTGTCACGGCGCTGGCCGCGCACCCCAACGTGACCTGCAAGCTGTCCGGCATCCTGGGCGCGCCGCCACCCGGCACGGATCCCGCTGCGCCGCGGGACCCGGCCGACGTGGCGCACCTGCGGCCGTACTACGAGACCGTGCTCGGCGCGTTCGGCCCGGACCGGCTGATGTTCGGCTCGGACTGGCCGGTCAGCACGCTGTCGGCCAGCTACGGCCACGTCGTCGCCGCGGCCCGGGCGCTGACCAGCGAGCTGAGCAAGGACGAGCAGGACGCGATCTTCTGCCGCACCGCCCAGCGGGTCTACCAGCTCCCCGGCTGATCCTTGATGAGGCGCTTGCTCAGGACGGGCCGGCGCCGGCCTGGCGGGCACGCAGGGCGGCGCCCTTGGCCTGGGCGGCCTCGGTCAGCTCCTGCTGGAAGCCGGCCATGCGCAGGCGGAGGTCCGGGTCGGCGACCGCGAGGATGCGGACGGCCAGGAGGCCGGCGTTGCGGGCGCCGCCGACGGCCACGGTGGCGACCGGGATCCCGGCCGGCATCTGCACGATCGACAGCAGCGAGTCCAGCCCGTCCAGGTGGGCCAGCGGCACCGGCACGCCGATCACCGGCAGCGGGGTAAGCGAGGCCAGCATGCCGGGCAGGTGCGCGGCACCGCCCGCGCCCGCGATGATCACCTGGAGGCCCCGGTCCGCCGCCGACGAGCCGTAATCCATCATCTGCCTGGGCATGCGGTGCGCGGAGACCACGTCGGCCTCGAAGGGCACGCCGAACTCGGTCAGCACGTCCGCCGCGCCGCTCATCACCGGCCAGTCGGAGTCGCTGCCCATGACCACGCCCACCAGCGGCCCGCCGCTCATCGCGCTCCCTCTCTCGATGCGATCGATGTGACATCGCTTGTACATACAGGAGCCTGATTATTCCGGTCATGCGGCTGCCGTCAGGGTTCCGGGGCTCAGGCATGGGGTCGCGGCCAGCGCACGGCGACCGTGAGTCTGCGGATCTTGTGTTTGTGCCGGGCTATCCGTCCCGCTGTTGCTGGCCGGGCAGGGTTACTGATCGGATGTCGCCTCAGCCGTGCTGGTGTCCGTTGTGCCTGGCATGGGCGGGTGCCAGGATCGCCTGGTAGAGGTTGTTGGCCCAGACCTCCAGCCCGAGCATGGCTTCGACGTACTCGCGGGCGTGTTCCACGTCTTGGCCGGCTGCGGGTTTGAGCTCCATCAGGTGATCGAAGCGGCGCTGGACCTCGTCTTGGACGTGCTTGGCGAGCAGGTCCTTGAGCTGGCCGGGACTGCCGCTCTGGATGCCCATCTCGGCGACCGGGATGACGGGCCCTTCACCGAGCCCGGCCGGCTTCAGCCCGGTGTAGGGTGCGCCCTCGCCGGCCCGGTGGACGCGGACGACGGTCTCGAAGAAGTACAGGTCAGCCACTTCCTGGGCGTCGGCTCCATACCTTCGCGCCCGCTGCGTGGCCTCGAACGCGCGCGTGACCTGCTCCTCGCCGTCCTTCTTGACGAAGGGGAGCACGATCTTGACGTCCCGGCTGTCCAGCGCTTTCCTGGCGGCGGTGACGACCGGGCCGTCCATCGAATCGCAATGCGGTGCCATGGCACACCTCCCGCTGTGGAACACCACCGCACCATGCTTCATAGGCACCTTGGTCCCTGGCAGGGACGATGGTCCCGCCGCATCTGGTCCTTGTCCCTCCGCGCCGCCGTGCGCTGCTGGCCGCGCTTTCGTCAGGGCTCCTCGGTGCCGAGGCTGATGTAGTTCGCGGCGCGCTGGGCGCGGTCGCGCAACCCGGCCACGTCCTCGCCCGCTACCGTGACGTGGCCGACCTTCCGGCCGGGCCGGACCTCCTTGCCGTACAGGTGCACCTTGACGCCCGGGTCGGCGGCCCACACGTGGATCAGCCGGTCGTGCAGGTCAGCGTCGTCGCCGCCGAGCACGTTGACCATGACCACGGCGGGCGCGTTCGGGCTGGGGTCACCCAGCGGCAGGTTCAGCACGGCTCGCAGGTGCTGCTCGAACTGCGAGGTCCGCGACCCGTCGATGGTCCAGTGCCCGGAGTTGTGCGGGCGCATGGCCAGCTCGTTGACCAGCAGGCCGTCCGCGGTCTCGAACAGCTCGACCGCGAGCAGCCCGGTGACGTCCAGCTCGGCGGCCAGCCGCAGGGCCAGGTGCTGGGCCTCCGCGGCCCGGCCGGGCGCCAGCCCGGGAGCCGGGGCGAGCACCTCACGGCAGATCCCGTCCTGCTGCACGGTCTGCACCACCGGGTAGGCGGCGCCCTGCTTGGCCGGGGACCGGGCGACGAGCGCCGCCAGTTCCCGCTCGAACACGACGTGCTGCTCGGCCAGCAGCGCGATCCCCCGGGCCGCGGCCCCGGCCAGCACCACGGCGGCCTCCCCCGCATCGCCGCAGACCCAGACGCCCCGGCCGTCGTACCCGCCGCTGACCGTCTTGAGCACGACCGGCCAGCCGTGCCGCCCCGCGAACTCCTCGACATCCGCCGGGGCGGCGGCCGGTACGTGCTCCGGGCAGGCGACGCCGTGGGCGATGAGCCACTCGCGCATGGCCCGCTTGTCCTGGGTGAACCGGAGCGCGCCCAGGCCGGGCCGGATCGCCGCGGCGGACCGGGCCAGCCCGGCCAGCGCCACGGCGGGCACCTGCTCGTGGTCGAACGTGACCACGTCGCAGCCGGCCGCGAAGGCGGCCAGGTCATCCGCGCTGCGGTAGTCGCCGACCTGGGTGCCCTGGCAGACCAGGGCGGCGCTGTCGGCCGGGCTGGCGGCCAGGACCCGGAACCCGATGCCCAGGCCGGTCGCCGCCTGGCTGGTCATCCTGGCCAGCTGGCCCGCGCCGATCATGCCGACCACGGGTATCGTCCGGCGCGGCGCGGCGGTCGCTCCCGGCGACGGCACGGCGGCGACCTCGGCCTGATCACTCACGCGCCGTAGCCTACGAGGCGCGGGCCGGCGTCACCCAGCCGGCGGCCGGCCAGCATGCCAACGCTCCCTGCCTCAGGCAGCCAGGCCGCTAGGCTCACCCCGGTACCGTGGTTAATCAACAGGTGTGCATAGAGTGATCAGTCAGTAAAGAAGTGTTAGAATTTTCACATACCCTCACGGCGCTGGACGCGCCTGCCTCGCGCAAGGGACGGTTCCGGTTCGTGAGCTTCGTCGCAGACCTGCACCGGCGCTTCGCCACCCTCATCGCTGAGCTGACGAAGTTTGGCCTGGTCGGGACGGTAGGCCTGATCACCGACCTGGGCGGCGCGGCCTTTCTGCACGGCCCGGCCGGGCTCGGCCCGCTGACCGCCAAGGCAATCGCGGCGACGTTCGCTACCGTGCTGTCCTATACCGGGCACCGGCTGTGGACTTTCCGGCACCGGGCGCACCAGGGCCTGCTGCGCGGCTGGGTGATCTTCTTCGGCCTCAACCTGGTCGGCCTGCTGATCTCGCTGCTGGTCATCGGCTTCTTCACCAATGTGCTCCAGTTGCACGGCCTGACCGCCTACAACGTGGCGCAGGTGTTCGGCGTGGTGCTGGGCATGCTGTTCCGCTACTGGTCCTACCGGCGGTGGGTGTTCCTGGCCTTCGAGCCCGGCGAGCAGGTCGGCGGGCCAGCCGTCGGTCACTGGCACGTGGACACGCACCAGGCACCCGGCCATCCGGCTGGACAGCCCGTGCCCGGGCAGCAGGCCTCCGGTTCCCCGGTGACCGGGCACCCGGCTCCTGCCCATCCCGCCGACGGCCGCCCGGCCAGCGGGCCGCGCCCGGGCCGGCGCTGGGCCCCGTCCCGGGCGGTGCTCAAGCCGGACCGCTGACCACCGGCTGCTCGGCCACCGCGGCGCTGCCCTGCGGCAGGAACACCGCGAACACCGCGGGCCGGGGCCGGACCAGCACCACCTGGCCGCCGTCGGCGACGATCACCGACCGGGCCAGGGCCAGGCCGAGCCCGGTGCCGCCGGGGCGGCCGCTGACGCTGCGCTCGAAGATCCGCGGGGCCAGGTCCTGCGGCACGCCCTTGCCCTGGTCCCTGACCTCCACCACCACCGACTTGGGGGTCTGCGAGGTCCGGATGGTGACCGTGCCCTCGCCGTGCACCAGCGCGTTGTCCAGCAGGGTGGCGATGACCTGGGCGGCGCTGACCGGCGTCACGTAGGCGAACATGCCGCGCTCCCCGGTCACCACGAGCTTGCGGCCGATCCGCCGGAACGCCGGGTCCCACTCGACGACCTGCTGGGCCACGATGTCGTCGACCGAGGCCAGCGACGGCGTGCCCGCCACCGACCGGCGGGCGACCCGGCCCAGCAGCTGGCTGACCACCTGGGCCAGCCGCTCGGTCTGGGCCAGCGCGGCGGCACCCTCTTCCCGGACCACCTCCGGCTGGTCCGCGGACCCGATCATCTCCTCAAGCCGCATCGACAGCGCGGTCAGCGGGGTCCGCAGCTGGTGTGACGCATCCGCGGCGAAGTCCCGGCCGGCCGACAGCAGGTCGGTGATCCGCTGCGCGGACCCGTCCAGTCCCTCGGCGACCTGGTCCAGCTCGGGGATGCCGTACCGGCGGCCGAGCGGGCGCGCGTCGCCGGACCCCAGCCGCTCGGCGGCCAGCGCCAGCTCCTCCATCGGCCGGGTCAGCCGCCGGGCCAGCCAGACCGCCAGCCCGACCGCGACCGACACGGCCAGCCCGGCCAGCGCGCCGACCCCGATCAGGGCCCTGATCACACTGCTGCTGACCTCCGAGTCGTCCGCCTCGACGGTCACCGCGAAGTCCTTGGTCACCGACTGAGCGCTGATCGTGTGCCCGTGCGGCGGCCGGCGGCCGACCGTGATCCGGCCCACGCCGTGATGAATGATGATCACGTAACGGTCCGGCAGCGACCGGCCGACCTCGTTGGCGGTCACCGGAACCTTGGCCTTGACCTGCTCTTGCAGACCGCGGGCCAGCGTGGCGGCGTCCCGGCGGACCTGGGCGGCCGCTTCGCTGAGCTGAAGCCGGCCGATCACGAACGCCAGCGGCACGCCGAGCAGCACGACCGCGATGACCGACACCGCGAGCGTGGAGATCAGCAGACGGCGGCGCATGCTTCAGCGCCCGCGCTGGTCGTCAGCGGGCGGGCTGGCCACCTGCCGCATGCTCACCCCGGGCAGCCAACGTCAGTCGCCGCGCTCGAACCGGAACCCGACGCCGCGGACCGTGGTGATGTAGCGCGGGTTGTGCGCGTCGTCACCGAGTTTGCGGCGCAGCCAGGAGACGTGCATGTCGAGGGTTTTGGTCGACCCCCACCATTTGCTGTCCCATACCTGGCGCATGATCTGCTCACGGGTGACCACCTTGCCGGCTTCGGCCACCAGCAGCGCGAGCAGGTCGAATTCCTTGGAGGTCAGCTCGATTTCGGTATCGCCGCGCCAGGCCCGCCGGGCGTCGGGGTCGACCCGGACGCCCTGCACCAGCTGGGTGTCCGAGGCGCCGCGGCGGAGCAGGGCCCGGACCCGGGCGAGCAGCTCGGCCAGCCGGAACGGCTTGGTGACGTAATCGTCGGCCCCGGCGTCGAGGCCGATGACGGTGTCGACCTCATCCGCGCGGGCGGTCAGGATCAGCACCGGCACGGACTGGCCCTCGGACCTGATCAGCCGGCAGACCTCCAGCCCGTCCAGCTCGGGCAGGCCGATATCCAGCACGATCAGGTCGTGGCCGCCGCCGCGCGCGGCTTCGAGTGCGCCTGGTCCATCAGCGGAAACGCCGACTTCATAACCTTCTCGGCGAAGCGCCCGGGCAAGCGGCTCTGAGATGGACGGATCGTCCTCGGCGAGCAGAACGCTGGTCATACCCCGATAGTAAGGTGCGCGCAGTGCTTTCTGGCTCGCTCCGGGCCGCTGGAGGGCGCTGCCTTCCCGCTGTGCTTGCCAGCGAGCGCCGGGCCGCTATGCGCGCTGCCTTCCCTCCTCGCTCCCTTGGCGCTCCTTCGTCGCGCCTCATCGCTCGTCAGGAAAACAGCGCCGCGGCCCGGCGCTCGCTGGCC
>DASVBE010000195.1:0-9998 GCA_036375995.1 Streptosporangiaceae bacterium | reverse complement strand
TCGTAGTAGCCCGCCGCACGGTCAAAGACCACTGAGTCATCCGCCACGCAGAACATCCTCGCAGTGCCAGCCGCTCGCCGCGGGCCGCTACCTTCCCTCCTCGCTCCCTCGGCGCTCCTTCGTCGCGCCTCATCGCTCGTCGGGAAGACAGCGCCGCGGCCCTCCGCGAGCTGTGCCAGCCGCTCGCTGCGGCCGGCTACGCCGGCATAATGGGCCGGTGCAGCGGGTCTCGGTGGTGGGCAACAGCGGCTCGGGCAAGACCACGCTGGCGGCCGCGCTCGGCCGCGCGATGGGGGTCCCGCACCTGGAGCTGGACGGGGTCTTCCACCAGCCGAACTGGGAGCCGCTGGACCGGGACGAGTTCCGCCGCCGGGTCGGCGAGTTCGTCGCCGCCGACCGCTGGGTGGTGGACGGCAACTACTCCTCGGTGCGGGACCTGGTCTGGGGCCGCGCCGACACCGTGGTCTGGCTGGACCTGCCCCGCTCCCGGGTGATGCGCCAGATCCTGTGGCGCACGCTCCGCCGCGCCGCGCTGCGCAGGGAACTGTGGAACGGCAACCGGGAGCGCTGGGCCAACCTGTTCACCGCCGACCCGGAAGAGTCGGTCGTCGCCTGGGCCTGGACCCGGCACCGCGTCTACCGGGACCGCTACCAGGCCGCCAGCCGCGACCCGGCGAACGCGCACCTGACGTTTGTCCGGCTGCGGTCCTCTCGCGATACGGCGGCCCTGCTCCAGCGGGCCCGGCAGGAAGGATTACGCTCCCGCCGGTAGCCGGCCCCGCTGCTCCGCCGCCCGTCCGCGGGCAGCGGCGGCCGCCCTGCCGCCAGGCCTGTCCCGGCCACCAGGCGCCGCCGCTGGCCGCGGCCGTCTCCCGCCGCGGGGTCAGGACCGGCTCAGCGCGTCGATTTCCGCGACCTCGGCGGCGTCCAGCGTGAATCCGGCCAGGTCCAGGTTGGCCGCCTGGCGGCCGGGGTCGCCGCTCTTGGGGATGATCACGATCTCGTGCTCCAGGTGCCAGCGCAGCACCACCTGCGCCGGTGTGACCTGGTGCCGGCCCGCGATCCGGCGCAGCACCGGGTTCCGCAGGTTGCTGCCCTTCAGCGGGCTGTACCCCTCGGCCACGACGCCGCGTTCCCGCAGGCCGGCCAGGAACGTCTCGTCGTGCCGGGACGGGCTCCAGTCGACCTGGTTGATCGACGGGGCCTGCCCGGTGGCCCGGGTCACCTCGTCGAGCTGGGCCAGCGAGAAATTGCTCACCCCGACCGCGCGGGCCAGCCCGGCCTCGCGCGCTTGGAGGACTGCCCGCCAGGCGCTGACCAGGGCGGACGCGGCCGGCGGCCAGTGGATCAGCCACAGGTCCACGTAGTCCAGCCTGAGCTCGCGCAGGCTGGTGTCCAGGCTCTGCCGTTCCCGCCCGGCCGCGCTGGCCAGCATCTTGGTGGTGACGAAGACGTCCTCGCGGGCCAGCCCGGAGTCGGCCACGGCCCGGCCCACCTCGGCCTCGTTCCGGTACATGGTCGCGGTGTCCAGGTGCCGGTAGCCGAGGTCCAGCGCGGTCCGCATGGCCTGGTAACCACGCCGGCCGCGGAGCGCGTAGGTGCCGAGCCCGATCGCCGGGATGCTGACCCCGCCGCCAAGCGCGACCGCGGGTATGGCCTGCTGAGACGACATAACACCCATTCTGCCTGGCTCTGTTTTTTATCGATGTAACGTTGCTCAGCCAAGTAGTTAA
Source organism: Streptosporangiaceae bacterium (assembly GCA_036375995.1). Taxonomy (GTDB): domain Bacteria; phylum Actinomycetota; class Actinomycetes; order Streptosporangiales; family Streptosporangiaceae; genus DASVBE01. Next base: position 8,265 of record DASVBE010000195.1, on the reverse strand, counting down.
GCGACGTAACATCGATCGCTTTCGCCTGGGTGTCATGTGACCGGGGTTCCGGTTGTGGCGGTGAGTTTTGCCAGGAGGCCGGTCAGGGTCAGGGTGACCGGGCCGGGTTCGCCGGTGCCGATGGTCCGGCCGTCGAGCTGGACGACCGGGGCGATGCCGCCCATAGTGCCGGTCACGAACATCTCCTGGGCGCTGTACAGCTGGGTCAGGCTGTAGTCGCCCTCCGCGGCCCCGATCCCGGCGTCCGCGGCCAGTTCGAGCACCACGGCCCGGGTGATGCCCTCCGGGCAGGCCGCGGTGGTCGGCGTGTGCAGGACTGTGCTGGCTGGGCCTTCGGCCGTGGCGCCGGCCACGAAGAAGACGTGCGTCGCGTTGGTCTCCGCGACGAACCCGCGGTGGTCGAGCATGACCGCGTCGTCGGCGCCTGCGTGGTTGGCCTCGATCTTGGCCAGGATCGAGGTCAGCAGGTTGTTGTGGTGGATCTTCGGGTCCAGCGAGTCCGGCGGGGTGCGCCGCACGCTGGAGGTGATCAGCGTGATCCCGGACTTGTCGTAGACCGGGTTCTTGAACTCGGGCAGCACGATCAGCGTGGGGCCGGCCGTGTTCAGCCGCGGGTCCATGCCGCTGGTGATCTTCACCCCGCGGGTCAGCGTCAGCCGGATGTGCACGCCGTCGGTCATCTGGTTGGCCGCCAGCGTGCGCCGGATCTCCGCGGTGATCTCCTCGTCCGCCGGGATCTGCGCGAAGGCCAGCGCCTGGGCGGAGCGCCTCAGCCGGGCCAGGTGCTCGTCCAGCCGGAAGATCCGGCCCTCGTGCAGCCGCAGGCCCTCCCAGACCGCGTCGCCGCCCTGCACCGCGGAGTCGAACGGGCTGACCGCCGCCTGGTCGCGGTGCGTGAGCCGGCCGCCCACGCTGACGATCAGGTCGCGGTTGCGCTCGTCGAAGGTCTGAAGCATGCGGCGGGCCTCCCCGGTCAGGGCGTAATGCGGTGGGCGTGCAGTTCCTCGTAGAACGGCCGGCAGAGCTGCGCCAGCGGCTCGAGCTCAGCGGGCAGGTCCGCGGGCTTCTCCCGGTACGGGCCGAACCCGGTCGACGCGCGGACCCCGTCGTACCAGTACGGCGCCCACACCCCGTCGGTGTCCCGCGGCCCGGCGGGCCAGGACAGCATGCCGGGGTGGAACGGCACGCCGAGCGCCGCGCACAGGGCGCGCAGCATCGGCTCGGGCTGCCTGAGCAGGTCGGTGGAGTCGATCACCGGCCCGCCGAACGCGCGGAAGATGCCGGCCTGCTGCTCGAGCCCGAGGTCGGCCAGCGTGGGCTGGTCCCGGACCCGGGCGTAGGAGGCGAGCAGCGCCCGCGGGTCCCGGATCAGGAACGCGTGCCGCATCCCGGCCAGCGCGCCGCGGTCCACCTCGGGCAGCAGATGGTGCGTCATGTGCTTGACGTACCAGATGGATTTCCCTGGCGGCAGCGGCGCCTGGCCGAGTTCGGCGAGCACGGTGGGCCAGGCGTAATCCATGCTGCTGAGGATTTCCTCCCGGCCGGGATGCGCCAGGCCGGTGCGCTCGAGGTAGAACGCGTACAGCGGCTCGTCGGTGACGACCGTGTCCGGGCGGTTCTCCCAGGCGCGCATGAGCGCGGTCGAGACCGTGCGCGGTCCCGACCACATGGCGATCCGGGTGACGGCTGTCACACCAGCACCACGGACCGCAGCACCTCCCCGCGGTGCATCTTCGCGAACGCGGCCTCGACGCCGTCGAGCGTGATGGTCTCGGACACGAACTTCTCCAGCGGCAGCCGGCCCTGCAGGTGCAGGTCGACCAGCATGGGGAAGTCGCGGGTCGGCAGGCAGTCGCCGTACCAGGACGACTTCAGCGCGCCGCCGCGGCCGAAGAAGTCCAGCAGCGGCAGGTCAAGACGCATGTCCGGGGTCGGCACGCCGACCAGCACGACCGTGCCGGCCAGGTCCCGGGCGTAGAACGCCTGGGTATAGGTCTCCGGGCGGCCGACCGCCTCGATCACCACGTCGGCCCCGTTGCCCTCGGTCAGCTCGCGGATCGCCTCGACCGGGTCGGTCTCCCGCGAGTTCACGACGTCGGTGGCGCCGAACCCGCGGGCCCACTCCAGCTTGCCCGGGTCCACGTCGACCGCGATGATCTTCCGCGCCCCGGCGAGGTTCGCGCCGAGCACGGCCGCGTCACCCACGCCGCCGCAGCCGATGACCGCGACCGAGTCGCCGCGGGTCACCCCGGCGGTGTTCAGCGCGGCGCCGAGGCCGGCCATCACGCCGCACCCGAGCAGGCCCGCGACCTCAGGCTTGATCCGCTCGTCGACCTTCGTGCACTGGCCCGCGGCGACCAGCGTGAGCTCGGTGAACGCGCCGATGCCGAGCGCCGGGGACAGCACGGTGCCGTCGGTCAGCGTCATCTTCTGCTGCGCGTTGTGGGTGGCAAAGCAGTACCAGGGGCGGCCGCGGCGGCAGGCCCGGCACTCACCGCAGACCGCGCGCCAGTTCAGGATCACGAAGTCGCCGGGGGCCAGGCCGGTGACGTTCTCGCCGATCGCCTCGACCCGGCCGGCCGCCTCGTGGCCGAGCAGGTAGGGGAAGTCCTCGCCGATGCCGCCCTCGCGGTAGTGCAGGTCGGTGTGGCAGACCCCGCAGGCCTCGACCCGGACCAGCGCCTCGCCGGGGCCGGGGTCGGGCACCACGACCGTGGTGACCTCGACCTCAGCGCCTTTGCCGCGGGCGATCACTCCCTTGACCTCATGTGCCATCCGGCCGGGCTCCTCTCCTGACACGGCACCGCCGCGATGCCGGGGTGGAGCGATCATATTCTGTGCTGGCTGGCTCGCTGCGGCCGCTGGGACTCCGCGAGCGGCGGCCGGCTCCGCCGGCCGCGGGCTGGTCAGAAGCCGGTGGTGCCGTCCGCGAGCTCACGCAGCAGGCCGGCGTGGCCGTTATGGCGGGTGTATTCCTCGATCATATGAACGCAAACCCAGCGCAGGGATATCTTGCTGCCGCGTTCGGCGGCAAAAGTGCCGTCCAGCGAATAGCCGGCGATCGCCAGCCGGGAAAGTTCCCATTCCATCATCAGCGAGGCGTAATCATCGGCCGCGGTGGACGGGCCGGCCTCCTCGAATGCGGCTTCCGGTGCGTCGTGCCGCCAGTACAGGTACTCGACGTCCTCGCCGTTGATGTGCCGCCGGAACCAGGACCGCTCCACGTCCGCGCTGGGCCGGATGAGGCCGAGCAGGGACAGGCTGGACGGCGGGATCGCGCGGGTGGCCAGCTGGTCCCCGGTCAGGCCGGCGCACTTCATGAGCAGGGTGGTGCGGTGGAAGTCGAGCCAGCCCGCCAGCATGGTCCGCTCGCCGGCGATGAATGGCTCCTCTGCCCTGACCACATCAGGGGCGATCCAGGTCATTCTTACCCCCCATTCCGCCGCGCGCCGGCACGGCCCGGATATGCAGGCCACACAGTCCGTTGCTGGTCAGCGGGGCTGTCCGGGAGCCGGCCGGCGAGGCCCGGCGGATTTGGCGTTGTTTGGCGTTCCGGGTATTTCCGGTGCCAACCGGAAACGGCCCGGTAAACCGTCCCGCGAGTCTTGGATGCGTTACGTATTTCGTCAAATACCATCTGTAGTCATCGCGGCGAAGCTCTGCGGGCGGCGCGACCGGTAGCGCATGATGGCAGAGATCCGGGCACCCGACGCCGCCGCCCAACGTCAGGAGTGACTTCCGCTTATGAGCCGAGTCAGGCCGCAAGACCAGCAGGAAGTGGGCTGGCCGGGCGCGCCGAACGACGACGCCTGGCCAGCCGACCGCGGCTGGCCGTCGGGAGCTGGCGAGCAGGCTGAGGCAGACGGCAGCTGGTCTGCCGGGGCGGCCCGGACGGCCGACAGCGGCGCCTGGCCTGCTGTTGATTCCTGGGCCGAGGAGCAGCAGAGCCAGGGGCAGCAGGGTCACGGGCAGCACGGCCACGGGTCGCAAGGCCACAGGTCGCAAGGCCACGGGTCGCAAGGCCACGGGGGAGCGGCCGGCTACCGCGGGTCGGCCGGCGCCACCGGCACCGACCCCTATGCGCCCGGGGCCAGTTCATGGTCGGACCGCTCCCGCCCCAGCGGCGCCGCTGATCCCTATGCGGCTGATCCCTATGCGGCCGGGACGGGGTCCGCCGGGGCCGGTTCCTGGTCCGGCACGTCCTGGTCCGATGCCACTGCCGGCGCGGCGAGCAGCGCGGACCCGTACGGGCCCGGGACGTCAGCGGCTGGCCGGGACACGGCCGGGACGGGCTCCGGCGGGGCCGGGTCCGGCCAGGCTGACGGGGCCGGATCGTGGTACGGCGCGCCGGTCGCCAGCGACGTCGCGCCGTCCAGCGCTCCGGCGGGGCCGGCCGCCCCCGCCCGGCCGTCCCACGGCACGGTGGGCAGCGGCGGCTGGGGCGAGCCCGGTGGTCCGGCCGCCGGTGATGGCGACGGCGACGACGGGATGGGCTGGTACCGCTACCTGAGCGGCAGTGGCCCGGCGGCCAGCAGCGCCGACTGGCCCGGCGAGGACGGGGCGGGGGACGAACGGTCGCGGCCGCCGCGGCGATCCCGCGGGGAGGGCGACCAGAAGCCAGCCGGCCGTCGCGGCCGCCGGGCCAAGCCCGAGCCTGAGAGCGGCCCCGGCGCCCCGGCCGGGGCCGGGTTCGCCGGTCCGGGCGGCACGGTCAGCTCGCCGTCCGGCTACGGCCCCGGCGTTGCGGCGAGCCCGGCGCGTGAGATAGGCGAGATAACGGCGTTCCAGCCGCCCGCCCCGCAGACGCCCGCGGCATTCCAGCCCCCGGTGGCGCCCGAGCCTCCGTCGCCCGAACCCCTGTCGCCGTCCGGCTACCTCCCGCCCGGCCCGTTTGGCGAGGACCGCGGCTTCGGCCCGCCCGATGCCCGCACTGGCCCGGAGGGTTTCTCCGGCGCAGGCGCCCGGGACCGCCAGGACGGCGCCGGTGGCTGGCCCGGCGGCTCCACCGGGACCACTGGCGAGGCGCCCGACGCCATCTGGTCAACGTCCGCCAACGCGGAATGGCCCTCCGACCCGGCGCCCGGCGCCGACACCGCGCCCGGCCCCGCCTGGCCCGCCAGCCAGGCCACCGACTGGCCGGGAGTCCCCGGCGGGTCCGGCGCCTCGAGTGGGCGTCGCGCCGCCGATGGCGGCCGGCCTGCCGGTTCGGCTCAGGACTTCGGCGCGACCGCCGCCTTCGACGTCCCCGGCTCCGCTGCTGACGCCCCGCGTGGCCGGCGTTCCTGGCGGCGGGCGGCCAAGGACAACGGCCCGGCTGCGGCCGCGCCGGGTGCGGACTGGCCCAGCGCCGATGGTGATCACTGGCCTGCCAGCTCGGCTCAGGGCCCGGGCGCGACCGCTGCTTTCGATATCCCGGGATCGCCCGGCGCGCCCGGCGAAGGCTGGCCTGGCGGCCCGGCTCAGGATTTCGGCGCGACCATCCCTGGCTCGCCCGCGGCCGGCCAGTCTGACGCCCCGCGTGGCCGGCGTTCTTCGTGGCGGGCAGCCGAGGACAGTGGCTCCATTGCCGACTGGCTCGGCTCGGCTCAGGACCCGAGTGCGGCCGCCGCTTCGGATGTCCCCGGCACGCCCGGCGGGGGCTGGCCTGGCGCTGATGGCGGCCGGCCTGGCGGCCCGGCTCAGGACTTCGGCGCGACCGCCGCCTTTGACGTCCCCGGCTCATCGACGGCCGGCCAGTCTGACGTTCCCCACGGCCGGCGTTCTTCGGGTCGGGGGGCCGAGGACAGTGGCTCTATTGCTGACTGGCCCGGCTCGGCTCAGGACCCAGGCGCGGCCGGAGCTCCCGGCCATCCCTCCGCAGCTGCCTCATCCGGCGGGGGCTGGCCTGGCGCCGGTGGTGGCCGGCCTGGCGGTTCGGCTCAGGACTTCGGCGCGACCGCCGCCCTTGACGTCCCCGGCGCGCCCGCGGCCGGCCAGTCTGACGCTCCCCACGGCCGGCGTTCTTCGCGGCGCAGGGCCGAGGACAGTGGCTCTATTGCTGACTGGCTCGGCTCGGCTCAGGACCCAGGCGCGGCCGCCGCTTTCGATGTCCCCGGCTCGCCCGGCGGCTCGGCTCAGGATTTCGGCGCGCCCGCAGCTGGCCAGCCTGACGCTCCCCGTGGCCGGCGTTCCTCGCGGCGGGGGGCCGAGGACGGTGGCTCCGCGGCAGAAAGCTGGTCTGGCGCCAACGGCGGCCGGCCTGGCGGTTCGGCTCCGGACTTTGGCGCGACCGAGGCCCCCGGCACCCAGCGTGGACGCCGCTTCTCGCGGCGTGCGGCTGACTCCGGCGGCGGCTCCGCTGGTGAGAGTGATGGCTGGTCCGCGGGGTCAGGCCAGGATTTCGGCGCACCCGACGGCGACTGGCTCAGCACCCTGCGCGGTGGCCAGCCGGCGCACAGCAACGGCTCGTCCGGGACGGATGGGCCAGAACCCAAGCGTGGCCGTCGCGCCCGGCGGCGGGCGGCTGAATCTGGCGGGTCGCCCGACGCCGGCGCTGATGGCTCGCCGGACGCCCCGGGCGGGCGCCGGTCCGCGGGCCCGGCCCAGGACTTCGGCACGCCCCCGGCTGACCGGCCTGGTGCAGCCCCCGGCCGTCGCTCGGCCGACCCGGCTCAGGGCTTCAGCGGCCCGGCCGCATTCGAGGCTCCCGGGTCGCTGGGCACGCCTGGCCGGGACTGGGACGCGCCCCTCGGTGGGCAGACCGCGCCCGATGGGCACCAGCCGGCAAACTCAGCTCAGGACTTCGGCGGGACGGCCGCGTACGGCGTCCCGGCTGACTGGGACCCGGCCGCAGGCGGCCGGCCCGCCGGGCCAGCGTCGCCCGAGGCGGGCTGGCCCGGTGCCGCTGGCGGGCGGGCTGCGGCCGACGGCGATGGGGCGTGGGACACGTCGCCTGGTGCGGGCTGGCCGGATGCGCCCGGCGGGCGCCGGGCGGCTGGCTCGGCTCAGGACTTCGGCGGTCCGGGTTCGCGGGGGACCTCGCCTGAGGCGGGCTGGCCCGGTGCCGCTGCCGGGCGGGCTGCGGCCGACGGTCATGGGTCGTCCGGCGCGGGCTGGCCGGACGGGCGCCAGGCGGCTGGCGCCGCTCAGGATCTGGGCGGGACGGCCGCGTTCGACGTTCCCGCTGACTGGGATGCGCCGGCCAGCGGGCACGCCGCGGCCGACGGCTATGGCTCGTGGGATACGTCGCCTGAGGTGGGCTGGCCGGGCGCCGCTGATGGCCGCCAGCCCGCGGGTGGCGGTGACTGGGACGCGCCGGATGGCGGGCGGTCCAGCGGGCACGCCGCGGCCGATGGCTATGGCTCGTGGGACACGTCGCCCGAGGCAGGCTGGGATACCTCTGGCGGGCGCCGGCCCGCGGGTGCCGGTGACTGGGACACGCCGCAGGGCGGGCGGTCCGGGTTCGGCTCGCCGGAGGCGGACGCTGCGCGCGGGCGTCTGGCCCGGGGGCAGGCGGCTGGCTTTGGCGGCGCGGCCGGGTTCGCCGGCGATGGCTCCTCCGGGGCCTGGCCAGATCATCAGAACGGCTACGGCCGGCCGGGGGAGTCCGGCGCCGCGTGGGGCTCCGGTGGGACGGCCGGTTCCGCGCCGACGGCCGGGGCGCCGGGCTTCGCGAATGGCTTTGGGTGGACCGCGCCACATGACCGGCCCGGGCCGGGGGCTGGCGACGCGCCCGGCTGGGACGAGCCGCCGGGGTTCGCGCCGCCGCAGCCGCCGGGCGCTCCGAATGGTGACTACGCCGGGGACTGGGACGCTCCGGGCGGCGCCGCGCCGGCGGGGTTCCGCGCGCCGGGGGGACCGGCCGGTCCGCGTGACGGGCGCCCGCCGGCGGGGCCCGCCTTCCGTGGTGGCTCTGGCGCGGGCACCGTGCCCGGCGCCGACGGTGAGCGCGGGGAGCCGGGCTCACCGTCCGGCTGGGGCCCGCCGCCCGCCGACGGCTGGGCCGGGCCGCAGCCGGGCAACCCGCCGGGCGCCGACTCGGTGGCAGACGGCAAGAAGCGGAACAAGAAGGCCGGCAAGGACGGCAAGAAGGCGGCCAAGGCCGCTAAGGCCCCGTCCGGCCGGGCTGCGCGCCGCGCCGCCAAGGTCGCGGCGGCCGCGCCCAGCGTGACTCCGCCTGGGGCCGTGCCCGGCGCGGGCCCTGGGGCCTGGCCCGCCGATGACCGGCCAGGGGGTGCCGATCCGCGCGGCCGGGACGGTGGACGTTCGCCGCGGCCTGGGTCTGAT
>DASVBE010000143.1:0-3905 GCA_036375995.1 Streptosporangiaceae bacterium | reverse complement strand
CCGCAGCTTCCGCCGCGTCGGCCATGACTTCGCTGCGGCCTGACCTGGTCCGCAGCAGGTTGTAGGCGGCGGCCGCGGCGGCGAAGGCAGCCGGGTCACCGCCGTCGGCACGGTCCGGGTGGGTCGCTGCGGCCACCCTTCGCCAGGCCATCCGGACCTCGTCGTCGGTCAGCGCCGGGTCCGCCGCCAGTCCCAGCGCCCTGAACGTCTTTGTAGCCGCACCCGGCCCGGCCCGGCGAGGGCTCACCCTCGGCCACCCTCGCTGCCGCTCATCGCCGGCTCTCCGTCCCACCGGCCTCAGCAGCCCAATCAACCCTGATTGCCCAGCCAGTCTCAAGCGCCCCGAAGATCTCTATCGCACTCCCTCGACCAGTCCGGCGATAGCCCAACCCACCCCGCCGCCCTCTTCTTCTCATCGGCCGTCCGCAGACCCAATGGCATCACCGGCCGAGCCGGATCCACGAGACCGGATGGCTCCGCTAGCCAGATCGGCACCAGCGGCTCCTTCATCGTCATCCGCTCGGCGATGAACTGAAGCCTCATCAGGCTCAATGGGGTCGTCAGTCATGGTGAGCTGGCTGGCTCCGGCGGTCGCGCGGGATGAGGTCTGCTGTCTGGTTGAGCGGGCTGCGTAGCTGGCTGGGCGGGCGGCTGGCTCGGGGCCGAAGGCGGCGTCCAGGAATGCGGTCAGGCCGGGCGGGCGGCAGTCTGCCGGGGCTGGCGGCGGCTCCGGTGCGGGTGGCCGGGCGGCGCTGTTCTCTGGGCGCTCCCGCGATCCCTCCTGCGCGGAAAGCGGCTGCCGGGTAGCTGGACTGGACGCGGCTGGACGGCGCTCCGGGGGGAGCGGCCAGACCGGGCCGAGCGCGCGGGTTGCCCAGGCCGGCGGGGCTATCGAGGGCCTGGCCGCTCCGTCAGGGCTGGCGGCGTGGGGTGCGGCCAGGTCCGGCGTGGACGCTGCGGCGGGGTGGAGTTCCGCCGGCTGCGGTTCGGGTGCGGTGACTCGCGGCAGGGCGGGCGGGCTGCCGATGAGGCGCTTGACCTGGATGTAGGTGACACCGCCGCGGTAGATGTAGGCCACCTGGCCGGTGCCAAGGGCGCGGATCAGGGCTGGGTCGGCTACCGGGGCCAGCGCGGTCCGGCTTTGGCCTTCCTGCGCCCATTCGTGGGAGCGGCGAAGCTTCCTGCTGGTGTCGGTCAGCTTCCGCTGGCCGGCCAGTGCGGTCACCGGCTCCGGGTACGGGGTCCGCAGCAGCCACAGGCCGCCGTCGGCCGCGGCGGCGATCCTGTTCCGCTCGTCCTCGGTCGCCGCCAGGCCCGGCCAGGACTGCGCGGACACCTGGACGGCCAGGCCCAGCGAGCGGGCCCGCTCGTACAGGCCCCAGATCGGCAGCCGCCTGGCCACCGCGCTGAACTCGTCGACCGCGAGCAGGATCTCCCGGTGAGACCCGCCGGTCGCGAACTGGGCCAGCAGGTCGGTCAGCGTCCGGGCCTGGCCCTCGGCCACCGCGGGCTCCGCCGTGCCCTCCAGGATGCAGTACCAGGCGTCCGCGTCGCCGAACCCGCCGGGCCCGTCCAGGCCCGCGCCCAGCCGCCGGAACAGGGCCCGGTAGCGCAGCGCGATGTCCGGCAGCAGCCGGGCCGAGGACCGGATCAGGGCCAGGTCCGCGGGCTGGCCGGTGGCCGCGTAAGCCAGTGACAGCCAGCCCGCGTCCAGCCGGTCCCGGAACTCCTGCGCGCTGCGCGGCGGCCCGGGCGGCGCCTCCACCGCCAGTGCGACCAGCGCCTCCATCACGTCGGTGTAGTACGCGGCGGCGCCGGTACCGTGCTCGATCAGGTCCAGCAGGGTGGTGGTCAGCGGGCCGGGCGGCAGGTCCCACAGCGACAGCCGCGCCTCGTCCGGCCACACCGCGGTGGACCGGGCGCCGGCCTCGCGCAGCACCCGGCGGGCCCGGTCGGCGATCCGGCGGGCGTCCGCGCCGCCCTTGCAGTCCAGCACGACCAGCAGCGGGCGAGGACCCTGGCCGGCCGCGTACCGCTGCTGCGCGGCGGCCATGAAGCCGGCCCAGAGCCTGAGCAGCAGCGTGGTCTTCCCGGTCCCGGTCGCGCCGATGACCACCTGGTGGGAGCGCATCCGCTGGTACGGGAGGCTCGCGACCGGCCCGGCGCGATGGTTCACCGTCCTGATCACGGCACCCGCGACCACGGAACCGTAACCCTTTATCAGCGGTACGGACCCGGGGGCGGCTATCCGCGCCCGCGCGGTGGCGACCTGATGCCGCCACTGCCGCCGGTCGAACGCCACCGCGGACGCGGGGGACAGGCCGCTGCTGCCGGATTCCATCGCCCGGATGCGGCGCGACCAGGCGAGTGCGCCGGCCGCCAGCCCGGCCGGGATCGCCAGCGGCGCGATCACCGCCGCGGCCAGCAGCGGCCGGCCCGCGGCGGCGTCGTGCCACATACCGAGCCAGGCGCGGTAGGGCGCGGCGGGGAGGGCGGCCAGGGTCCCAGCGGCGGCCGTGGTGGCAGCGACCGCGGTGGCGGCGAGCCAGGCGGCCAGCATCGGAGCGCAGGCCGCGGCGGCCCGGGCGAGCCGGCTTGGAGGCCAGCCGCGCCGCCAGGCGAGGGTGACCGCTGCCGCGGCGACCAGGGTGGCCGGGGCGGCCGCTACCGCGGCGGCGGCCAGGACCAGGGCTTTCGTCAGCCGCCAGGCCGCGGGCAGCAGCCAGCCGGCGAACCGCCAGGCCAGGTAGCGGCGGATCACTGGTCGTCCCCGGGGCTGAGCCGGGCGGACTCCGGGAGCAGCCTGATCTCGACCCGGGCCGCCTCGGGCCCGGCTAACGCCGCGCGGGCCCGCTGCACGGTCGGGCGGGCCGCGGGCGAGCAGAGGTACAGCACGCGGTCGTGCCGCGGCCGGAAGCCGGGAACCAGCACCTCGGCGGCCGGGACGCCGTAGTCGCCGGTCCTGGTCAGCAGCTCGCGCATGATCGCGGTCGTGCGGGCGGCGGTCTTGCGGGTGAGCTCGGCCTCGATCGCCCAGCACTCGCCGGCCCAGGCGAGCCCGGCGGGACTGTCGTCGGGCCAGTGGATCTCGCCGTCCGGAAGGTGGTCGCGGCGGCCGCCGCGGGCGCCGAGCCGGGCGGACAGGCGCCGCTCGCTGCGCCACCAGGCGCCGCCGGCCCGCCACTCGGGCTCCCGCTCCAGGGCCAGCCGCGCCGCGGTCACCGCGCGCAGGTGGGCCAGCCGGGACAGCGCGGGCGGGATCGCGCGGTACGGGCGGCCGCAAGCGGTCAGGCCGGACCGGGTCAGCCAGACCCAGGGTGCGCCCGGGCCGAGCCGGGCCGTGCCGGCGAGGCCCTGCTGCTGCCAGCGGGTGACGGCCGCGCGGGCGCTGCTGCCGGAGGTGCGCATGATGGCGGCGAGCAGGTCGAGCTGGACGCCGTGCATCTCGGCGACGAACAGCAGCCTTTCGGCGTCTCGCCCGGTGAGCCCGGCGGCGGTGGGCTGGGCGCGGGCCGGCGGGCGGGGGCGGGGGCGGCCGGGGCGGCTGGGCGGCGGCGGGAGCGGGGCCGGGGCCGGCTCAGGTAAGGCCGCCTGCGCGGGGGACCGGTCCGCCGGATTCACACCGATATCACATCATGCGGGCCGGGGGAGTGGACCGGATCGGCGGCGACGATTTCCCGGGGGCGGGCGGGGGAGCGGTCCGGATAGGTGGCGCCGATTGCGCGGCGAGCCGGGGGAGGACCCCGGATCGGCGGCGCCGATGGGCGCGGCGGCCGGCCGGATTGGCCCGGACGGCGGGTCCGCCGTGCGGGTGGGCGGCGGCCGGGGGCTGAGCGGCCGGCTGGGCACGGTGACGCGCCAGACGTCCAGCGCGACACGCCGGCGAGATCAACGCGACACGCCGG
>DASVBE010000130.1:0-19261 GCA_036375995.1 Streptosporangiaceae bacterium | reverse complement strand
GGTGCGCACCCAGCCGGACACGGTCCGGGCCGCGGCCTCGATGTCGGACTGCAGCGGGGCGTCGTACCGGACGTGCCCGGTGGCGTGCGCGCCGACCAGGCACAGCAGCGGCGACCCGGCCCGCCGGGCGTTGTGCAGGTTGGCCATTCCGTTGGCCAGCCCGGGACCCAGGTGCAGCAGCACCGCGGCCGGGCGGCCGGTGATCCGCGCGTACCCGTCGGCGGCGCCGGTGGCCACGCCCTCGAACACGGCGAGCACCGCGCGCATGGCCGGCACCCGGTCCATGGCCTGCACGAAGTGCATCTCCGACGTGCCCGGGTTGGTGAAGCAGACGTCCACCCCGGCCCCCGTCAGCGTCCCGATCAGGGCCTCCGCCCCGGTCATGGCACCGGTCATCGGGCCAGCAGCGCGATCGCCTCGGCGCCCAGCGCCAGGGTGGCATCCACGTCCGGGTCGTCGCCGGTGGGCTGCAGCACGACGCTGGTCGCCCCGGCGGCGTGATACGCCCCGATGATCGCGGCGACGTCGGCCGGCGAGCCGAAGGCGGCGCGGGCCTCGAGCGGTTCGCCGGTGTCCTTGACCGGCTCGCCGGTATCCGTCAGGCCGGCTGCGACCCGGTCCCGCGCTCCGGGGCCGGCCGCGCACACCACGTAGACCGCGACCTCGTGCGGCCGGGCGGCGCGGGCGGTGGCGATGGCCCGGCGGACGCCGTCCGGCGAGATGCCCGCGTCCAGCACCAGGCCGTCGGCCAGCTCGCCGGCCAGGGCCAGCGTCTTCGCCCGGCGGGCGCCCACCAGCAGCGGCGGGACCTGCTGAGGGGGCCAGTCCAGGGCGACCTTGTCCAGGTTGACGTAGTCGCCGGTGACGCTGACGGTCTCGCCGTGCAGCAGGGCGCGGACCGCGCTGACCCACTCGCGCAGCAGCGTCATCGGGGACGCGGCCCTCGCGCCGGCCTGGGCCATCCAGGGCAGCACGCCGTGCCCCGCGGCGGGCACGAACCGGCCCGGGTGCAGCCGGGCCAGCGTGGCGATCTCCATGGCGGCCAGCGCCGGGTTGCGCAGCGGCACGGGCAGCAGGCCGATCGCGACGCGGATCGAGCCGGTCCCGGCCAGCGCGGTCGCCGCGGTGGTCAGGCCGCCCTCGCAGAAGCAGTCCTCCCACAGCCACAGGTCGCCGTAGCCGCCCGCCTCGGCGGCGGTGGCGAAGCCCGGCAGCCGTTCCGGCGGCAGCAGCTGGGGGCGGAACACGATGCCCACGCGGGGCGCGGCGCTGCCGGGCGTCATTCCGGCTCCTCCCGGTTGATACCGATGAGTCTGGGCGTGGCGCGGAGTCTACCGGGGTAACAGGGGCCGGTATCGGGCGCGGCACCCGCGCCTCGATGCCGTACAGCATGACGAAGACACCGCGCCGGACGGCGGGAAAGGAACGCGACCATGGCTGGCACCGCACCGGTTGCGCAGTTGCACGAGGGGTTCAGCTCGCCGGGGGCCACCGCCCGGCCGTGGGCCGAGGTTTCTGACGTGCTGACCCGGGCGGAGATCTTCTGGCTGTCCACCGTGCGGGCGGACGGGCGGCCGCATGTCACGCCGCTGCCGGCCGTCTGGGATGACGGCACGCTGCACTTCTGCACCGGGGATCAGGAGCAGAAGACCCGGAACCTGGCGGCCAACCCGCGGTGCGTGCTGACCACCGGGACCCCGGCGCTGCGGTCCGGCCTGGACGTGATCGTCGAGGGGACCGCGGTGCGGGTCACCGGGCGGGAGCGCCTGGAACGGCTCGCGCAGCTGTGGCTGGAGCGGCACGACTGGCCGTACGAGGTGGGCGAGGACGGGTTCACCGACGGGGCCGGGCGGACCGGGCTGGTGTTCGGCGTGACGCCGGACAAGGTCCTCGCGTTCGGCAAGGGCGAGCCGTTCAGCCAGACCAGGTACCGGTTCTGAGCCGCGGGCCTGGTGGCTGGGCGGCCGGTTAATTGCGCCGGGTGGCGGACTGGGCCGCATAGGCTGGCGGCATGCCCACCACCGAGTCGCTGACGCGCGCCCTGCTGCTGGAGAACATCCACCCCGACGCCCGGGCCCGGCTGGCCAAGGACGGCTGCCAGGTCGACACGCTGCCCCGGGCGCTGACCGAGGACGAGCTGGTCAGCGCGGTGGACGGGGTTCAGCTGCTCGGCATCAGGTCCGGGACGCAGGTGACCGAGCGGGTCCTGGACGCCGCGCCCGATCTGCTGGCGATCGGCGCGTTCTGCATCGGGGTCAACCAGATCGACCTGGCCGCCGCGTCGCGGCGCGGGGTCGCGGTGTTCAACGCGCCGTTCTCCAACACGCGTAGCGTGGTCGAGCTGGCGCTGGCCGAGATCATCGCGCTGACCCGGCGGCTCACCGACAAGAACCGGCAGATGCACGCGGGGGAGTGGGACAAGTCGGCCGCGGGCAGCCACGAGGTCCGCGGGCGGCGGCTCGGGATCGTCGGCTACGGCAACATCGGCGGCCAGCTGTCCGTGCTGGCCGAGGCGCTCGGCATGACCGTGGTGTTCTTCGACACCGCCGACAAGCTGGCCCTGGGCAACGCACGGCGGTGCGGCACGCTGCAGGAACTGCTCGAGATCTCGGACGTGGTCACGCTGCACGTGGACGGGCGGCCGGGGAATTCCGGCCTGTTCGGCGCGGCCGAGTTCGACGCGATGAAGCCGGGGAGCCTGTTCCTGAACCTGTCGCGGGGGTTCGTGGTGGACCATGCGGCGCTGCGGCGTCAGATCGAGTCCGGGCGGCTGGCGGGTGCGGCGGTGGATGTGTTTCCTGCTGAGCCGCGCGGGCGGGGCGAGGAGTTCGTGTCCGAGCTTCGCGGGCTGCCGAACGTCATCCTGACGCCGCACGTGGGCGGGTCGACCGAGGAGGCCCAGCAGGACATCGGCGAGTTCGTGGCCGGGAAGCTGATCGACTACCTGGCCACCGGGGCGACGTCGCTGTCGGTCAATTTGCCGGGGGTCGCGCTGCCGGCGGTGCCGGGGACGCACCGGCTTGTGCATCTGCACCAGAACGTTCCCGGGGTGCTGGCCAAGATCGACCAGCTGCTGGCCGAGCACGACGCGAACATCGAGGGCCAGCTGCTGGGAACGCGGGACGAGCTTGGCTACGTGCTGACCGACATCGGGACCGAGTACACCCCGGGTATGCTCGCGCGCCTGCAGGCGATGGACGTGACGATCCGGCTGCGCACGGTCGACATGTAGGCCGGCCGCGCTGGCCTGGCCCGGTTAGCTGCGCGAGTCGGCGCTCGAGGCCTCGGCGGGGCGGCCGGCCGGCACGGGCACTGCGACGCCGGTGATGCCGGGGCGGCCGCCGGCCAGCCAGGCCGCCGACGGGGCGGCGATGTCGTGCTGGCCCGCCGGGGCCACGATGTGGCGGTGGCCCTTCGGGCGCATGAGGATCCACCAGATGGCGGCGCGCAGCTTCCGCACGGACTCGCTCTGGCTCCGGTTCCGCAGCAGCCGGCGGATCCAGGGGCCGTTCAGCATGGTCCAGCGCAGCTGGCTGGCCAGCATCCTCGGGCGGAGCTGGGGGCGCTGCTTCTTCGGCGGCTGGTACACCTCCCGGTAGCGGGCCTCGGCCAGTACCGCGGTGGCGTGCAGGGCGGCCTCGAGCAGCTGGGCCTCGGGCTGCTGATCGGGCGGGAGGTAGGGGCCCGCGGCGGGCTGGGGGAGGAGCTCGTCCAGGTCGCCGGAGATGTGGTACTTGGCGTCGCGGAGGGCGGCGATGATGGTCCCGGCCTCCTGGCGTGCCCACTCCTCCCGGTCGGGAGGCAGGGCGAGGCGGGCTCGCCGCGGCTGGTTGGTCAGCACGTCGTGCGCGAGGATCTGCTTGACGTACCGGGTGTAGTACCAGTCCGGCATCTCGTCGCTGAGGGTCTCGTTCATCCGGCGCAGGAACTCGGTCTCGGCGAGGCCGAGGGAGGTGTTGCCGCGCGCCTGGGAGAGGTCGATCTTCGCGGAGTCGATGCCGGCGACCGCGGCGAATCGGTGCCACAGAGCGTCGGGCGAGCCGTCCCTCGGCATCGTGATGACGTGGACCCGGTCCGGCGGCAGGTGCTGTGACCAGCGGCTCAGCGTGGCCAGCGTGTCGTGGGCGGCCCAGAAGCCGGAGACGCCGTGCCGGTCCGCGGTGGCGCCGAGGCGGCTGACGTCGCCGAGCCATTCCTCCCAGCGGACCGTGCGGCGGCACTTGACCGCCTCCTGCCACTCGGCCGGGAGCAGGCTGCCGAAGTCACGGATGGTGAGGACGACGTGCAGCTCGGCGGCTTCGAGCGAGCGGACGGCGCGGTCGGCCCGCTCCTGGCTGCAGTTGCCGAGCAGCTCGTCGGAGATGATCGCGGCGACGGGAGACTTGAGGGCCTGGCGGGCCAGGACGTCCCATTCGCCGTCCCAGGGGTCGACCGGGTCGCCGGGCATGCGCGGGGCGCCGCGCAGGTCGCGGCTGGCCCGGGAGTGGTCGCGGCGGGTGTAGCCGGGCAGCAGGATGCCCTGCCTGGCAAGCCGGGCGCGATTGCCCCAGATGGCGTGCTGCAGGAACGTGGTGCCCGTCTTCGGCTCCCCGATGTGCAGGTAAACCCGAGGCGGGCGGTTATGCGTGTCGCGTGTCACCTGAAAACCTGACTCGGTCGTGACGCCGTGGCGCTGTTACGGACGAGAACGCAAAGTGACAGGTGCCCGAAGGCAAAGCGATGGTATCGGCGAAGACCGCCCAGGGTGATCGAAACACGCCAGGTCGCGGCTGGGCGATTTCAGATATGGCCGCCCGGACCGGAGCTCAGGGCGGCCCGCTGGCTCGAGCAGGGCGAGGTCATCTACCTGACATACCGGCTGCGCGGCGACTAGCGCCGGCCGTCAGGACGGGCGGGGCGGCGGGTCCTGGCCGGCCAGCAGGGCACCGACCGCTTCGGCGGCATGCTCGGAGGCGGCCCGCGCGGCCAGGGCCTCGCCCCGGTCCCGGTCGCCGGCCAGGAGCGCCGCCCGGGTGCCCAGGATGACGACCTCGTCGGCGCTCGCCTCGTCGCCGCGCGCCTCGCCGTCCGGCGCGGGCGTAGCCAGCTGGGCCGCGGCGGCGTACCGGCCGGCCAGCAGCTCGCCCTCGATGAGCCGGGCCAGGGCCTGGCTGCTCGGCCCGGACCAGCGCCGCCGCTGGTCCAGCGCCTCGCGCGCGGCCGCCGCCAGCCGGGTCAGGCCGCCCGCCGCGGCGTCCGGCGGGCCGGTCGCCGCCCACGCGGCCAGGGCCCGGGCCAGGCCGACCATCATCACCGTGCTCTCCGGCGAAGCCTGCCAGCCTTCCTGGTAGTACCGGGCCGCCGCGACCGGGTCGCCGCAGCGCAGCGCGCGGGCCCCCAGGTAGGCCAGGCAGGCGGGCTCGGCGGCCCGCTCGGCCGGCCCGGCGGCGGCCAGTATCCCGGGCAGCGCGCACGGCTCGGGCTGCTCCAGGTCGCTGACCGCGGCCTGCGCGGTGGCCAGCAGCAGCGGCGGCGGGTCGTTCCGGCCCGCCAGCGAGAGCAGCAGCCGGGCCCGGTCACCGTCCGCGGCCTGTGCCGCCGCCAGCGCGGCCCGGGCCAGCAGCGCGCCGCCGGGCTGCTCCCGGTAGCCCGCGGCCCGGGTGAACGCCTCCGCGGCAAGGTCAGCCAGCCCGTGCTCGGCCGCGTACGCGGCCAGCGCCGCCTCGCCGTGGCCGCGGGCTGCGGGCAGCCAGCTCGGCGACGCGGCCATCAGCGATTCCGCGGTGAGCCTGGGCACCGCCCGGCCCGCCGCCAGCCAGGTGGCCAGCCGCCGGGCCGGGTCCGGCGCGGCGTCCACCGCGGCGCGGATGATCTCCCCGGCCGACGGCGGCAGGAACGCGCACGACTTCTCCGCCGGGTCGTTGGCGGCGCAGGCCGAGGAGCCAGCCAGCGCGGCCAGCTGTTCCCGGCTGCCCGCGCCGAGCACCTGGTCGCCGGGCACCAGCAGCTGCCAGCCGTCGCCGTCCGGGGTGATGTCCCCGGCCCGCAGGTGCGCCCAGTAGGTGACGCCCGCGACCGGGTTGTGCACCAGCAGCACCACCGGCAGGCAGTGCCGCTGCCAGCTGGCCAGGTGCGGGTCCGTCCCGCGATAGCGCCAGCCGCCAGGAACCGGCTCGGCGAAATACGACGGCCCGGCCTTGATCTGCAGGGCGATCGGGCTGCCCAGCGGCTGCCCGCCGGCGGCCGGCTCGACGTGCGCGTCGATGCCAAACCCGGCGACTGGCTCCGCCCGGAACTCCCAGCCCCACTGGCTGAACTCCGAGCTCACCGCACCCGCGCCGAGCCCCTCGGCGGCATACATAGCTGGCATGTCTGCCGCCCGTATCCCTCCTGGTCCGTCTGCCGGTCCCGTCCCGCCGAGCTTACGCTCGGCCGCGGGCCCGGCCTCATCGCTGGCCCGCCACGGGCTCTCAGCCCAGTATGCGCCGCGGGCTGGCCTGGCCCGCAACATCGCAACTGTCAGGTCCCCGGCCGCTGGAAACTTGTCAGGAAACTCCTGAGATAAGCGATGTCACACCGATTGCTTTCAGGGCGGGTCGCGGTCGAGGCGGATCGAGGCCAGGCGGCGCGGGCCGTCGGTCAGCCAGGCCCAGGCCTGGCCGTCGTCGTGGCTGGCCGCCAGGGCCGGCGCGCAGCCGGGCAGCACCGGCCGCGGGTACTCGATCTCGGCCCAGGCCGGCCGCCAGCCCAGCGGCGCGAGCACGTCCTCGGCGGCGGCCCAGTGCACGGAGTTGTTCACGTGCCCGGCGGTGTCGAAGTCGGTGGCGCGGACCGGCCAGGGCCGGGCGTCCGCCTCCGGCGGGGGCCCGGGGAGGTAGAGCCGCGCCGAGACGGTGCGGCCCGCGGTCGACGGACCGTATTCCTCCAGGAAAGACCCGGTGAGCGCGGCGGGCCGCCCGTCGGCCCGGCTGACCGCGACCCAGAGCGCCACCGTCTGGATGACGTCGCCGCCGGCGGTGGCCAGCGTGGTGGTGCGCTCGGCCCAGCGCGGGCCGGTGGCGGTGCAGAACGTGCTCAGCGTGACCTGCTCGCCGAGCCGCGGGTAGCTGCGGATCGCGACGGTGGCCCGGCGCAGCAGCCAGTACTGAGGGTCCCGCAGGCCCGCGTCGGCCACGTCATCCTCGGCCACGTCCTGCAGGTAGCGGGCCAGCGCATCGAGCCGGAGCCGGCCGCGGCTGGTCGCGTCGGTGCTGCGGATCCCGCGGCGGGCGGTAAAGACCCGGCCCGCCTCCGGCCGGGGCACGAACGCCGGACCCGGGGCCAGCACGTCGCCGGGGCCGGCCGCGCGGCCCTGCGTACTCCTATCATCGCGGCCCGCTAGGCGGGCGGGATCGGCGTTCATCTGCCCGATTGTCCCCGATCGGGATCAATGCGTACGCGGGCGGCACCCGTGTGCACCATAATGTCCGGCGGCGGTATCGCCAGTTTGCCATCCATGTCCGGTAATGCGCTGACGCCGCTCGATACTCCCGGTTGAGGTTCGTGAATCCTTCGTTCGACCACGTGATGGGGCATGCCCGCCACCCCGTGGCCCGGCGTGCGATGCTGCGCTCCGGCGTCCTCGCGGCTGCGGCGGTTCCCGCGGTGCTGTCCGGGGGCGCGGCGCTGGCGGCCGGCATCGAGCCGGACGCGTCGTCCGGCCGGGAGTACGACTTCAACCGGGGCTGGCTGTTCGGCGGGGTCTACACCCCGGGGTCGGAGAAGCCCGGCTTCGACGAGAGCCGGTTCAGCCCGGTCACGGTGCCGCACACGGTCACCTCGCTGTCCTGGTCGCGGTGGGATCCGTCGCGCTGGCAGAACGTGTGGATCTACCGCAAGCACTTCCAGCGGCCGGCCGGCGGCCGGGTGATGCTCGACTTCGACGGGGTGATGACCAGCGCCACGGTGGTGCTCAACGGCCACGTGGTCAGCACCCACCAGGGCGGCTACCTGGGCTGGACCGCCGAGCTGACCCATCACCTGGTGCCCGGCAAGAACCTGGTGGCGGTCATCGTCGACGACCGCTGGCTGCCGGTGCCGCCGTCCGGCTCCGGGCTCGGCCCGCGGGGCGTGGACTGGCTGCAGCCCGGCGGGATCTACCGTGACGTCCGGCTGCGCGTGGTCCCCGAGGTATTCCTGTCCGACGTGTTCGCCCGGCCGGTGAACGTGCTGTCGCCCGGCCGCAGCGTGTCGGTCTCGGCCACGGTGAACGCCGGCCAGGCGCCCGGACGGGTCAAGGTGACCGCGGCGCTGATGGACGGGTCCCGGGCCATCGCCGCGGCTTCGGCGCACCCGGTGATCCGGTCCAGGGGGACCCACGGGGTGCACCTGAACCTGAGCGGGATCGGCTCGGTGGGGCTGTGGTCGCCCGAGTCGCCGCGGCTGTACTCGCTGCGGGTGACCGTGCACCGCCACGGCGGGCCCGCGCACACAATGACCGTCCGGATCGGCTTCCGGGAGGCGGTTTTCCGCGTCGACGGGTTCTTCCTCAACGGGCAGCGGTACAAGATCTTCGGGCTGAACCGGCACCAGCTGTTTCCCTACACCGGGATGGCGGCGCCGGCCCGGCTGCAGCGCCGGGACGCCGAGATCCTGCGGCGTGACCTGAACTGCAACATGGTCCGCTGCTCGCACTACCCGCAGTCGCCGCACTTCCTGGACGCCTGCGACGAGCTCGGCATGATGGTCTGGCAGGAGCCGCCCGGCTGGGCGCACGTCGGCAACGCCGCGTGGCAGCACCTGTTCCTGCGCGACGTGCGCGACATGATCATCCGGGACCGCAACCGCCCGTCGGTCATCATGTGGGCGACCCGGCTCAACGAGACCGAGGGCCACGCCTCGCTGTACAGCGCAGCCCGGCGGCTGGCCAAGCGGCTGGACCCGAGCCGCCCGACCACCGCCGCGATGGCTGTCCATTCGGCCGCGGACTGGGCCGAGGACGTGTTCGGCTTCAACGACTACCGGAAGCGGCAAGGCAGCGCCAGCCTGGACCTGCCGCTGCCCCGGGTGCCGTACCTGGTCAGCGAGGCGGTCGGGGTGGTCGACGGGTCCGCCTCGTTCCGCTGGACCGACTCCGGCGCGACGCTGTCCAGCCAGGCCCTGATGCACGCCCAGGTGCACGACAAGGCCCGGTCCAGCAACCGGTACGCCGGCCTGCTCGGCTGGTCCGCGCTGGACTACGCGACGATGGCCGGCGGGCACCGGAGCTCGGGCGTGCTGAAGACCCCGGGAGTGCTGGACACGTTCCGGACGCATAAGCCGGGGGCCGCGTTCTACCAGTCGCAGGTCCCGCCGTCGGTGCGGCCGGTGATCCAGCCCGCGTTCTTCTGGGACTTCGGGCCCGGGTCGCCGCAGACCGGGCCCGGGCAGAACTCACTGATCTGCACCAACTGCGACAAGCTGGTGGTGTACGTCGGGGGCAAGCAGCACGCCACGGTGCGGCCGGACCGGGATCAGTTCCCGCACCTGCGGTATCCGCCCGCCGTCGTCGACCTGCGGATGCACGGCACCGGGCTGCCGGACCTGCGGATCGACGGCTACGTCGGCAGCCGCAAGGTCAAGTCGGTGACCATGTCCTGCAACCCGGCCAAGGACCGGCTGCGGCTGCGGTCGACCGGGCATGCGATCCAGGGGGACGGGTCGGATGCCACGTGGGTGACGTTCCGCGTCACCGACCAGCACGGCAACCACCGGCCCGGCGCTTCCGGGCTGGTCCACCTGTCGGTGACCGGGCCGGCCGTGCTGGTCGGCGACAACCCTTTCTCGCTGGCCGAGGCCGGCGGGGTCGGCGGCGTGTTCGTCCGGTCCCGTCCCGGGCAGACGGGAGTGGTGCACGTCTCCGCGACCCATCAGCCTCCCGGCGCGACCGGCCGCATCCTGCGGGCCTCCTCCGTCCGGCTGTCGGTCCACCCGCCGCGGGGCCGGTTCCTGTGAGCCGCGTGGGCTGACGCGCCCGGGGCGTGCGGGGTCCAAGGGCGGGCCGGGTTTGCGCGGTATTTTCCCCGGGTCGGCGGAAGCGAGGCAGTGGTGCGCAGCAGGCAGTACGACCCGGACGCGGTGACCACCAGGCGGCGGTTCGGCGTGGCTCCGCTGCCCCGGATCGAGGCCGAGTACGGCCTGGTCGTGGAGGACTCGGCCGGGGACTTCTGCGGCGCGGTGGTGTCGTGCGAGAAGGACGCGGTCACGCTGGAGGACCGGCACGGCCGCCGCCGCCTGTTCCCGCTCAGCGACGCCTTCCTGCTGGAAGGGCAGCGGGTGACGCTGGTCCGGCCCGCCCCGGCGGGCGATGGCGGGGCGCGGCGCCCGGCGCGGACCGCCTCCGGCTCGGTGGCCGCGCCGACGGCGCGGGCCAGGGTCGCCCGGGCCAGCCGCATCTACGTCGAGGGCCGCCACGACGCCGAGCTGGTGGAGCGGATCTGGGGCGACGACCTGCGCGACGTCGGCGTGGTCGTGGAGTACCTGGGCGGCATCGACGACCTGCCCGCGATCGTGGCGGAGTTCTCGCCCAGCCCGGCGCGGCGGCTCGGGGTGCTGGTCGACCACCTGGTCACCGGATCCAAGGAAACCCGCATCGCCGAGTCGGTCGCCTCGCCGCACGTGCTGATCACCGGCCACCCGTTCATCGACGTCTGGGCCGCGGTCAAGCCCGCGGTGGTGGGCATCCGCGCATGGCCCGACGTCCCCCGTGGCCAGGACTGGAAGACGGGGGTGCTGGCCGCGCTGGGCTGGCCCCCGGACACCGCCGCCGCCTGGAAGCACATCCTGTCCCGGGTCCGCACCTTCGCCGACCTGGACCCCGCCTTCCTCGGCCGGGTCGAGGAGCTCATCGACTTCGTCACCGAAGCCGGCGCCAGCTGACCTGCGCCCTGGGCGGAGCGGAGGTCAAGCTCCCCAGCCGGACGGGGGTGGCGTCCGGCTGGGCCGGAAGGGATGACCGGCGGGCAGCGGCTCGGTGCCGTACTTCACGCTGGCCGAGCGCCGCGCCTGCGCCGCCCGGAAACCGGCGGGTCAGCCGGGGACGAAGTCGAACGTGTCCGGGTCGGGGCCGGTGCGCATGCCCCGGTCCAGCGAGCTGATCACCTCGTGGTCCGCGGAGCTCAGCCCGAAGTCGAAGATGCCGATGTTCTCCCGGACCCGGTCCGGGGTGACCGACTTGGGGAACACGATGTCGCCGCGCTCGATGTGCCAGCGCAGCACGACCTGGGCGGGGGTCTTGCCGGCCCGCTCGGCGATCGGCACGATCGCCGGGTCGCGGAGAAGGTCGCCGCCGCGCGCCAGCGGTGACCAGGCCTCCACCGCGATCTGGTGCTGGGCGCAGAACTCGCGGACCGTGTTCTGGGTCAGGTACGGGTGCACCTCGATCTGGTTGACCGCGGGCGGGATCTCGCACTCCTGGTACAGCCGCCGGATGTGGTTCGGCTGGAAGTTCGACACGCCGATGGACCGGGCCCGGCCGTCCCGGTAGAACTCCTCCAGCGTCCGCCAGGTCGACACGAAGTCACCGTCGTACCTGGTCGGCAGCGGCCAGTGGATCAGGAACAGGTCGACGTAGTCGGTGCCCAGCGCGTCCAGGCTGGCGTCGAACGACCGGCGGGCGTCGTCCGGCCGGTGATTGCCGTTGCCCAGCTTGGTGGTGAGGAAGATCTCGCCGCGGGGCAGGCCGGACTTGGCGACCGCCTCGCCGACCTCCTTCTCGTTCTGGTACATCTGCGCGGTGTCGATGTGCCGGTAGCCGGCGTCCAGGGCCACGCTCACCGCCTCGGCGGTGCTGGGTGGCGGGACCTGGAAGACCCCGAAGCCGAACTGCGGGATCGTCCGGCCGTTGTTCAGCATCACGACGGGCACGTCGGGCATGGCTAGCTGCTCCTTCTGAGGGCGTAGGCGTACAGGGCCCGGGCCGCGGCCCGGCGCTCAGGGCCAGGAGCCACGCTTTCCGCCGGGCGGGCGGTCAAACCGGTCAGGACGACACCACAGTAGGCGAGCCCAGGCAGGCGTCCGTCGGCCGGACCGCGCCGGACGGCGGGACGGCGCCCTCGCCGGGCAGGGTCCCGGCCAGCGCGTAGTGCAGCAGCCGCCCGGTCACCTTGGAGGTGGCCGCGCCGCCGGGCTCGAACACGCCCGCCGCGGGGACCGCGGACAGCGGCCGCCCGGCCGGGAACATGCCGTGCGCCTTGGCGCCGGGACCGGGCTGGACGGGCCAGCCGCACGGGTTACCCGCCAGTGCGTTCGCCGCGGCCTTGCCGACTGAGACCACGATCTTGCCGCCCTTCGCCACGGCCGCCCAGGCCTGGGCAAAGTTGCCGGTCACCGACGTGGTCTGCAGGCCCAGCCGCTTAGCGAGGGTGGCCGCGGTGTGCAGGCTCACCGGATCGGCTGCGTACAGCAAGAACGGCGGTCCCTTCGGCGGCGCGGCCGCCGTGCCCACGGTCACCAGCAGGAACGCCTGCGCCAGCACGCGGCTCCCGGAGGTGGCGGTGACCGGCACGTCGTACCGGCCGGGCGGCAGCGTGGCCGACGGCCGGACGCGCAGCCGCACGCCCACCGTGCGGTGCGGCCGCACGGTCCGCGACCCCTGCGCGGCCCGGACCGTCAGCCCGTCAGGCGCGGTCACCTGCCAGTGGATCACCGCGCGGGTGGCCGCGCCGGTGAACGTGAGCCGGGCGGTGGCGGACTCGCCGGGCGCCGCGGCCACCGCGTCCGGCGAGGTCGCGATAGCGGGCCTGGCGGGTGAGCCGGCGGTGGTGGAGGCCACCGGCCCGCGGGTCATGTCGCTGTCCACGTTCACGGTCACGCC
The DNA here is from genome assembly GCA_036375995.1 of Streptosporangiaceae bacterium. GTDB lineage: Bacteria > Actinomycetota > Actinomycetes > Streptosporangiales > Streptosporangiaceae > DASVBE01. The sequence continues at coordinate 6,450 of DASVBE010000130.1, read as the reverse complement.
GCCCCAGGTCTCGGCGTGCCCGCCGTAGAACTGGACCAGCCGGTGGTTCGCGGGCCACTCGCTGGAGGTCAGGTACGGGCTGGTCAGCGAGGGGCGGCCGGCCCAGTCGGCGATCCAGACGTCGTCCGGCCGCGCGTAGGTCTTGACCGTATACCGGCCGGCCAGGTCGGTGATGCCGGAACCGGCGCTGGAGTACACCCCGGACTTGTAGCCGGCCCCGTGCAGCCGCCGGGTCCACCCGCCGAGGAAGGCCAGTACGTCCTTCGTGCAGGCCGGGTTGTTGCGGGGGTAGGACTCCATGTCGAAGTAGAGCGGCGTGCCCGTGCCGTAGCCGAACGCCCGCGCGGTGGTGATCGCGGCGGTCGCGTCGTCCCGGCCCTGCTGGTACGCCTGGCCGTGGGTGATCTTCACGACGCCCTGGTGGGCGAAGCACGGGGCCTGCCGGCCGACCCAGATCGGGATGAACCGCCAGCCCTGCGCGGTCACCGCGGAGATCCAGCCGGCGCTGAAGTTGCCGTACCCGCAGGCCCAGTTCGCGCCGCCCAGGTACGTGCCGGTGATCCGGTACGGGGAGGCCAGCCAGGCCGTCATGGTGTCGGTCGAGGGGGCCGTGCAGGTGTCGAAGGCCAGGCCGTGGCCGACCTTGCGGACGAGCGGGGCGGTCACCGCGGGCCGGACCGGGGGAGTGATCGCCGGCGTGACGGTGGCCCCGGCGGACCCGGTGGCCCCGGCGGACCCGGTGGCCCCGGCGGGCACCGCCGCGGCGGCGGGCCTGGTGGCCGCGTGCGTCAGCCTGGCGCTGGCCAGGATGGCCCGGGCCGGCGCCGCGCTGTCCGCGTACGACGCGGTGACCAGCACACCCGCGGACGGGACGGCCAGCCGGAGCAGGTGATCGGCGGAGGCCGCGGCGGCGGTGGCGGACGGCAGCCCGGCGGTGGCCGGCAGCGCCGCGGCGGGGGAGCGGAGCACGGCGGTGCCCGGCGGCAGCGCGGTGGCCGCCCCGGCGGGCTGGACCAGGATCGCGGTGGCCCGGCCGATGGCCCGGGCCGGGCAGCGCTGGTCGGCGCCGGGACGGCCCAGGTAGACCGCGCTGGTGCTGAGCAGCACGCACCGGGTGGGGTCGGAGGCCAGGTTGTAGACCGGCCAGGAGGACGGCACCCGGAGCGCATAGCCGTGGTAGCTGACCAGTTTGGTGGCGGGCGCCGCGGCCCCGGCGGCCGGGCCCGCGGTGGCCAGCCCGGCCGGGATCAGCATTGCGCAAGCCGTCGCCGCGGCCGCGAGAACCGCAGCCAGTTTCGTCACGGGTGCCCCCCTGGGAAGCCTCAGGATCAACCGTCACCGTACAAGGGATCCCGGGCCGGTGTGGCCGTGCTGGCCGGCCTCGCCGGGTGCGCCCATGATCTTGTCGTTCTGCCCGTGGATAGCACCGGCAGAACGACAAGATCAAGGAGGGAGAGTCAGAGGCGGGGGTCGACCGGGTCGGATTCGAGCGCCAGTACGCCGAACACGCACTCGTGCACCCGGTGCAGCGGCTCCCGGGCGGTGAACCGGTCCAGGGCCTCGATCCCCAGCGCGAACTCGCGCAACGCCAGCGCCCGCTTGCGGTCCAGGGTGCGGTCGCGCAGCCGGTCCAGGTTGACGTCCAGCAGGTACTCGGGCCCGTAGATCAGCCGCAGGTACTCCGGGCCGCGGCACTTCACGCCCGGCTGGACCAGCCCGTGGCGGCCGCGGGTGACCGGCTCGGCCGGCTTGACCACCATGCCCTCGCCGCCCGCCTGGGTCAGCTCCTGCCACCAGGCGGTGACCCGCTCCTCGTCCGCGGCCGCACCCGGTCCGTCCAGGGCGGCGGTGACGTGCCGGGTCGCCTGGAACAGCGGGTCGGCCGCGGCGAGCCGGGCCGCGGCTTCCAGGTGCCAGGCGTGCGGCCGCTGATAGCAGGTCCCGGCCGAGCCGGCCAGCAGCTGGAACGGGGCCAGCCGCACGTCGTCCAGCGAACGGACCGGCCAGGCGTAGGGCCGGTAGGCGGCGCGGAACGCGGCGGCGGCCTGCTCCCGCCCGGCGGTCCGCGCGGCCAGCCCGGCCAGGCCCGCGGCGGCCGGCTCGTCCAGGCCCCTGGCCTGCGCGGCGGCCACGGCCCGCGCCGAGGCGGCCAGCATGGTCCCGGCGGCGGCGCCGGTCGCCGCGTAGTTCGCCTTGATGAGCTCCGCGGCCTTGAGCGACCACGGCAGGATCTCGCCGTCCAGCACCGCCCAGTCGCCCAGGCTGTCCCACAGCCCGGTGGCGGTCAGCGCGTCGCGGAGCCTGCCCGCCATCGCGGCCTCCAGCTCCGGGCTGGCGAAGAACCGGCGGCCGGTCCGGGTGTAGACCAGGCCGGCCGGGTCATCAGGGCCGGCCCCGAACCAGTCGCGGGCCGCCTGCCCGGTGCGGCACACCACGGTAACCGCGCGGGAGCCCATGTGCTTCTCCTCGCACACCACGCTGGCCACGCCCGCGCGGCGGTAGTGGCCGAGGGCGTCCGACGGGTGCTCGAGAAGACCGGGACTTGTGCTCGCGGGCACCGGAGCCATCGTCGGCGGCAGGTACACCAGCCATCGCGGGCTGACCGCGAACCGGCTCATCACCTCCAGCGCGGCGGCCGCGTTCGCCTCCGGGACCGTCACCCGGCCGCGCAGCCGGGTCTCGATCACCCGGCGGCCGGCCACGTCGTCCAGGGCGAGCAGGTCCCCGGGCGGCCCGGCGGCTGGAACCCGGTCCGCCGTGGGGCCGGGGCCCGCGGCCGGGCCACCGTAACCCGTACCCAAGGGCCGGGCGGGCTGGTGATACACCTGCTCGGCAGGAACAGATACCAGCTCCCGCTCCGGGTAGCGCAGCGCGGTCAGCTGGCCGCCGAAGACGCAGCCGGTGTCCACGCAGATCGTGTTGTTCAGCCACTCGGCCTCGGGCACCGGGGTGTGCCCGTACACGACCATGGCCTTGCCCCGGTAATCCTGCGCCCAGGGGTAGCGCACCGGCAGGCCGTACTCGTCGGTCTCGCCGGTCGTCTCGCCGTACAGCGCGAACGACCGGACCGCGGCCGAGGCCCGGCCGTGCATCTCCTCGGGCAGGCCTGCGTGCGCCACCACCAGCCGGCCGCCGTCCAGCACGTAGTGGCTCAGCAGGCCGTCCATGAAGGCCAGGGCCCGGTCCCTGTCGTTTTCCGGCGCGGCGCCGAGCTGGGCGAGCGACTCGGCCAGGCCGTGGCTGACCTTGACGTGGCGCCCGCGCAGCGCCCGGATCAGCTTGCTCTCGTGATTGCCGGCCACGCACAGCGCGGAGCCGGCCTCGGTCATCGCCTGCACGGTGCGCAGCACCCCCGGGGTGTCCGGGCCGCGGTCGACCAGGTCGCCGACAAACACTGCCGTGCGGCCGGCCGGGTGCGCCAGCGCGCCGCCGCGGCCCGGCTCGGGCCGGTAGCCGAGCTTGCCGAGCAGGCTGGCCAGTTCGGCGGCGCAGCCGTGCACGTCGCCGATGATGTCGAACGGGCCGGTCAGGTCGGTCCGGTCGGACCAGGCCCGCTCCCGGACCACCTCGGCCGCGTCCACCTCGTCCGCGCCGCGGAGCACGAACACCCGGCGGAAGCCCTCCCGGCTGAGCTGCCCCAGCGACCGCCTGAGGGAGGCGTGCTGGCGGCCGATGACGTGCGGGCCGAAGTCCCGGCCAGCGCGGGCCGCGTTGCGCTCGGCGCAGACCCGCTCGGGCAGGTCGAGCACGATCGCCACCGGCAGCACGTGGTGCGCGCGGGCCAGGGCGATCAGCGGCTGGCGGTCCCCGGGCTGCACGCTGGTGGCGTCGATCACGGTCAGCCGGCCGAGCTTCAGCCGCTCGGTGGCCACCGCGTGCAGCGCGCGGAACGCCGCCGGGGTCACGGCCTGGTCAGTCTCGTCGTCGCCGACCAGGCCGCGGAAGGTGTCCGAGGACAGCACCTCGGTCGGCGCGAAGTGCCGGGCCGCGAACGTGCTCTTGCCGGAGCCGCTGACGCCGATCAGCACGACCAGGGACAGCTCCGGCAGCGTGATCGCGGGCCCGGTCGCGGGCGTGGCTGTGGTCACCGGGTCAGCACCGCCAGCTGGGTGGGCGGGCCGGCCGCGGGGTCGTCAGGGTCCTCGGGGCCGACGTTAGCGAACCGCGCCTGGTAGCCGTACCTGCCGGCGGCCGCGGTGGCCCAGCTGCGGAACTCCGCCCGGCCCCACTCGAACCGGTGGTCCGGGTGCCGCCGGGCGCCCGGGGCCAGGCCCGGGTAGCGGGCGTTGTAGTCGGCGTTGGGCGTGGTGACCAGCACGGTGGCGGGGGCGGCCACGCCGAGCACAGCGTGCGTGACGGCGTCCAGACGGCCGGGGTCCACGTGCTCGATGACCTCCATGAGCACGGCCGCGTCGTACCCGGCCAGCCGCTTGTCGGCGTAACAGAGGGAGCCGTGCCGCAGCTGGACCCGGTCGCGCTGGCGCGGGGCCAGCTCGTCCAGGTGCAGCCGCCGGGCGGCGCGGGCCAGCGCGGTGGCGGAGACGTCCACGCCGGTGATCGCCTCGAACCGGGGGTCCGCGAGCAGGCGGGCCAGCAGGCGGCCGTCGCCGCAGCCCAGATCGAGGACCCGGCGGGCGCCGGCGGCGGCCAGCTCGGCGAGGACCGCGTCGGCCCGGAGGTCGCGCAGGCGGGCGCGGGCGGCGCCGGCGCCCGTGGTGCCGTCGGCGGCCGTGTCGTTGGCGGCCGTGTCGTCGTCGGTGGCGGGCGCGCCGTCGTCGGCGAGCTGGGCCAGGGCCTGGCTGGCCAGCGCGGGCTGGTACTTCAGGTAGCGGCGGATGATCACGTCCCGCTGCGGGTGGCCGGCCAGCCACTCCGCGGCCGGGCCGGTGAGCTTGCCGATCTCGTCGGCGGTGATCCAGTAGTGCTTGCCGTCGTCCAGCACCGGCAGCAGCACGTACAGGTGGCCCAGTAGGTCCTGGACCCGGCAGGCGCCGGACAGCCGGACGCTGAAGTACGGGCTGTCACCCCAGTCAGGGAAGTGCGGGTCCAGCGCGATGGGGGCGGCGCTGACCTGGTAGCCGAGAGGCTCGAACAGCTCCCGCAGCAGGGCCTCGCCGCCGCGGCAGGGCAGCACCGGCAGCTCCGCGGTCAGCTCGAGAAGCTGGCCGGGAAGCTCCGGGCGGGCCTCGCAGGTGCCGCGCAGCGCGGTGCCGAACACCCGGCGCAGCGCCACCGACAGGAACGACGACGCCGCGTACGGCCGGTCGTTCACGTACCTGGCCAGCGGGAACCCGCCCGCCTCGGCGGCGGGCAGGCCCGCGCCCTGGCGCCGCGCCAGTGCGATCGGGTCCACCTCGACCAGCAGCGCGACCGTGCACCGCTGCGGCCCGGCCTCGGGGTAGAACACGTGCGCGACGCCGAACCCGACGTCCACGCTGCGCAGCGCGGCCGGGTTCTTGTGCAGCACGAACCCCAGGTCAGTGGCGGGCGGGGTGACGCTGGTGATGGTCAGCAGCATGCGGTTCCTCGGCTGGGCTGGAGCCCAGCGTACGCACAGCCCCGCCCGGGCCGCCCGGCAGTAAACCGGCGGCCGGGCGGGGGCGGGACGCCGCCTCCGGCCGCCGGCCCGCTGAGGGCTAGGGGGCGGGCCGTGGCGAACGGGATGTTCACCAGCCGGGTGCTGAAGCCGACCGCCGTGCAGACCGTGGGCGCGGTGCAGGACACGTCGTTCAGCGCGGCGTGCCCCAGGCCGGGGATCGGCGGGGCCTCGATCGACCAGCGCTGGCCGTTCCAGTGCTCGATCAGCGGAACGACCCCGTGCGCGCCGGTGTGCCGGCTGCCCACCGCGGTGCAGGAGGTGGCCGACGGGCAGGACACGCCGAGGATCGACCGCTCGTCCGCCCCGCGGCTGGGCCCGGCGAACGGGGCCCTCCGCCAGGTCGTGCCGTTCCACCACTGGGCCCGCGCGAAGAACGAGTCCCCCCAGGTGGCCATGCAGGCCGAGCGGGTGGCACAGGAGACGCTGATGCCGGTGTTCGTGGTGGTCACGACCTGCCGCACGCTGGCGACCGTCCACTTCGTGCCGTTCCAGGTCTCGACCAGGCCCAGCGCCGGCCGTCCCACCGCTCCGCCCCGGCGGCCGACCCGAGGGCCAGGCAGAACGTCGCCGACGTGCGGGACAGCCCGCTCAGGAAGCCGTGGCTGGCGGTGGGCGGGTAGCGCCACGCGCCGTGCTGCGACGGGCGGACCGCCGCCGACGGGTCGCCGTCCGGCACCGAGAAGAACGAGTCGGCGCCCAACGTGGTGGCCGCGCAGAACCCCGCGCCCGCGCAGGACACCTTGCTCAGCCGGCCGCCCTCGGTGCCCGGCGGCTGCGGGACCGCCTGGGTCACGAAGTTCCCGCCCTGGCCGCGCCAGGCGAACGCGGTGCCGGTCCCCATGTCGTCGCCC
>DASVBE010000094.1:0-13610 GCA_036375995.1 Streptosporangiaceae bacterium | reverse complement strand
CGCCGTGCTGGGCTCAGTTCAGCGGACCTCCCGGCTGCTGATCGTGGAGGAGAACCCCTTCCAGGGCGGCTGGGGCGCCACCGTGGCCTCGATCGCCGCCGATGAGGGCTTCACCCTGCTGGACGCCCCCATCCGCCGCGTCGCCGCCGCGTGCGTGCCGCTGCCCTTCGCCGACGCCCTGGAAGACCAGGTCATCCCCACGGTCGCCAAGGTCGTAGCCGCCGTCCGCGACCTCGCCCGCTACTAGACCGGTCCGCGCCCTCGCTACTGCTGCAGCCAGTGGCTGACGGCGGCGATGTCGCGCTGACTACTGTCGGCACCGCGCACTAAGCTCCGGCGGTGCCGGCCGGGCCGGCCGATCGTGTTGCAGCCGGGTAGGCGCAAGAGGATGATCGGTTTGATTTCTGGCAGGGTCGTATCATCCGGTCATTCCCGCCTGGACGGGAGGCGCGAGGGGAGCGGCGTGTTCCGTCGCCGTGGCATGTACGGATACTGGGGTGGCTGACGGCCCCGCTGAGCCGTGGGCCGCCGCCGGCTTCCCGGCTGGGTTCCGGATCGCCGGTTACCGGCTCACGGAGCAGATCGGCCGGGGCGGGATGGCGGTCGTCTACCGGGCTCAGGACGAGCGCCTGAACCGTGAGGTGGCGCTGAAGGTCCTGGTGCCGTCGCAGGTCGCCGACGGCGCTTTCCGGCAGCGGTTCATCCGGGAGTCGCAGGCGGCTGCGGCGGTGGACGACCCCAACATCATCCCGGTGTTCGAGGCCGGCGAGGCCGCGGGTGTGCTGTTCATCGCGATGCGGCTGGTGCGCGGCGGCGATGTCAGGTCGCTGGTGCGCCGGGATGGCTGGCTGCCCGCGCAGCGGGCGGTGCGGATCGTGGCCGCGGTGGCCTCGGCGCTGGATACCGCGCATGCGGCGGGGCTGGTGCACCGGGACGTCAAGCCCGCGAACATGCTCCTCGACATCCGCCCGGGGCGCCCCGATCACGTGTACGTGTCGGACTTCGGGCTGAGCAAGAGCTCGGTGGGGACCGGCGGGCTGACCGGCAGCGACCAGTTCATGGGCACCGTGAACTACGCGGCTCCCGAGCAGCTCGCCGGCAAGCACGTGGATGGCCGGGCCGACCAGTATGCACTGGGATGCACGGCCTTTGAGCTGCTGTGCGGGCAGCCGCCCTACCGCCGCGACCAGCCCCTGGCCGTCATGTATGCCCATATGGCCGCGCCGCCGCCGGTGCTCACCGGCACGCGCCCGGACCTGCCCGCCGAGGCCGATGGCGTCTTCATGAAGGTGCTGGCCAAGGACCCAGCAGACCGCTACGGCTCATGCCAGGAATTCGCGGACGCCCTCCGGCAGGCCCTCGGCCTCGGATCCCAGGCCAACGAAACCGGCGCCGCGCTGACGGCGGCCACCGGCGCGGCCCCCGCCGCGGCGGCTGGGACAGTGCCGGACCTGCCCGCGACGGTTGCCAACGGCCATGGCCGGCGCAAGCGCCGGCGCGGATCAGGCAGCGTGGCCCCGGCTCTGGCCGGAGCGTATCCCGGGGCCAGCGGCCAGAACGCAGCCGGCCCGGCCGGGTCCGGCGCGGCCAGCGAAACCGCCCTGGGCGGCCAGCCGACGCTGGGCTCCGTGGCACTGGCGGGATCATCCCTGCCCGGGCCGGTATCGGTTCCCCCGGAATTCACCGGCCCCGGCCCCAGGAACCCGGCGAGGCAATGGTGGAGAGCGCTGGCCGGGGGCCTGCTCATGGGGGCCGTCGCCGGCGTGGTCGCCCTGATCCTGATCGGCCCCTGGTCGCATGGTGCTGGCCCGGCCGTGGCGCAGACCCCCGCCGCGAGCCCGTCGCAGAGCCCGGCTGCGGGCCTGCGGTCGCTGCGGATCAGGCCGGAAGCCATCCGGCTGGGCCCCGGGCAGACCCGCGTGGTGCGGCTGACCGGCCGGCTCACGGACGGATCCCCGGCCACGGCGGTCACGCTGAACAAGGCCGTGTGGACCGCGGACAACGGCGCCGTGGCCGCGGTCAGCACGGCCGGGGTAGTCACCGGGCTGACGGTGGGGGAGACCCGGATCCGCGCCCAGATTGGTTCGGTCCGCGCCGTCGTGCGCGTGACCGTCACCGGGCCCGCGCAGCCCAGCTCCGGACCCCCCACCCAGACGCGGCCGACGCCCCGCCCTTCGCCCCCGGCGAGCAGCCCCAGCCCTAAGCCCACCCCCACCCCGACGCCAACCCCCACACCCACGCCGACTCCGACGCCGACCCCCACCCCGACGCCGACCCCAACACCCACCTCAACGCCCACCCCGACGTAGGCCGAGGCGCGGCTCAGCGGCCGCGGAACTGCGGCTCGCGCTTGTCCACGAAGGCCTGGGCGGCCTCGCGGTGGTCCTCGGTGAACGCGGTGTGCGTGTGGTGCGTCACCTCGAGGTCCATGCAGTCGCCCAGGTCGCCGGTCACCGCCCGGTTCAGGTTCTCCTTCATGTACCGGTAGGCGATCGACGGCCCGCTGGCCAGGCGGCGGGCCCGCGCCATGACCTCCCGCTCGAAGTCCTCGGCCGGGAAGATGCCGTTGACGATGCCGAGCTTCCGGGCGTCCTCGGCGGTCAGCCGCTCGGAGAAGTAGTACAGCTCCTTGGCCACGGCCGGCCCCACCAGCTGGGTCAGGAACCAGGTCCCGCCGTAGTCCCCGGCGAACGCCACCTTCGCGAACGCCGTGGTCAGCACCGCGCCCGGCACCGCGTACCGCAGGTCGCAGGACAGCGCCAGGGACAGCCCGGCGCCCGCCGCGGGCCCGCCGATCGCGGCGATGGTCGGCTTGGGCATCGCCCACAGCCGCCCGCTGGTGGCCCGCTGGCTCAGCCGCTGCCGGTGGATGGCCGCGTCCACCGACCCGCCGGAACCGCCGGCCCCGGAACCGTTGCCGCTCGCCCGGGCGGCCATGCCCTTCACGTCGCCGCCCGCGCAGAACGCACCCGCGGCCCCGGTCAGCACCACGCAGCCGACCGCCTCGTCGGCCTCCACCTGGGCCAGCACCGAGGCCATCGCGGAGATCATGTCCACGGACAGCGCGTTCCGCCGCTCCGGCCGGTTCATGGTGAGCACCGCCACGCCGTCGTCGATCTCGGCGCGCAGGTCCTCGGTCCCGGTGTCGATCGCGGTCATTTCATCCTCCCTCGCCGGTGAACCGGACGCCGCCGATCACCCGGGCCGCCTGTCCGGCGGGCAGCCCGGCGACCGATACCGCGGTGATGCCTTCCCCATGGCCAGGCCGGGCCGGCTCGAACCGCAGCCGCTGCCCCCACCCCGCCAGCTCGATCCCGGCGGCCGCACCGCTGGCCGGACCGCTGGCCACCGAGGTGACCCCGAGCACCGCCGCCCACCGCGCCGCCGCTGCGGCCGGGTCCGCGACCTCGATCGTCACGCCGGTCACGCCGCCGCTGCCCGGATGCTCCGGCACCCGCCCCGTCCAGGCCGGCCCCGCCCACCGCCACGTCCCGGCCGGCTCCGCCCAGTCCAGCGACACGATCGCGCCCGGCACGTCCTTCGGGTGCAGGTGCGTGCCCGCGATGTCCGGCAGATCGGCCGTCCAGACCACCCGCACGCCGAGCCCCGGCAGCCGCGCGCGGGCCGCCGCCAGGTCAGGGACCTGGAAGATCGCCATGTAGCCGCCGTCGCCGCCGCGCCGCTCCAGATACCGGCCGGCCGTGGTGCCCGCCCGCACCGGGGCCACCACCTCGACGAACGTGTCCCCGGCCGCGAACACCGCGTTGGTCAGCCCGAACCGCCCCACCCCCGGGTCGTGGAAGGGCTCACCCCAGCCGAACGCCTCCCGCAGTTCGCCCGCCACCTGCCCGCAGTCGTGCGCCACCAGGGCCACCTGGCGCAAGCGGGGGCCGGTCAGCACGATCACACAATACGAGGTTTGCCCCGGTCTGGCCCAGATGCCGGCCCGTAGGCTAGGGCGGAACACCAGGTAAAGGCGGCAACGCCAAGGACAAGGGAGGCCAGCCGTGGACCGTGCGGGCGGGATCGCCGGGATCGGGAACACGCCAGTGGTCCGGCTCGCCAGCCAGGACAGCACCAGCAGCGCCGAGATCTGGGTGAAGCTGGAGGCCGCCAACCCGACCGGCTCCTACAAGGACCGGATGGCGCTGGCCATGATCGAGGCCGCCGAGGCCGACGGCCGCCTCCAGCCCGGCCAGCTGGTGGTGGAGTACACCGGCGGCAGCACCGGCTCGTCCCTGGCGCTGGTCTGCGCGGTCAAGGGCTACCCGCTGCGGATCGTCTCCTCCGACGCGTTCGCCGCCGAGAAGACCGCCACGATGCGGGCCCTCGGCGCCGAGGTCGAGCTGATCCCCAGCCCGCTGGGCATCACCCCGGATCTCATCCCCGCGATGATGAAGCGGGCCGCCGAGATCGCCAGGGAGACCGGGGCGTTCGCCACCGACCAGTTCAACAACACCGACATGGTCGCGGGCTACCGCCGGCTCGGCGAGGAGGTGCTCGAGCAGCTGCCCGGCGATCCGCCGGTCAGCGCGTTCTGCGCCTACGTCGGCACCGCGGGCTGCTTCCTCGGCGTCAGCCAGGCCCTGTCCGCCGGCCTGCCGTCGCTGCACCGGGCCGTGGTCGAGCCGGCCGAGTCGGCCGTGCTGTCCGGCGGCCCGCCCGGCATCCACCACATCGAGGGCGGCGGCATCGGCCACCGGCCGCCGCTGCTGCACCCGGACGACTACGACGAGGTCATCGCCGTTTCCGACGCCGACGCGTTCGCCGAGGCCCGCCGCGCCGCCCGCCACGACGGCATCTTCTCCGGCCCGTCCACCGGCGCGAACCTCCTGGCCGCGGCCCTGCTGGCCCGCCGTCTCGGCCCCGGCCACCGGGTCGTCACCGTCCAGGTCGACAGCGGCCTGAAGTACCTGGCCGGCTCGCTCTACGCCTGACCGGGGCATGATGGCCAGCATGCCCGACGCCGATCCGCCCGCCCTCCGTCCCCGCTACCCGGTCACCACGCCGCGGCTGCTGATCCGCCCGCTGACCCCCGCCGACGCCGACGGGCTGCTGGCCTACCGCAGCATCCCCGACGTCTGCCGCTACGTTCCGTTCGAGCCGCAGACCCGCGAGCAGCTGCTGGAGCGCATCGCGACCCGGTGGACCCGCACCGAGCTGACCGCGGAGGGCCAGGTGGTTATCCTCGGCGTGCAGGTCAGGGACACCGGCGCGCTGGCCGGCGACGTGATGCTGGCCTGGCACAGCTGGGAGCACTCGTGCGGCGAGATCGGCTGCGTATTCAACCCGGACCTGAGCGGCCGGGGCTACGCCACCGAGTCCCTGGACGCCCTGCTCCGGCTCGGCTTCGAGGGCCTCGGCCTGCACCGCATCATCGCCAGGATCGACGAGCGCAACGGGCCCTCGATCCGGATGGTCCGCCGCCTCGGTATGCGGCAGGAGGCCCGCCTGGTGGAAAACGAGCTGTTCAAGGGGGAGTGGACCACCGAGCTCGACTTCGCGATCCTGGCCCAGGAATGGCAAGCCCGCCACGACCCAGCCCGCGGATCAGTCTGATGGATTACGGGATCTGCCGCGCGGGCCGGTCCGTACCGGGCCAGCCGCCCCGCGGCACCGCAGCCCCAGCCGGCCGTCACGTCGCCAGGGCCCTGGCTATAGGCCGTGCGATGGCACATCGATCACATGGGCCCCGGGGCCGGGGCCGGATGGGGAAAGCTGCCGATCTTGGGTAAGGGAGCGGCATGACCGATGGTGGCGGGGCCGGGCCCCGGCTTGTGCTCGGCCCGCTGCTCCGCTACGTCGACGAGACCGCGGTCACGGTCTGGGTGGAAGCCGACCGCGAATGTCAGGTGGAAACCCTCGGCCGCCAGGCTCGGACCTTCGAGGTCGCCGGTCACCACTACGCGCTGGTGGTGATCGACGGCCTGGCGCCAGGGACCGGGACGGAGTACCAGGTAACGCTGGACGGCACCCTCTGCTGGCCGGAGCCGGATAGCCCGGGGCCGCCCAGCGAGCTGCGGACCCTGGATCCCGGCCGGCCGCTGCGGCTGGTGTTCGGCTCCTGCCGGATCGCCGAGCTGCCGGGCCGGCCGCGCCGCCGCTGGGCCCGCTCCCGGCCAGCGCCGGCCAGCACCGGGCCGGCCAGCGACGGGCCGGCCAGCGACGGGCCGGCCAGCGACGGGCCGGACCCCAGCCACGGCGCGGACGCGCTGGCGGCCTGGGCCCGGGATCTCGCCGGGCAGCCCGCGGCAAGCTGGCCCGACACCCTGCTGCTGATCGGCGACCAGGTCTACGCCGATGACACCGGGCCCGCCACCCGCCAGTTCATCAAAGGCCGCCGCGACCCGTCGGCGCCGCCCGGCTACCAGGTCGCGGACTTTGCCGAGTACTGCGCCCTGTACCGGGAGGCCTGGACCGAGCCCTGGGTGCGCTGGCTGCTGTCGGTGATCCCCAGCGCGATGATCTTCGACGACCACGACGTGCACGACGACTGGAACATCTCCGCGTCCTGGCGCCGCGACTACCAGGCCAAGCCGTGGTGGCCAGAGCGGATCAGCGCGGCCTTCCAGACCTACTGGATCTACCAGCATCTGGGCAACCTGTCCCCGGCCGATCTGGCCAAGGACGAGCTATGGCGCCAGGTGACCACTGCCCCGGGCGACGCTTCCGCGCTGCTGCGCGACTACGCCCGGCGGGCCGACCAGCCGTCCGGCGGCGTCCAGTGGAGCTTCGGCCGCTCCTTCGGCCGGGTACGGCTGGTCACGATCGACTCCCGGGCCGGCCGGGTGCTGGACAACGGGCAGCGGCGGATGATCGGCGAAGCGGAGTGGGAGTGGGTCACCCAGGCGGCGGCCGGGGACTGGGATCACGTCGTGCTCGCCACCTCGCTGCCGCTGCTGCTGCCGCCTGGCATCCACGCCATCGAAGCCTGGAACGAGGCCGTGTGCGCCGGGGCCTGGGGCAAGCGCTTCGCCCGCGTGGGCGAGCGGGTGCGCCGGGCCGCGGACCTGGAGCACTGGGCTGCCTTCGGCACGTCGTTCACCGAGTTCGGTCAGCTGCTGGCCGGCCTCGCGACCGGGACGTACGGCCCGCCGCCCGCCTCGGTCACGGTCATCTCCGGCGACATCCACCACAGCTACCTGGCGGAGGTCAGCTTCCCGGCCGGGACGCGCCCGCGCAGCGCCGTCTACCAGGCGGTCTGCTCGCCGATCCACAACCTGCTCCCGGAGCCGTTCCGGCGCATGCAGAAGCTGGCCACCTCCCGGGCCGGGGCACTGGCCGGCGCCGCGCTGGCCCGGCTGGCGCGGGTGCCACGGCCGCGCATCGGCTGGCGGATCACCCGCGGCCCGTGGTTCCGCAACATGCTGTGCGCCCTGGAATACGACGGCCGCGCGGCCCGGATCCGCTTCGCCGGCATCGCCCAGGAAACGGCCACCAGCCCCCGCCTCGAACCCGTCTGCGAAACCGAGCTCAGCTGAGCCGGCGGCAGTGGCGTAACGGCCGTATGTATTGGCAGGCAGGACCCGGTTAATGCGGGATGATCTGGGCGAGGGCCCGAAGCCCTGGACGGACACGGGGAGCCTGCCGATGAAAACACCGACGCCGATCGTCACTCTGCTGACGGGGGCCGGGCTTGGCCTGGCGCTGCTGATCGCGAGCACGCAGGCCACGCGGACGGACGCGGTCGTCAATGGCACGCCGAGCCCGGCCGCGACCGGGAGCGCGGCGCCGAGCGGTCCGGCCGGCGGCTCGGACGGCGGCGGGGGAACGGCCGCGCTGAAGCCCGTCGGGCCGTTGCCGGCGATTCCCGGCTGCGACACGGGCATAGCGTCCGCGCCGGAACTGGCCAAGGCGGAGCACGCCACGGCGACCGTCCAGGGCCGGCCGTTCGCGGTCGCCGTGTCGCCGGACGGGAAGTACTCGTTCGTCACGGCCGGCGACTCGCTGGCGGTGCTGGGCAACGGCTCGGGCCTGGCCCCGTCGCCGCTGCACACGCTGTCCGTGCCGGGCGCTGACAAGGGACTGGCGATCACCAGCGACGGCAAGTACCTCGTGCTGGCGGCCGGCGGCGGCGCCAAGGTGCTCAGCGCCACCGACGCCGAGCAGGGCCGCGCCAACCTGCTCGGCCTGCTGCACGTCCCGCAGGGCAGCGGCGCGGTCGAGGTCGCGATCTCCCCGGACGACCAGTTCGCGTACGTGACCCTGCAGTTCAGCGGCGACGTCGCCGTGTTCAACCTGAAGCACGCGCTGTCCTCCGGTTTCGACGGAGCCAGCCTGGTCGGCACGGTCCAGGCCGGGCCCGAGCCGGTCGGCATCGGGCTGTCCGGCGACCAGGAGCACAAGTGGCTGTACGTCACGAGCTGGGGTCGGTCGGGCACGGTCAGCGTGCTGAGCCGGCACCTGGCCGAGACCGACCCCAAGAACGCGGTGATCACCAGGTCCCCGGCCCCGGCCGGCTGCGATCCGTCCCGGGTCCTGGCCTCGGCTGACGGCCAGTGGGTGTGGGTCTCCGCGCAGTCCAGCAACGCCGTGCTCGGGTACGACGCCGCCAAGCTGCGCACCGACCCGGCGCACGCGCTGGCCGCGGTCGTGCCGGTCGGCGAGAACCCGATCGGCCTTCAGGCCATCGACCAGGGCCGGCAGCTCGTGGTGGCGAACTCCGGTATCTCGCACAACCTGATGGTGATCGACACGCACGCCGCGCTGTGCCGGGCCGGCCACCAGGTGTCCGGGTCGATCGTGGCCGGCAAGGGCCCGCGCGATTTCGGCCTGACCGCGCGCGGCGGCACGCTGCTGGTCACCAACCTGGGCGCGGGCCTGCTGGAAGCGGTCCGGCTGGACGGCATCCCGCCGGGCAGCCAGGCCGGGCAATGCGGGAGCAGCGGATGACAGCCCGGCCGCGGGCCTAAGGTCCTGGTCACTTAGGGCAGGACTGCCCTGGTATCCGCGGTGCCGCGGGACAGGCTGAGGCCATGGCGATCAGCGCGGCGGCGGTGGCCGCCGGGTGCACCTCGGAGGACTGGAGTTTCCGTGCCGAGCGAGTCTCCAAGATCTACAACGGCTCGCTCCTGGCCAACGACGCCATCACCCTGCAGGTTCAGCCGGGCGAGGTCTACGGCCTGCTGGGGCCCAACGGAGCCGGGAAGTCGACTCTGGTCAAGCAGGTAATCGGGCTGCTCAAGCCGACCAGCGGCCGGCTCAGCATCGGCCCGTTCGACCTGGTAGCTGACCCGGCCGCGGCCCGCCAGCTGTGCTCGTACCTGCCGCAGGCGCCGATGCCGATCGACTCCTTCCGGGTGCGCGAAGTCATCGAGCTGACCGGCCGGATCCGCGGCGGGGGACGCAACGAGGTGCGCCGCCGGGCTGCCGGGCTGATCAGCGCGCTGGACCTGGGTGAGTGGGCGGGCACCATGGGCCAGCGCCTGTCTGGCGGGATCAAGCGGCTGGTTGGCTTCTCCATGGTGACGGTATGGCCCGGGCGGGTGGTCATCCTGGACGAGCCGACCAACGACGTGGACCCGCTGCGCAGGAGACTGCTGTGGGACCAGATCCGGCTGCTGGGGCAGCAGGGGTGCGCGGTCTTCCTGGTAACGCACAACGTCATGGAAGCGGAGAAGTCCGTGGACCGGCTCGCGATCATCGCGGGCGGGCGGCTCATCGCGGAAGGCACTCCCTCGTCGCTGAAGGCAGCCGACCGCGGGCACCTGCGCCTGCAGGTCATGCTGGCTCCGGGGGCCGCGACCCCCGAGCTGCCGCCGTGGGTCAGGCATCATGTCCGGGCCGGGCACAACCTGATCACCGCGATCGGGGAGGCCGACGCGGCCCGGGGGATCGGCTGGGCCGCCGGCCTGATCGGCCGCGGCGCGGCCGAGGAGTACGCGCTGGGCGCCACTTCCCTCGAGGACGTCTACATCCGCCTGACCGGTCAGGCTTCCGCCGGCGGGCCAGGGCAGGACTGAGATGGCCGGGTACGCTTCGCCCCTGGCCCTACCGCTGCCCCGCGGCGGCGCGGCGCACTGGGTGCGGAGCTACTGGACGCTGATCCGATGGCATCTGGCCGGCCTGCGGATGTGGCTGTCGCTGCTGGCCACGATCCAGGTCCTGGCCGGCGCCGGGTTCATCTTCGGGATCGCCCTGTTCTTCCGCCACATCCCGGCTACCGCCGCGCTGTTCGTCTGCACCGGCGTGCCGGTGATCAACCTGGTCATGGTGGGCCTGATCCTGGGGCCCCAGCTGGTCGCCGAGCAGAAGCTCAAGGGCAGCTACGAATTCACCCGGTCGCTCCCGGTGCCGAAGACCGCGGCGGCCGGCGCCTGGTACACGGTGTGCCTGCTGGCCGGGCTCCCCGCGGTCGCCGTGTCGCTTCTCCTCGCGGAGGCCAGGTACGGGATCGCCTTCACGGTGTCGCCGTCCATCGTGCCCGCCGTGGCGCTGACCGCCTTCACCGGCACGATGCTGGGCTACGGGCTGGGCCACGCGATACCGAACCCCATGACCACCCGGCTCATCACCCAGCTGCTCATCTTTGCGATCTTCGGGTACGTCCCGATCCTGTTTCCGGCCGCCCAGCTGCCCGGATGGCTGGTGGAGGTGAACGGCTGGCTGCCGTTCGGGCACATGGCCGTCATCGTGCGGGCCGGGCTCACCACCGGGCTGGTCACGGGCGTGGCGGCCTCGTACGCCATCGTGGCGGCCTGGGGCGCCCTCGGGGTTGCCCTGTCCGGCTGGGCCCTGGGGAGGCGGGGATGACGAGCACCGTGCCCGGTGCCGTCGCGGGCGGGCGGCTGCGGCTGCCGGCCGGCAGGCGGTCGGGGGCGGGCTACTGGCTCGCCTGCCTGCGCGTCATGCTCCGCTTCGACCTGGGCCGGGCCCGCAGCTGGGCGCCGATGATGGTGCTCATCCAGATCCTGATGGGCGCCGGCATGGCGGTGATGTACGGGTTCTTCTACCCGCGGATCACCCCGGCCGTCGCCCTGTACATCAGCACCGGGACGCCCACCCTGGCACTGGTCCCGCTCGGCTTCGTGCTGATCCCCGGGATCGTGGGGCAGGACAAGACCGAGGGCACCTACGACTTCGTCTGGTCCCTGCCGGTCCCGCGCAGCGCCCAGGCGGTGTCCACGTTCGTGCTGTACACGCTGCTGTGCCTGCCGGGGACGGTGCTCGCCCTCGTGGTGGCCACCTGGCGGTACGGCCTGCACCTCACCGTCTCCCCGCAGCTCATTCCGGCCGTGCTGGTGTCCGCGCTGGTGGCCGTCTCGGTCGGGTTCGGGATGGCGCTGATGATCCCGGACCCGTCGATCGCCAATCTCATCGCCAACACGCTCATCTTCGTGGTGCTGCTGTTCTCCCCGATCGTGTTCCCGCCGGCGAACCTGCCGGGCTGGCTCTTTGCCGTGGACCGGGTGCTCCCGTTCTACAACATGGCCGAGGTCATCCGGGCGGGCCTCACCACCGGCCTGGTCACCGATCTCGTGCCCTGCTATCTCACGCTGCTGGGCTGGCTCGCCGCGGGCTGGCTGATGACCACGTGGGTGCTCGGCCGCCGCCGCTGACGCGGTCCGGGATCAGGGAACCGCGTACACCACCGTGACCGAGACGCTGAGCTGCTGGGTGCCCGGCGAGATCGGCACCGACGAGTCCGCGGCGCCGGCCGCGGACCGGGCCGCGGCGGGCAGGAAGGGGCCCGAGCCGGCCGAGTCCGTGATGCTCACCACCGGGCCGAGCGGCTGGCCGAGCGCGGCCGCGTACTGGGACGCCTTGGTCCGGGCGTTGGCCACCGCGGCCTTGCGGGCCCGGGCCAGCAGGCTGCTGGTGTCGGTCAGGTTCAGCGAGATGCCGTTGACCGTGACCGCGTTGCCGCCCGCCCGCACCGCCGCGTCGATCTGCCCCCCGGCCGCGCTGACCTGGCGCAGCGTGGCGGTGACCGATTCGCTGACCGTGTAGCCGTTCGGGGTCTGCGCGGCGCCGCGCAGGTCGGGTGAGATGTACAGGTCAGCGGTCTGGATGTCGGCGGCGGCCACGCCGCGGTCCCGCAGCGCGCCGGTGACCCGGCTGACCGCCTGGTTGGCGTTGCTCAGCGCGGTGCTCACCGAGGCGGCCTTGACCTGGACCCCGATGGAGAGAATCAGCTGGTTCGGCACGCCGGTCACCGTGCCGGTGCCGGTGACCGTGATCCGGCCCGACCCGGAGGCCGCGGTGAGGTCGGCGCCGGTGAGGCTCGTCCCGGCGCCGCCCGCGCTGTTCGGGCTGGTGGCGGGGCTGCCCAGGCCGGCTGGGTGCTGCCCGCCGGGAGCGGTGGACCGGCCCGTGCCCAGACCGAGCGCGAACGCGCCAATCAGGACGGCAGCGGCGGTGCCGCCGAGGGCCAGCGCCCGCTGGGCTGGCGTAAGCGATATCGGCATGGCGCAGAGCTCCGGGTCCGTGAGCCTCAGCGAGGCTCGATGGACCTAGGACGCACCACCCGGGTTCGCCGGTTCCCCTCTTTGCCCGGGTAACGGAAGCGTGATCAGGCAACCTCGAGCAGCGCGGAGTGGCCGATCGACAGGCCGCTTTCCGGGTCGAAGAACTGCAGGCCGGAGGTGTCCACGGCCAGCTCGGCTTGCTGCCCGGGCCCGATCGAGCTGCGCGCCGCGGCCCGCGCGGTCCAGGTCGCCTTGTCGCCGGTGACCGGTATCAGTTCCTCGTCCGCGGCCGCGGTCTCGGCCGCGCTGAGGCTGGCGTGCTGGACCGGCGCGGCGTCGAGCGCGAACAGGATGTGCTTCTCGCTGCCCAGTTCCTCGGTCACGGTGGCGGTCACCGGCAGCCGCGGCCAGCCGGGCTCGGCCAGCGCTCCGTCCTCCAAGTCCGACGGGCGGACGCCGAGGATCACCGGCCGCCCGAAGTAGCCGTCCAGGCCCGGCCGGCCCTCGATCAGCGACCCGGGCACGGCCAGCCGGTGCCCGGCGAACACCACCGCGGGCCCGTCGTCGCGCACCAGCTCGGCGTCGGCGAAGTTCATCGCCGGGGAGCCGATGAACCCGGCCACGAACAGGTTGACCGGCGCCCGGAACAGGACCTGGGGGGTGTCGACCTGCTGCAGCTTCCCGGCGCACAGCACGGCCACCCGCTGGCCCAGCGTCATCGCCTCGACCTGGTCGTGCGTGACGTACACGGTGGTCACGCCGAGCCGCGCGTGCAGCTGCGCCAGCGACGCCCGCATCGACACCCGCAGCTTGGCGTCCAGGTTGGACAGCGGCTCGTCCATCAGGAACGCCTGCGGCTGGCGGACGATCGCCCGGCCCATCGCGACCCGCTGCCGCTGCCCGCCGGACAGCGCGGCGGGCTTGCGGCCGAGGTACTCCGTCAGCCCCAGCAGCTGCGCCACCTCGGCGACCCGCTGCTTCACCTCCGGCTTGGGCGTCCGCCGCTGCTCGAGGCCGAAGGCCAGGTTCTGGGCGACGCTCATGTGCGGGTACAGCGCGTAGTTCTGGAACACCATCGCGATGTCCCGGTCCTTGGGCGGCAGGTCGTTGACGATCCGGTCGCCGATCGCGACCGTGCCCTCGGTGACCTGCTCCAGGCCGGCGATGGACCGCAGCGCGGTGGTCTTGCCGCAGCCCGAGGGG
>DASVBE010000035.1:0-12331 GCA_036375995.1 Streptosporangiaceae bacterium | reverse complement strand
GCCGAGCCGGTGCCGGTCCCGGCCGCGGCGGGCCCCAGCGACCAGCTGGCCGCCTTCCTGGGCCGGTCCCCGGGTCAGCGGCTGCCGTAGGAATCGATCGCCCGCGGCGGCCCGGTCAGCGGGAACTCCGGCGGCGGCCCGTCGCCGCTGCGCCAGACCTCGGCCGGCCCGGGCCGCAGCTCGCCGATCAGGCCGACGTCCATGGCCCCCTTGACGTGCGGGATCATCCGCATCTGGTCTACGGCGTCGACCTCGTCCTCCGCCGCGATCAGGTACTGCCGCCGCTCGCCGACCCAGATCACCTCGGCCAGCCACAGCGCCACAGCGCGGTTCTCCGGCTCGCTCACGCCTGCCAACGTACCGGGCGCTGATCCCGCGAAATCGCCGGCAACGTCCACGGCGGCCCGGACGTCCTTGGCGGGTCGGAGGCAGTCAGCCGATGAGTGCCCCGGACTGGCGAAGGAGACCCGAGTGCGTTCCCGACTTCCCCAGCGAGCACTGCATCCCAGGCGAGCACTGCATCCCAGGCGAGCACTGCTTCCCCGGCAAGCGCTGCTTCCCCGGCGAGCACTGGCGCTGGCCGCGGCCGGCGGCCTGACCGTGAGCCTGGCCGTCGCGGCGGCCGCTCCCCCGGCGGCCGCCGGCCCCGCGGTGGCAACCACCCCGGCGGCTGTCACCCCGGCGGCTGTCACCCCGGCGGCTGGCACCCCGGCGGCTGTCACCCCGGCGGCGGGCACCCCGGCGGCGGGCGGCGCCCGGCCGGTGCTGCTGATCACCGGGGCCCGGCTGGCCATGCTGCCCGGCCCGGCCGGGCGGCCGGTCCCGGTGCTGCTGCCGCCGGCGTCCGGCTCGTCGCTGGCCAGCGGGGCGATGATGACCATGGGCCGGGCCGGGAACACCGCCAAGGTCCCGGTGGCCGCGCTGCCGTTCCTGGGCCGGGGCCTGGACCCGGCGCTGTTCGACGGGGCCGCGCTGCGGCGGGCCGAGCGCGGCGGCCAGCTGCCGGTGCAGATCACCTATCCCGGGCGGGTGCCGCGGCTGCCCGGCGTGACGATCACGCACGCGTCGGCGGGCACGGCCACGGGCTTCCTCACCGCCCGGTCCGCGCCTGCCTTCGGCGCGGCGCTCAGCCGCCAGTTCGCCGCTGATCACGACCGGGCCGCCTACGGCACCGACGGGCTGTTCGCCCACGGGGTGCGCATCGCGCTGGCCGGCGGCCCGCGGCTGGGACCGTCCCGGCCCCGGTTCGTGCTGCACACCATCGTCATTCACGGCACCGATCTGGCCGGGCGGCCGGATAACGGCGACTCGATATCCCTGGTCAGCGCGGACAACACCAATGTCGTCGCGGGCGGCGGCGTGTTCCGGCACGGCATCGCCAGGATGACCGTGCCCGCGGGCCACTACTGGGCCAGCGGGCTGATCTTCGCCAAGGGCAAGATCGCCTTCGTGTTCCCGCCCGAGTTCACCGTCCCGGCCAGCGGCGCAAACCCCCATGTGACCATGGACGGGCACGCGGCGACCAGCGTGCTCAGCGTGTCCACGCCCCGTCCGGCGGTAGTCGACTCGGAATCATTCACCCAGATCATCCGCGGCAAGGCCGGGCCGCCCGTGGCCTTCATCCTGACCGTCCTCGGTGTCCTGGCCCGGCAGCTGCACATCGTGGCGGCCCCGGCGCACTACACCCCCGCCCTGGGCAGCCTGCAGACCATCACCCAGGAGCAGCTCGCCTCGCCCCGCGGCGCCGCGCAGCAGTACGCGTACAGCCTGGACTTCCCCGGGCCGCTGAACCAGGTCCCGTCGCAGCACTTCACGGCCGACCCGGCCCGCCTGGCCACGGTCACCGAGAACTACTTCCAGGACCGGCCGTCGGCCGGCGGCTGGGTCACCGCGGGCGGCACCACGACCGAGCTCGAAGGCGGGCCGGGCGTGTTCCCGAACCCGCTGCGGCTGCCCGGCCAGCAGATCCAGTACCTCACCGCGGACCCGGGCGTGTTCTGGCAGAGCCGGTACGTCGAGTTCGGCACGACGCAGGCCGGCGGGCAGGCGGGCGCGCTGCGCTCGTACCGTCCTGGCGACCAGCTGACCGAGGACTGGGGACGCTACCCGCTCCACCCCGTGGCCGCGGTGAGCCTGGCCCGCCAGGCCAGCGTGGAGCCCGGGTTCACCCTGCCGCCCGCCGCGGCGCGGGCCGGCGACACGCTGTCGCTGAGCCCGGTAGCGTTCAGCGACAGCACTCCCGGCCATCAGGGCAGCGGTTCCTTCCTCGACCCAGGTGCCAGGGTCACGGAGCGGTATCAGGTCGACCAGGACGGCGCCCGGCTAGCGGCCGGCGACGCCAGCGGCGGCATCCCGCCGGTGCTCCTCAGTCCCCGCCCGTCAGCAGTGAGGTTCACGCTCTCCGCCCGCCGGGCCGGACCGCACTATGTGCTGTCGCCGTCCAGCACGACTACCTGGCAGTGGCGGTCGCAGCGAGATAAAGCCGCCAAGGTCCCGGCTCCGTGGGCCTGCCCCGCCGCTCCGCCGCCCGCCACCCGCCTGACCCGCGCGTGCGCGGTGCAGCCGATGATGACGCTGGCCTACCAGGTGGCCGGGCTCAGCCTGGCCGGATCTACCGCACCGGGTCACCAGGCCATCGGGCTGACCGCCGGGCACCTTCAGCTGGCCGCCGCCCCGGCCGTCACGAGCGCGGGCCTGCAGGTCTCGTTCGACGGCGGCAAGGCCTGGCAGGCCGCCCAGGTCACCGCGGGTGCCGTGGCCGGCCAGTACACCGCGTCGTTCACCGCCCCGGCCGGCGCGTTCGTGTCGCTGCGCGCCACCGCGGCCGACGCAGCCGACGGGTCGGTCACCGAGACCATCACCCGCGCCTACCGGACGGCGCCGATGGCCGCCCGGACGACGGCCGCCGTGCAGCCGGCGGCTGGGGCCGCCAGCCCGCCGCCGTCCGGGTTCATCAGCCCGCCGTGCGCGCGGCCGCAGGCCGGGCAGGCCCAGTGCTTCCTGTCCTACCGGCCGCAGAACCAGGTGAACCGGGCCACCGCGGACGGCCAGGCGGCAGCCCCCCAGGGGCTGAGCGCGGCGGCCCTCCGGTCGGCCTACCGGCTGCGGTCCCCGGGGTCCCCGGGGCAGACCGTGGCTGTGTCGATCGCCTTCCACACCCCGCACCTGGCCCGTTACCTGGCCGCCTACCGCAGGCAGTTCGGGCTGCCGACGTGCACGGTGGCCAGCGGCTGCTTCCGCCAGGTCAACCAGCACGGCGGAACAAAACCCGAGCCGTCCGGGGTGGGCACCGGGTGGGACCTGGAGGCCACCCTGGACGTGTCGATGATCTCGGCGGCCTGCCCGCGCTGCCACATCCTCGTCGTCGAGGGCAAGGACCCCACCCCGGCGGATCTGGCCGCCACCGAGCGGACCGCGGCCCGGCTCGGCGCCCAGGTGATCTCCAACAGCTACGGCATCGGCGAGGACGGGTTCTCGCTCCCGTTCCGGAGGGCCTACCAGCGCCGTGGCCACACCGTGGTCGCCGCCAGCGGGGACTCCGGGTTCACCGACCCCCAGGTCCCGGCCGACCTGCCCACGGTGACCTCGGTCGGCGGCACCATGCTGACCCGGGCGCATAACCGCCGCGGCTGGCACGAGCGGGCCTGGCGGGAAGCAGGCGTCGGCGCGGGCGGCAGCGGCTGCTCGGCCTGGATCGCCAAGCCGTCCTGGCAGCACGACACGCACTGCCCGATGCGGACCATCGCCGACATCTCCGCCGTCGCCAGCAACATCCCGGTCTTCATCTCCGTCTACGGCGGCTGGGTCACCGTCGCGGGTACCAGCGCCGCGGCCCCGCTGGTGGCCGGGATCTACGGCCTGGCCGGCAACGGCACCACGATCACCACCGCCCGCCTGTACCGGCACCGGCGGTCGTTCTTCGACATCACCACGGGCAGCAATGTGTTCGGCCCGCCCCGGGTGATCTGCGGCGGCGACTACCTGTGCACCGCGAAGAAGGGCTACGACGCGCCCACCGGCCTGGGCACCCCGGACGGCCCCGGCGGCCTGTAAGGCTGGCTACCGAGGCCGGGCTAGGCTGGCAGGGTGAACGACGAGCTGATGGTGGTCCGGCTGGGGCTGGGAGCACGGACCGTCGAGTACAACGCCGGGTGGGAGCTGCAGCGGCAGATCCATGAGCGCCGGGTCGCGGGCGACGCCGGGGACTGCTGCCTGCTGCTGGAGCACGACCCGGTGTACACCGCGGGCAAGCGGACCCGGCCGGAGGACCGGCCGGCGCCGGGGATGGCGGCCGCGCCGGTGGTGGACGTGGACCGGGGCGGCCGGATCACCTGGCACGGCCCTGGCCAGCTGGTGGGCTACCCGATCGTCGCGCTGGACGAGCCGGTCGACGTGATTGCCTACGTGCGGGCGCTGGAGGAGGCGATGATCCGCACCTGCGCCGACTTCGGGGTGACCGCGACCCGGGTGGAGGGGCGCAGCGGCGCCTGGGTGACCGGCGGTGGCCGTCCTGACCGGAAGGTGGGCGCGATCGGCATCCGGGTGTCGCGCGGGGTGACCATGCACGGCATCGCGCTGAACTGCGACAACGACCTGTCCTGGTACGGCACATTCGTGCCGTGCGGGATCAGCGACGCCGGGGTGACCTCGCTGACCGCGGAGGCGGGCCGGCCCGTCGGCGTGCTGGCCGCGGCGGACTCGTTCGCCGGGCACCTCGCCGCCGCGCTGGGCTGCCGGCGGTGGCGGGCCGCCGCCGCGGAGGAGCTCACCGGATCCGCCCTGCCCGCCTGACCGTGCCGCCTGCTACCCGGGCCAGGTCGGCTGGTAGACGGTCGCGCCGCGGGCCCGGCCGGCCAGCGCGGCGGCGATCCGGGCCTGCAGGTAGGGCGGCACGTAGGAGGCCAGCTCGGCCAGCTCGGTGAACCGGTATCCGTCGAGTTCCTCGGCCTGCACCTTGATCGGGGTGTCGGCCGGGATCGTGCCGCCGTCGAACACGAAATGCATGATCGGCCGCTGGTGCCGGCCGTAGGGCTGGGACCAGTCCACGGTGAGCAGCGGCCCGGCCGGCCCGGCCAGCCCGACCTCCTCGGCGATCTCCCTGGTCGCGCCGGCGTGCGGCGGCTCGCCGTGCTCGCAGACCCCGCCGGGGATCGTCCAGTGGTCCCGGTAGTTGGGTTTGACCAGCAGCACCCGCCCGTCCGGGTCGGTGTACAGCGCGCCGCCCGCGATCACCACGCCGGGCAGCCCGCCGAACCATTCGTCCGGCGGCAGCACGCCGCCGGTCACCGGCCGGCCGCCATCAGCCGCCGTCTGCCAGGCCCGCGGCCAGCCCGTCCAGGTGCCCGGCCAGCGCGCCCACCGGGACCGCGGCCTGCTCGCCGCTGTTCATGTCCCGGACCGTGACCGTGCCGGCCGCGTCCTCGGCCGCGCCGTAGATCAGGCTCCACCGGGCCCCGGAGTCGCTGGCCCACTTGAGCTGCCGGCCGAGCTTGCCCGAGCTGCCCAGGTACACCGCGGCGCGCAGGCCGGCCGCGCGGGCCAGGCCGGCGAACGCAAAGGCCCGCGCGGCCAGCGTCTCGCCCATCACGGTCACCGCCACGTCGAGCCGGCTGCGGCCGCCCTCGCTGCCGGGCAGCGCGGCCAGGATTCGCTCGATGCCCAGCGCGGCACCGGTGGCGGGCAGGTCCGGGCCGCCCAGGTCGGCGATCAGGTGGTCGTACCGGCCGCCGCCGCCGATCGAGCCGGTCACCACCGGCGTGACCAGCTCCCAGATCGGCCCGGTGTAGTAGCTCAGGCCGCGGACCATGCCCGGGGTGAACGTCACCCGGCCGTCCGGGACCTGCCCGCGGACCAGCGCCAGCAGGCCATCGACCTGCTCCAGGCCGGCCGCGCCGGTCTCACTGGGCTTGAGCGCGGCCCGGACCCGCTCCTCGCTGTCCGGGGCGGAGATCACCTCGACCAGCTCGCCGGCCCGGTCCTGCGCCAGCCCCCGGCCGGCCAGCTCGGCCCGGACCTCGGCCGGGGCCAGCTTGTCCAGCTTGTCCAGCGAGGCAAGGACCCCCGGGCCAAGCTCGGCGGGCACGCCGAACACCTCGAGCAGGCCGGTCAGCACCAGCCGGGAGTTCAGCTTGATGCCGAACCCGGGCACGCCCAGGCCGGTCAGCGCCTCGTTCTGGGCGCACACCACCTCGGCGTCGGCCAGCAGCGAGGTGGACCCGAGCGTGTCCAGGTCGCACTGGGTGAACTCGCGGTAGCGGCCCTTGCCCGGCCGGTCGGCCCGCCACACCGGGCCGAGCGCGTAGCGCTTGTACGGCGACGGGAGCCGGCTTCCGTAGGCCGCGGCGACCCGGGCCAGCGGCACCGTCAGGTCGTAGCGCAGGGCCAGATCCGCCTCACCGGATGCCTCGTGCTCGCCGCGCCGCAGGATCTTGAAGATGAGCTTGTCGCCTTCGTCGCCGTACTTGCCCATGAGCACGTCGAGGCGCTCGAAGGCCGGCGTCTGCAGCGGCTCGAAGCCGTACGAGGTGTAGACACGGTCGATAACGGCGAACGCGCGCTGCCGGGTTTCCAGCTCGGCGGCGAGGAAGTCGCGCGTCCCCGAGGGCGGGTCAAACTGCAGGGGCATGCGCCTATGGTCCCACCGCCGGCGGGGTGCCGGGGCCAGGGTCAGGGCGCCGTCGTGTCCGCGGGCACCGCATCCGGGCCGGTCAGCCCGGCCGGGGCCGCAGGCGGGGGCGGCCCGGGCAGGTCCACCGACAGCCGCGGCAGGACCCGGTCCAGCCAGCGCGGCAGCCACCAGTTGGCGTTGCCGGACAGGTGCATGGCCGCCGGGACCAGCACGGTGCGGATCAGGAAGGCGTCCACGATCACCGCCCCGGCCAGGCCCACCCCGAACTGGTCGATGATCAGCTGCTGCTCGAACAGGAAGGACAGGAAGACCAGGATCATGATGGTGGCCGCGGCGGTGATCACCCGGCCGGTCTCGGCCTGGCCCAGGGTCCGCTCGAATATCCCGATCGGTCGGCATCACTGTAGCCGCCGCCCGTCTGGCCTGGGCGAAGCGGGTCGCCGGGCAGCCATGCGTAATAAATCAGAAACCTTCGCGGGACCTGCCGCCTTGGCGACGCAGATACCTTCGTTATGCTCCTGCAAGTAGGTTGCAATAAGGCGCGCCGGGCGGGCCCGGGTGGAGGTGGTGGTTCCCTGATGGCTGGTCCCCCGATCGCTGGTCCCCCGGTCAGTGGCCCGCGGAGCAGGCTGGCCCGGATCCGGCACGCGCTGACCCCGGCGGAGTGGACCCGGATGGGCGGCATGGCGCTGACGATCGTGGTGCTGCACGTGGCAGGCTGGGGGATGCTGGCCGTCGCGGTCGGCGGCCACTACCGGATCAGCAGCACCGAGGTGTTCGGGTTCGGCACCGGGATCCTGGCCTACACGCTGGGCATGCGGCACGCGTTCGACGCGGACCACATCGCGGCCATCGACAACACCACCCGCAAGCTGGTCGGCGAGGGCAAACGGCCGCTGTCGGTGGGGTTCTGGTTCTCGCTCGGCCACTCATCGGTCGTGTTCGCGCTGGCGCTGCTGCTGAACTTCGGCATCCGCGCGCTGGACCAGCAGGTCAGCAACGGCAATTCGGGCCTGCACACGGCGACCGGCATCATCGGCACCGGCGTGTCCGGCGGGTTCCTGTACCTGATCGCCGGGCTGAACGTGGTCATCCTGATCGGCCTGGTGAAGGTGTTCATGGACATGCGCACCGGCCGGTACGACGACGCCGAGCTCGAGGCCCAGCTGGACAAGCGCGGGCTGATGAACCGGTTCTTCGGGCCGCTGGCCCGGCGGGTCGACAAGCCGTGGAAGATCTACCCGATCGGCGTGCTGTTCGGCCTCGGCTTCGACACCGCCACCGAGATCGCGCTGCTCGTGCTGGCGGGCACCGCGGTGGCCAGCGGGCTGCCGTTCTACGCGATCCTGTCGCTGCCGTTCCTGTTCGCGGGCGGGATGTGCGTGCTGGACACGATCGACGGCTGCTTCATGAACTTCGCCTACGACTGGGCGTTCGCCCGGCCGATCAGGAAGGTCTACTACAACCTGACCATCACCGGGCTGTCGGTGTTCGTCGCGTTCTTCGTGGGCACGGTGGAGATCCTCGGGCTGATCGGCCAGGAGACCGGCGCGAGCGGCGGGTTCTGGTCGTTCATCGCCAAGTTCGACCTGAACAAGGCCGGCTTCGTGATCGTCGCCGTGTTCGTGCTGACCTGGATCGTGGCCCTGGCCATCTGGCGGTTCGGCCGGATCGAGCAGAGGTGGGACCTGGCCGCCCAGCAGGGCGCTGACTAGGACGGATCCGCCGGCCGGAGCCGGTGGGTGAGGCCGGCCCCGGCCAGCGGGGTCAGGGCCGGGCCGACGGGGGTCAAGTAGGTGGCCGGCCCGGCCGGTCAGGGGCGCCGGCGGGTGGCGTCGTGGCGGTCACGCGCGCGGCGGCCACGCGCGCGGTGGGCGGGCTCGCGGGCAGCGGGCCGGGGCTGGGTACGGCGCCAGCGGACGTACCACCACAGCCCGGCTCCCAGGCCGATCGCGACCGCCGCGGCCACGATCAGGGTAGGCAGGCGCAAGCCGCTCACCACGGACTCCCAGTGCGCGCCGGCCAGGTAGCCGGCCACGGCCAGGGCCGTGGTCCACGGCACGCAGCCGATCAGGGTGTACAAGCCGAACCGGGCCCCGTCCATCCGCGCGATCCCGGCGGGCAGCGAGATGAACGTGCGCACCACCGGCAGCAGGCGGCCGATCAGCACCGCCCGCGGGCCGTACCGGACGAACCACCCGGTAGCGCGGTCCAGCTCGCGGTCGCCCACCCGGAGCCAGCCGCCCCAGCGGTCCACCGCGGCCGGCCCGCCGTACCGGCCCGCGGCCCAGGCCAGGTAGCTGCCCACGACGTTGCCCGCGGTCCCGGCCACGATCACGCCGACCAGGTTCAGCGAAGTGCCGGGCACCGCGCCGGCCGCCAGTGCGCCGCCGAGCGCCATGATCAGCTCGGACGGAATCGGGATGCACGCCGACTCGGCCACCATGAGCACGAACACCGCGAGGTAGCCATAGGTGGCGATCAGGTGCTGCATCAGCGCGCCAGGGTCAGGAAGACGACGCTGGCCAGGCCCACGATCAGGCAGTATACGCCGAACGGGGTCAGCGTCCTGGTCCGCAGGTAGCGGAGCAGGAAGCGGACGGACAGGTAAGCGCCGACGCCGGACAGCACGCTGCCGAACAGGATCTGGCCGCGGATCCCGGCGCCCAGCGGGCCGGCCAGGTCCGGCACCTTGAGCACCCCCGCGGCCAGGATCACCGGGGTGGCCAGCAGGAACGCGAACCGGGCGGCGTCCTCCCGGCTCAGCCCGCGGGCCATGCCCGCGACCATGGCCACGCCGTCCCGGCTGATTCCCGCCAGCAGGGCCAGGATCTGCGCCGACCCGATCACCAGCGCCCGCGGGTAGCCCATCGTGGCCAGCCGCCGGTCGGCCTGGACCGCGCCGTCCGGGTCATCGCGCTCGTACCGGGGCGGGTCCGCGGGCAGTCCCGCGGGTGCCGCCGCGGGCACGGCATGGAGCGGCTGGGCGGGCACAGTGGCCGCCGCGGCCCGGGCGCGGGCCACGCGCAGCGCGGCGTCCGCGGCCAGCGACGCCTTGCTCCGGTAGCGCTCCCCCGCGATCAGGATCACGCCGTTGACGGCCAGGAAGATGGCCGCGATCACGGGCTTGCCGAAGATGACCCGGAACTCGTGCTCGAAGGCCAGGCCGGCCAGGCCGACCGGGATCGTGGCCAGGATGATCAGCCAGGCCAGCCGCTGGTCCGCGGTCTGCACGCGGCGCTGGCGCAGCGAGGAGAAGAAGCCCCCGGTGATCCTGACCCAGTCCCGCCAGAAGTAGATGATCAGGGCGAACGCGGTCGCGACGTGCAGGCCGACGATGAACGCGAGATAGGGCGACTCCGGGGTGGCGACGTTCAGGTCCTTCGCCCAGCTCCCGCCGATCAGGGCGGGAATCAGCACGTTGTGGCCCAGGCTGGAGACCGGGAACATCTCCGAGATGCCCTGGACCAGGCCGACGATGCCCGCCTCCAGGTAGGTCAGGTGCGTCATCAGGGGCCCTCCGTCACGACTCCGCCAGGGTCCCTGGCGTGGCATACTCGGCGCACAGCTCTCTACAGCAAAGGTAGTACTACGAGTACTGTAGTACATCTACAGGACCTGTAGATACTGACCGGAGGAAGAGGCGGCGGCATGAGCGAGCACGGCCCGGGGGCGGAGCGGCGGGCCGCGGGCACCCTGGAGTCCGAGGTGCTCGGCATCCTGCGGGCGGCCGCCGGGCCGCTGACCCCCGGCGAAGTCCGCGACCGGCTCTCCGGGGCCGGGGCCGGGCAGCGAGGGCTGGCCTACAGCACGGTCGTGACCACCATGTCCCGGCTCCAGGCCAAGGGCCTGCTGAGCCGGCGGCGGGCCGGGCGCGGGTTCTGCTACGCACCGGTGGACGAGGCCAGCCTGGCCGCGGGCCGGATGAGCCACGCGCTGGGCAGCGGCTCGGACCGGGACGCGGTGCTCAGCCGGTTCGTGTCCGGGCTGTCCGGGCGGGACGCCGAACTGCTGCGCCGGCTGCTGGGCGGCACCCCGGGCGGGACGTAGCCGCCGTGGGTCCCCTGCTGCTGGCGCTGCTGCTGCCGCTGATCATCCCGCTGCTGGCCAGCGCCGCGGCCCGGCCGCTGGCCCACCGGCTCGAGCCGCGGCAGGCGACCTGGCTGCTGTGCGCCGCCGCGGTGGTGCTGGCCGGCTGCGCGGCCGCCGCGCTGGCACTGGCGGCCGGGTTCGCCGCGGCCCGGCTGCCGGTTCTGGCCGCGCTCGGGGACTACTCACTGGCGCCCTTCAGCACGCATGACCCGGTGCCCGTGGCGGGCGGGATCGGCGCCGCGCTGGCGCTGGCCGGGGCCGCGGCGGCCCTGACGGCCCGGTCCCGGCACCGGGTCCGCGCCCTGCTCCGGTCCTACCGGCGGGCGGCCAGGCTGACCGCCAGGGACGGCATCGTGGTGCTGCCGGGCCCGGACCTGGAGGCGTACGCGCTGCCCGGCTGGCCGGGCCGGATCGTGGTCTCCGGCGGGCTGCTCGACCAGCTGGAGCCGCGGCGGCGGGCCGCGCTGATCGCGCACGAGCGGGCCCACCTGGCCGGGCGGCACCACCTGTTCACGATCACGGCCTGGATGGCGGCGGCGGCCTGCCCGCTGCTCATCCCGGTGGCCAGGGCGGTCGAATTCACCGTGGAACGCTGGGCGGACGAGGAGGCCGCGGCGGCCACCGGTGACCGGCGGCTGGTGGCCGAGACCATCGGCCAGGTGGCCGTCATGGCGGCGGCACGAGGTGCGGCGCAGAGCGCGGCGCGCAGCGCCCTGAGCCTGGGCATGACCGGGCCCGCCCGCCGGCGGCCCTCAGTGGCCTGGGCCGGGCCGGTGCCCCGGCGGGTGGCGGCTCTGCTGGCGGCGCCGCCCCGGACGCAGCGGCGGGTACTGCTCGCGGCGTGCGCGGCGGTCGTGCTGCTGGCCGGGCTGGCCGTGCTGGACGCGGCCCGGGACCTGCACGCCCTGCTGGAGCTAGCGCAGGCCAGCCACTAGCGCAGGCCAGCCACTAGCGCAGGTCCGCCGCCAGGGCAAGGTCGGCTGCGGCGGCGGCCTGGGCGGCAGCCTCGGCGGCCTGGGCGATGGCCCTCCTGGCCTGGCCGGTGAGCTGGAACCGGGCCATCCGGGCCAGCGCGGCCGGGCCCGGCGGCAAGTGGCCGAGCTGCGTCATCATGCCGAGGTCGTCGCGCACCGCGATGTGCTCGGCGCTCAGGCCGTCGCGGAACCGGAAGACGTGGCAGTGCCGGACCGCGAAGTCGCGGCCGGTGGGCGCGAACGCGACCGGCCTGCCGCCGGGCGGGAACACCGTGAACGGCCCGGTCTGCGTCCCGCGCATCCATACGTGCGCGATCGCGCGGTCCCCCTCGGCAGCTATCTCGATGACCTCGAATCTCAATCCTGAGAATGCTGTACGCAGCCATGCGCTGGTGGCCATGAGACCAGGCACACCGGGCCGGGCGCACGCCGCCGGCTCGTCGGCGGCCATGTGGTTCAGGTGCTCCGGGTGCAGGCAACGGGCGGCGAGCACGGCGTCGCCGCTCTCCAGCGCCGCGAACTGGGCGGACACAGTTTCCTTGGGGGTCATACCGGTGCTCCTCTTGATTAGACTGTCAGTCTAACTATGTAGGATAGCCGGGTGCCCGTCAATCCGGCCGACCCAGCCGACACCGTC
>DASVBE010000300.1:0-11955 GCA_036375995.1 Streptosporangiaceae bacterium | reverse complement strand
CTCCTGGATGGTCTTGGTCACGCCGCTGCCGCTGCGGGACCGGAACACGCCGTTCGCGAACTCGACATCGTCCGGCGGCGCCTCGAGCAGCGCCGATGCGATGACCTTGGCCTTCTCGATGACCTTGTCACAGGCCGAGACAAGGGCCATGCCGCCGACGGCCAGCGAGCGGGACCCGTAGGTGTCCATGCCCTTGGGCGAGATCTGGGTGTCGCCGTGCAGCACCCGGATGTCCTCGAACGGCACGCCGAGCTGGTCGGCGACGATCTGGCTCCAGGCCGTCTCGTGCCCCTGGCCGTGCGCGCTGGACCCGGTGACCACCTCGACCTTGCCGGTGGGCAGCATCCGGATCGAGGCCTGCTCCCAGCCGCCCGCGCCGTAGGCGAGCGAGCCGAGCACGCGGGACGGGGCGAGCCCGCACATCTCGGTGAACGTGGAGATACCGATGCCGAGCTGGACCGGGTCGCCAGCGGCCCGGCGCTGCTCCTGCTCGGCCCGCAGCGCGTCGTAGCCGAACAGCTCCTTGGCCCGCGCGGTGGCCGCCTCGTAGTTACCCGAGTCGTAGGTGAGCCCGCAGATGGTGGTGTACGGGAATTCCTCGTGCTTGATCCAGTTCCGTTCCCTGATCTCCAGGGGGTCCACGCCGAGTTCGGCGGCGAGCTCGTCCATGATCCGCTCGATGGCGAACGTGGCTTCCGGCCGGCCCGCGCCGCGGTAGGCGTCGGTCGGCATCTTGGTGGTGAAGATCCCGGTGCAGCGGAACGAGTAGGCGTCCATCTTGTAGATCGCGTTGTACATGAACGCGCCGAGCAGCGGCACCCCGGGGGTGACCAGCATCAGGTAGGCGCCCATGTCGGCGAGCAGGTCCACGGACAGGCCGCGCAGCCGGCCGTCGCGGTCCGCGGCGATCCGGATCCGCTGCCACTGGTCCCGGCCGTGATGCACGGTCATGTTGCCCTCGCTGCGCGACTCGGTCCACTTGACCGGGCGGCCCAGCCTGCGGGCGATCAGCAGGGCGAGCACTTCCTCGGCGGTGACCTGGAGCTTGGAGCCGAACCCGCCGCCCACGTCGGGCGCGATGACCCGGATGTTCTGCTCGGGCACGCCGGTGACCAGGGCCAGCATGACCCGCAGCACGTGCGGGATCTGGGTGGCCGACCAGATCGTGAACTCCCCGCCGACGCAGGAGCAGACCACCGACCGCGGCTCCATCGCGGCCGGGATCAGCCGCTGCTGGCGGTAGTTGCGCTCGATGACGACGGGGGCGTCGCGGAACGCGGCGTCCAGGTCGCCGTTGGCGAACACCCACTCGAAGCTCTTGTTGCCGGCCTCGTGCACCTTGGGCGAGCCGTCGTCCAGTGCGGTGCGGATGTCCAGCACCGGGGGCAGCGGCTCGTACTCGACGTCGATCGCGGCGAGCGCGTCGGCCGCGGCGTAGCGGTCGCGGGCGACGACGCAGGCCACCGCCTCGCCCACGTAGCGCACCTCGTCGGTGGCCATCGGCGGGTGCGGCGGGATCACGATGTCCGGGGTCACCGGCCAGGCGCACGGCAGGCTGCCCTGCTCGTCGGCGAAGTCCGCGCCGGAGAAGGCCGCGACGACGCCGGGCTGGTCCTTTGCGCCGCTGGTGTCGACCGACACGATCCGCGCGTGCGCGTGCGGGCTGCGCAGGTAGGCGACGTGCAGCAGGCCCGGCAGGGTGATGTTGTCGGTCCAGTTGGTCTGGCCGGTGATCAGGCGGGCGTCTTCCTTGCGGAGCCGTGCCCGGCCCAGTTCGGCGGAGGCCTGCTCCTCGGTCGCGGTCATTCGCTCACTCCCGCCTCGGCGGCGCGCCGCACGGCACGCACGATGTTCTCGTAGCCGGTGCAGCGGCACAGGTTGCCTTCCAGCCCCTCGCGGATCTCCGTGTCGCTGGGGTTGGGGTTCTCCTTGAGGAGGTCCACCGCTGCCATGATCATCCCGGGCGTGCAGTAGCCGCACTGGAGCGCGTGCTCAGAGTGGAAGGCCTTCTGCACCGGATGGAGGCCGCCGCCGTTGGCGCCGGCCAGGCCCTCGATCGTGGTGATGCTCGCGCCGTCGGCCTGCACGGCGAGGACCGAGCAGCTCTTGACCGACTGGCCGTCCATCAGCACGGTGCATGCGCCGCAGTTGGAGGTATCGCAGCCGACGGGCGTACCGGTCTTGCCCACGACCTCCCTGAGGTAGTGGACGAGCAGCAGGCGCGGCTCTACGTGATCTTGGTATCGGACGCCGTCTACAGTGACGGAGATATCAGGCATACGCAATTCCTCCCCAGGAACACATGGCCTAGAGGCCAACTTAGGGCGGCCGGGCACGATGCACCAGTATCGATCTGAGTCAGCCGATTCTCAGGTAATCAGCGGCACAATGATCACGCTGAATTTGGAGTACGGGGGCTGGGTGCGGGCCCGGCTCAGGACTGAGCCGCGCTCAGTGCTGGACCACGGAGAGCGCGCCGAGAAACCGGATCGTCGCCGAGATGGTCTCGTAGCGCCACAGCAGGAGGATCCGCTCGAAGCCGTCGGCCGCGCCGAGCCGCCCGGCCAGCGCGTCGGCGATGGGCTGGAGCTGGGTGTGCTGAGCCTGCAGGAGGGCGGCCGGGCTGGTTCCGGCGCGGTCCAGCAGGGCCAGCTTGACCAGGAGCTCGGAGCGGATGTCGCGGGTATGCGCGACCGGCCTGGCCAGCCAGGCGCGCGCCGCGCCGCTGCCCTTGGCCGTGGCTTCGACCAGCGTCCGCACCGGGCCGCGACTGGAGGGCTCCTCCCCCACGGCGATGACCAGGCCAGCCTGCTGGAGCCGGTCGATGGAGCGGTACACCACGGCCTTGTGCACGTGCCAGACCTGGCCCAGCGGGCCGTCGTGGCCCAGCTGCGCGGCGATGGCGTTACCGTGCGTGGCCTGCTCGGTGATCAGGCACAGCACCAGCCATTCGGACAGCGACAGCGACAGCGACGGTTCGCCGGGGCTCGGCATCGTCCAAGGGTACGGCCGGCCTGCGCTACCTGATGGCCTGTATCTGGGTGGTCTGCGCGACGAGCTTGCCGGCCTCGCTGGTCAGGCTGGTCTGAACGGTCACCGTGGTCCGGCCGCGGTGCAGCGGGACGGCCACGGCCCGCACCTCGCCGCCGGTCACCGGGCGGAACATCTGGGTGGTCGAGGTGATGGTGGCGGTGGTCTGGCCGTCGGCGAGACCGAGGACGGCGACGACCGCGCCGATGCTGTCGGCCACGGACATCAGCACGCCGCCGTGCAGCACGCCGCCGGACGTGCACAGCCGCGGCGCCCAGGTCAGGCGCCCCGCCACCCGGTCCGCGGAGGCCTCGTCCAGGACCAGCCCCAGTTCGGCGGCGAAGGGCATCAGCGCGACAAGATCGTCAAGCTCCGCAGGCATGCCCGTAGTCTGCCAGCCCGCACGGCGGCCGCACTGAGCCTGGCGGGCGACCTGACCTGGGGCCGCCCCGGCGCCTGAGCCCAGGGCTGTCTCGTTGGCTGAATGTTCATTGGTTATACACGGGGTAATTGCCTGGCTGCTGACACCGCAGGCCGCACCGGGTAGCGTCACAATCTGTGCCCGACACGGTCCTGCCTGGCGATCTCGATCCTGGTGATGTGATCACCGTGGCAGGCGCTGAGGACGAACTGCTGGTCATCGCGGTCCGTCTGGGCAGCGGCGGGTTCGTGCTGACCGTGGCGCCGCTGCGTGACAGGCGCCCGGGCGCCAAGCGCCAGCTCATCCTCACCGCCGGCACCCCGGTCCGCAAACGCGGCCGCGCCCGGGTCTGGTTACCGGCTCCGCGGAACCCATGAGTTTCCGCTTCATGACACCGGTTACGGTGGTCCGCACAGCCTAACCGGCCGGCCGCTCGCAGCTGGGTGTTCATCTCGATGTCGGCTTACTGCGCCAGCATGCACGGCGGGCGGCCGCTCGCGCCCAGATTAAGTCCGCGCAAACCAGGCAGAGGGTGACGATGACCTCCAGCACAGCCCGACCGCTGACCAGTTCCGAGCAGACGACGCTGGACCGGTACTGGCGCGCCGCCAACTACCTGTCGGCTTGCCAGATCTACCTGCTCGCCAACCCACTGCTGACCGAGCCGCTGAAACCGGATCACATCAAGCCGCGGCTGCTTGGTCACTGGGGCACCACCCCGGGCCTGAACTTCGTCTGGACTCACCTCAACCGGGCGATCAGCCAGCGCGACCAGGACATGCTCCTGGTCATCGGGCCCGGCCACGGCGGCCCGGCCGCGCTGGCCAACACCTGGCTGGAGGGCAGCTACAGCGAGGTCTGGCCGGGTGTGCCGCAGGACGGCGCGGGCATGGGCGAGCTGTTCCGGCGGTTCTCCTTCCCCGGCGGTGTGCCCAGCCACGTCGCGCCGGAGACGCCGGGCTCCATCCACGAGGGCGGCGAGCTCGGCTACTCGCTGTCGCATGCCTTCGGCGCCGCGTTCGACAACCCGGACCTGGTCGTCACCTGCGTCGTCGGGGACGGTGAGGCGGAGACCGGGCCGCTGGCCACCAGCTGGCACGGCCACCGGTTCATCAACCCGGCCCGTGATGGCGCGGTCCTGCCGATCCTGCACCTGAACGGCTGGAAGATCGCCAACCCCGCGCTGCTGGCCCGGATACCAGACGACGAGCTGGATGCGCTGCTGCGCGGCTACGGATACCAGCCGGTGTACGTGACCGGTGACGACCCCGCCGTCATGCACCAGGAGTTCGCCGCCGCGCTGGACGGCGCGCTGGACACGATCCGGGCCATCCAGGACCGCGCACGCTCGCAGGCCCCGGCGCCGGCCGCCCCCGGCGGCGCCACCAGCACCGCCGCCGGACCCCGGGCGAACTGGCCGCTGATCGTGCTGCGCACCCCCAAGGGCTGGACCGGCCCGGCCGAGGTGGACGGGCTGCCGGTGGAAGGGACCTGGCGGGCACACCAGGTGCCGCTGGCCGAGGTCCGGACCAACCCGGCCCACCTGCAGATGCTGGAAGAGTGGCTGCACTCCTACCGCCCGGGGGAGCTGTTCACCGCCGACGGACGCCCCCAGCAGGACCTGCTCGGCCTGGTCCCCCGCGGCGAGCGCAGGCTCGGCGCCACCCCGCACGCCAACGGCGGGCTGCTGCTGCGCGACCTGATCCTGCCCGATTTCCGCAACTACGCCGTCCCCGTCAAGCAGCCGGGCTCAGGCCCGACCGAGCCCACCCGGGTCCTCGGCGACCTGCTGCGCGACGTCATGCGGCTGAACGCGGCCCAGCGCAACTTCCGGGTCTTCGGGCCGGACGAGACCGAATCCAACCGGCTCGGCGCGCTCCTGGAGGTGACCGGCAAGACCTGGCAGGAACGCCAGATCCCGGAGGACCGTCACCTCGCAGCAGACGGCCGGGTCATGGAGATCCTCTCCGAGCACACCTGCCAGGGCTGGCTGGAAGGCTACCTGCTGTCCGGCCGGCACGGCCTGTTCTCCTGCTACGAGGCGTTCACGCACCTCGTCGACTCGATGTTCAACCAGCACGCGAAGTGGCTGAAGGTATCCCGCCATCTGCCCTGGCGGCGCCCCGTAGCCTCGCTGAACTACCTGCTGACCTCGCACGTCTGGCGGCAGGACCACAACGGCTTCTCGCACCAGGACCCGGGCTTCATTGACCACGTGGTGAACAAGAAGGCCGAGGTGATCCGGGTCTACCTGCCGCCGGACGCGAACACCCTGCTGTCCGTGGCCGACCACTGCCTGCGCAGCCGGGACTACGTCAACGTGATCGTGGCGGGCAAGCAGCCGTGCCCGGACTGGCTGGACATGGACGCCGCGGCGCTGCACTGCGCGCGCGGCGCGGGGATCTGGGAATGGGCCAGCAGCGACTCCGGCGGCACCGAGCCCGACGTCGTGCTGGGCTGCGCGGGCGATGTGCCCACGATGGAGGTGCTGGCCGCCGCGGACATCCTGCGCCGGCGGCTGCCCGCGCTGAAGGTCCGGGTGGTCAACGTGGTCGACCTGATGCGGCTCCAGCCGGCTATCGAGCACCCGCACGGGATGGCCGACGCGGAGTTCGACGCGCTGTTCACCCGGGACCGGCCGGTGATCTTCGCGTATCACGGCTACCCCTGGCTCATCCACCGGCTGACCTACCGCCGGTCCGGGCACGCCAACTTCCACGTCCGCGGGTACAAGGAGGAGGGCACCACGACCACCCCGTTCGACATGCTCGTGATCAACGACATGGACCGGTTCCACCTGGTGATGGACGTCATCGACCGGGTGCCGGGGCTGAGCCAGACCGCGGGGTGGCTCCGGCAGGAGATGGCCGACACCCGGATCCGGCACCGCGCCTGGGTGCGCACGTACGGCGAGGACCTGCCCGAGGTGACCGGCTGGGCCTGGGCCCGCCCATGACCGCGGGGACCGCGGGCGCCGGCCTGGTGCTGGTGGTCAACACCGGCTCCAGCAGCCTCAAGCTCAGCCTGCTTGACCCCGCCGGGGCCGTCACCGCCTCCGGCGGCCTGGACCGCTGGGACGGCTCGGCGGGCACCGCCGGCCTCCGCGGTTTCCTGGCCGGCCAGGCCGGCCAGGCTGGCTGCACCGGCCCGGCCAGCATCACCGCAGTCGGCCACCGGGTGGTCCACGGCGGCCGCCGGTTCACCGCCGCCACGGTCATCGACGACCAGGTCATCGAGGGGCTGGCCGCCCTGACCGACCTGGCCCCGCTGCACCAGCCGCGGGCGATCGCCGGCATCGAGGCGGCCCGCGCCGCCCTGCCCGGCGTTCCCCAGGTGGCCTGCTTCGACACCGCCTTCCACGCCAGCCTCCCCGCCGCGGCGGCCACCTACGCGCTGCCCGCCGGCTGGACCGCGCGGTTCGGCCTGCGCCGGTACGGCTTCCACGGTCTCTCCCACGCGCACGCCGCCCGCCGCGCCGCGGAACTGCTCGCCGGCACCGGGCCACCCGCGCCGGACCCGCTCAGGATCGTCAGCTGCCACCTCGGCGCGGGCGCCTCGCTCGCCGCCATCAGCGGCGGCCAGAGCGTCGACACCACGATGGGCTTCACCCCGCTCGAAGGCCTGGTCATGGCCACGAGATCCGGCAGCGTCGACCCCGGCCTGCTGGTCTGGCTGCTCCGCCATGGCGGCGTCACCGTCGCCGACCTGGGAGACAAGCTCGAGCACGCCTCCGGCCTGGCCGGCCTGGCCGGCCTGCCCACCGGATCCGGCGACCTGCGCGACATCCGCCAGGCCGCCGCCGCGGGCGACCCGCACGCGCAAACGGCCATCGGCGTCCACGCCCACCGCCTGCGCCGCGAGATCGCCGCGATGGCCGCGGCCATGGACGGTCTCGACGCGCTCGTGTTCACCGGCGGAATCGGCGAGTATCAGCCGGAAACCCGCGCGGAGGCCGCCGCCGGCCTGGGCTTCCTGGGCGTGGCCATCGACCGGCAAACCAACGACACCCTCCGCGGCGGCGAAGACGCCGACATCTCCGCACCGGGCGCACACGTCCGCACCCTGGTCGTCGCCACCCGCGAGGATCTGGAGATCGCCCGCCAGGTCCGCGCCGCACTCGACGGCGCGGACCCAGCCGGCTAGGGCCGCACAGTGCTGGCTGAACCCCGGCGGCAGCTACCGCGCCAGCGCCCCCATCGGGTCCCACGCGGGCAGCACGATCGGCTCGGTGTCCAGCGCCGCCTGCAGCTCAGCCGGCAGCGCACTCCGCCGCGCCGCGATCTCGAACACGTACTCGTCGAACCACGAGTCGTTCATCGTGTAGAAGCCGTCCCGGCCCGTGTCCGAGCCCCAGCTGTTCTCCACCCGCCACCGCCGGTGCGCCCCGTCCTCACCCAGGTCGACACCGGTGAACAGCATCGCGTGCGTCATCTGGCTCTCGCCGTACTCCAGCCGCGCGGCCTTGTCCAGATCAAACGGGGTGTCGTAGACGGACGGCAGGTCGTACAGGGCCGCGTCCCAGATCCCGTAGTCGTTGCTCATCATCTTGCCGACATCGCAGCCGAACCAGACCGGCTCGCCCGCCGAGAGGCTCGCCGCCGTCAGCCGCTTCAGCAACGGCACATCGACATTCAGGTACGTCACCGGCGGCGCGCCGATCACGTTGCCCAGGTACTCGACGGTGAACGTCCGCCCCTGCGGGCTGGAAGCCCGCGGGTCGTGCACCAGGCATACGTAATCAGCGACCGGCAGCTCCACGTACCTGGCCGCGAACTCCTGCGGCGTAATAACGCCGTCCCGGTGGAACTCACGGTCCTTGTCGGTCCACTGCCAGTCGAACCGCTCCGGCGGCGTTCCGAGATGAATGCACAGCACCCGGTAGATGACCCGCAGGATCTCCGCCTTCTCGTCCCGCGCCGCCGCAGCCCCGCCCGCCGCATACGCGGCCCGCACCGCCCGGGCCCCCTGCCGCAGCTGGCTGCGCAGGATCGCGTTCATCCGCCCCGTGTTCGAGGAACTCTGGGTCTCGGGCATGACGCTCTTGGGCACCAGGCCGTGCTTCCCGACCAGAGCGGCGAACATGTTCCACTGCCCGCCGTCCTCGGCCGCCGACTGCAGCAGGAACGCGATCGTACGGTCGCCGAGCTCCCGGTCCGCGGTCTCGATGACCGCCTCCAGGAAGTAGTTGGCGCGCTCGATCTTGTCCCAGAACATCGCGTAGTTCTGGGAGAACTCGAACTCCTTGAGCCCCATCTTGCGCATCGCGCCGACGCGCAGCAGGTTGAGACCGGCGAACAGCCAGCACCGGCCGCTGCGCTCCTGATTGGTGACCTTCCAGTCGTCAAGCAGCACCGACCACGAGTGCCCGGTGCCGTTGATGATCTCCCGGCTGATCGCAACGTCGTCCACGGTGACCCTGGTCACCGCGTTCTGCGCCAGCCGGTAGGCCGGGCTGGCCGCGAAATCCTTGCGCAGTACCTCCAGGTCCCCGGCGCCCAGCAACCCCGTCGAATCCATAGCCTGGCCTCCCGTTCGCACCAATGCGTCCCGCCGTGCGGGATTTTTCCGTTACCCACGCTAATCACCGGAAAAACCGCCGTCCACAGCGAGTAAGGGCGGCCGTAAGCGGCGCCCTGCGAGACTGGCGGTCATGCACGCAGCAGCAGCGCTCCCGCTGGACGGCATCACGGTGGTCGCCCTCGAGCAGGCCGTGGCGGCGCCGTTCGCCACCCGGCAGCTGGCCGACCTCGGCGCCCGGGTGATCAAGGTCGAGCGGCCCGGCACCGGCGACTTCGCCCGGGACTACGACCGCGCGGTGCACGGCCAGGCCAGCTACTTCATCTGGCTGAACCGCGGCAAGGAGTCGCTGGAGCTGGACCTGAAGAGCCCGGCCGGCCAGGAGGTCCTTCGTGCCCTGCTGGCCGGCGCTGACGTGCTCGTGCAGAACCTCGCACCGGGCGCCGCCGAGCGGGCCGGGTTCGGTGCCGCAACCCTGCGTGAACAGTTCCCGCGGCTGATCACCTGCTCGGTCTCGGGATACGGCCCCAGCGGACCGTACACCGCGAAAAAAGCCTACGACCTGCTCGTGCAAGCCGAGGCAGGACTGCTCGCGGTGACCGGAACGCCCGGTGAGCAGGTCAAGGCGGGCATCTCGGTGGCCGACATCGCAGCCGGGATGTACGCGTTCACCGGCGTGCTGACCGCGCTGTACGAACGGGAGCGGACCGGCCACGGCAGCAGCTTCGACGTCGCGATGCTGGACGCGCTCGCCGAGTGGATGACCCAGCCGGTCTACTACAGCGTCTACGGCGGCCACCCGCCGCTCCGCACCGGCGCCCGGCACCAGTCCATTTCCCCGTACGGCCCGTACGCCGCCGGCGACGGCGGGCAGGTTTTCGTCGGCATCCAGAACGAGCGGGAGTGGGCCGTGCTCTGCGCGGAGATCCTCGGCCGCCCGGAACTGGCCACCGACCCGCGGTTCGCCACCAACATCGACCGGCTCGCGCACGACGCCGAGCTGCGGGAGATCATCGAGGAAGCACTGGCCGCGCTGCCGCCGGGCGAGGTCACCGCGCGGCTGGACGCGGCCGGCATCGCGAACGCCCGGCTGCGCACTCCGGCCGGTCTCGCGGAGCACCCGCAGCTCGCGGCCCGCGACCGGTGGCGCGAGGTCGCCACCCCCGGCGGCCCGGTGCGCGCCCTCCTCCCGCCGGTCACCGTGCCCGGCCGGGAGGCCGCGATGGGCCCGGTGCCGTCCCGCGGCCAGCACACCGCGGCGATCCTGGCCGAGCTCGGGCTCACCGCCGCGACGTGACCTTCGCCCCCGCCGGGGCCGTCACACTTCCGCGCCGCCAGGGGTCAGCCCAGTGCGGGCCCGCTGACCCACCCGGAGCGCGGAGGAGAGAAGAACCAGCATGGAAGCACGGATGAAGAACCCGGCGATGATCCTGCCGACCGCTATGAAGCCCATCCAGGACCTGATGCAGTCCTGCTATACCGGCGGCGTGCCGGAGACCACGCTCGAGCTGGTGCACCTGCGGGTCAGCCAGATCAACGGCTGCAGCGCGTGCGTGCACGCGGGCGCCGGCCAGGCCAGGAAGGCCGGCGAAG
This sequence comes from Streptosporangiaceae bacterium, assembly GCA_036375995.1. Classification (GTDB taxonomy): domain Bacteria; phylum Actinomycetota; class Actinomycetes; order Streptosporangiales; family Streptosporangiaceae; genus DASVBE01. Next base: position 1,394 of record DASVBE010000300.1, on the reverse strand, counting down.
CCGAGGACCGGATCGCCACCGTGGCGGCCTGGCGGGAGGCGCCGTTTTTCACCGACGCCGAGCGCGCGGCGCTGGCGCTGGCCGAGGCGGCGACCCGGCTGGCCGACCGGCCGGACCCGGTGCCGGACCAGATCTGGGACGACGCCGCTGACCACTACGACGAGAAGGGCCTGGCCGCACTGATCCTGATCATCGGCGTGACCAACCTGTTCAACCGCCTCAACGCCACCACCCGCCAGGTCGCCGGCGCCTGGGGCTGACCCTCAGCGCGGGCGTCCGGGGCCCGGCCCTCAGCCCAGCGGGCCGCGCGCCCCCGGACCCCGCAGGCCGACGCCACTCAACGTTTCTTAATCAGCGTTCCTTGATCTAGATTCATTGATCAAGGAACGCTGATTAAGGCGGCGCGGATCAGCCCGGGATGGTGAGCGTGACGCCAGCCGGGCTGGGAACCCCGGCCGTGTCGTCGTCGAACCAGTGGCCGCCCTCGGCCAGGTAGCGGAAGTGCAGGGTGGCACCCGCGGGAACGGTGACCGCGGCGCTGCGGCCGCCGTTAGACCGCTTGCGGAGCGGGTGCGCGAACGGGTCCCAGCCGTTGAAGTTGCCCACCACGGAGACGGCGCCGGCCGGCTCCCGCGCGGGCAGCGTGAACGTGACGCGGACCGTGCCGCCGCGCGTGGGCTTAGCTACCTTGATCAACTTCCGGTTCCTTCCGCTGTGCCGCCGGTGGCCCTGCTCACCCCCAGCAGCCTGGCAGGCCGCTGTTAGGGCGCCATGTCTGGCATGCAACAACAGCGTTACGGCCGGATCGCCGAACAACACGCCGGCACTTCCCTGTCCCGGAAGTGACAGGCAACCCTCGTGGTCAGGCGCGCCGGGGAAGGCGGGGGCGGAACACCGTGAACAGCATGGCGGCCAGGATGGCGAGCAGGAGGCTGTAACCCACGGCCGAGCGGACCGCGCGGCTGTGCAGCGCGCTGGCCGTGGACTGCTCGGCGGATTCGAGCTGCACCACGACGCGGCTCAGGCCGGCCTGCACGTAGACCTGCCCGGTGGCGGCGTCGCCGATCGTCGGGTCCTGTTCCCCTGACCGGGCCAGCGAGATCGCCTGCTGAACCATGGCCTGGGCCCGGGTCACCGGCGGGGCCGACATCGCGTGCTGGAACTGCTGCCGCTGCACGGGGCCGGCCATGCCGTTAAAGGCCACCTGGGCGGCCTGCTCCTCGCTGATGGCGGTGGTGATGGCACCGAGCTTGTCCGGCCCGAAGCTTCCCTGGCTGTCGAGGTCCGGGCCGAGAGCGGAAATCAGGATGGCGCCCTGCTGGGCAACGTCCTCCCGGGCACCAGCGATCAGGGACAGCTCCGTCCCGTACCGGGTCAGGTCCTGCTCGCCCCGG